>DATAKF010000472.1:0-10019 GCA_036261775.1 Polyangiaceae bacterium | reverse complement strand
CAAGCAACGCCACGAACGCCGAGTCGCGCGGGTTGAGACCCGGAAACGACAACGAGGGGTACGTGCCACGCTCGAACATGAAGTGCGCGCCGCCCAGCCAGAGCGGAAAGCGAAAGTCTACCTCGGCCGCGACCTCGTAGCCGAGGCCAGTTACCAGCGCGACGGAGTTGTTCAGCGGGTTGTCCACGGCGGCACCCGCGCCCGGCGTGCCCACGTCACGTGAGGTGACCCAGCTGTGAAAAAGACTCGGGCCGCCGCGGACGTACGCGGTGTGCTGACTCCAATAGCTACCCTTCTTGCCGCCGCTGAGCAGGCGGATCAGGTCCAGGCCAATCTGCGCGTCACCCTTGAAGAACGAGCTGGAGACCTCGAGGTAGTCGGTGCTGGCAATGCTGGTCTGCTGCAGCGTGGCGTGCCCGTAGGCCACCACGCCGTACTTCTTGTGGATGTACGTGTAGGTCGCGTCGTAGCCGAGGTTGTTGTTGAAGAAGCCGCCGGACGGCTCTCGCGCAAGCGAGCCCGTCAGGGCCGAGCGCTTCGAGTAGTCGATGGCGTAAACCGACGAATCGAAGTGATGGACGCTCGGGCCTTGAAGCTCTGTGGTTTCGCCGCCAAAGAACGGCGCCAAGACCAAGTTGAGGGCGCTCAGGGGCACGAAGCCGTAGCGGCAGGCGCCACCGAACAGCCCCGAGCCGTCGACACGCCCCAGCGTGCCGCGCATCATCTCGAAGCAGAACGGCAACATGAAGAGCGGCGACGCCACGAGCGCCGCGTTTGGCGGCCCGCGCTTCAAGCCAACCTGCTCGAGCACGTCTTGCGCGCCGCGAATCGAGCCGATGGCTTTGGCGCCGTTTTCGGGCGCCACCAAGCCCGGCGCCAGCTCCGAGAACTTCTTGCCCGCGTCGGCCAGCCTATTTGCGCGCTCGGGCGTGAAATCCGGGGGAATGAGCGAGCCTGGCCCAGCCGCCGGCACGGGTGGCGGCGGCTGGCCGTCAATCTTGGCGACGCGCGACCATTCGACGGCCTCGCGTTTGCCGTCCGCCCGCTGCACGATCACGAACGCGCCAGGCAGTACCACCAAAACCTGCCCCGCTACCTTGGAGCCATCGGTCAGCTCGACGCCTGCATTTTCAGGCGCAGTCGGAGCGGCAGCAGCCGGTTCAACGCCCTGCGCGCGCGCACTGCCGGTTACACCAAACAGAGCGAGCGCAAGTGCAGACGCGAGACGGAGCGAAGAAGCGATCCGAGCATAGGAGCCTAACAAAACGTCGTTGGCAACGAGTTCAAAGTGCGCTTTGGTGGTGCTGTTATGCGCTCGTCTGTCCCGACCTACACGCTCGCGCTGGCTTGCGGACTAGCGGCTCTTGCCTGTGGCTCGCAACCCGCCGGGCAGAAGCCCGCAACGCCCGCGTCGGTCACGCTCAGTTGCCCTTCGCTCGACGCACGACGGGTCGATTTCGCCCAATTGTTCGGGATCGACAGCCAAATGTCGGCTCGCCTCGAGCGCACCCTTCGGCTGGCTTCAGCTCTGCAGCGCTCGGCGAACGAGCTCGAGCAACAGGCGAGCGCGACGTGCCAAAGCTTCGTGTCCGACGTAGGCGGCCGCGTGGAAGCGGGCGAACATCCCTGCATCGCGCTCTCGCGGCGCGCCGAAGAGATCAAGCAGACGCTCGGGAGCGGCGGCTTCCAGGTGCGTGTCAGCGGGCTCAGCTGCGCAGTACCGGTCGACGCGCTCGCCAGCTGCGCCGGTGAATGCCTGACCGGTCAGGTCGGGGTGGTCAGCGCGGTCAGCTGCGTCACCGAGCCGGGAGGCAGCTGCGGGCTCGACTTCGCCTTGCCCAACGCCAGCCGCGAATGCGCGGCCGAGTGCGCGGTCTCCAGCCTGCCGCGCGCGCTCTGCACCGCCCAGGTCGACGTGAAGCTCGGTACGGGCGAGACCACTCCGCCGGAGCTGATGGCGATGGCCGACGCGCTACGCAAAGGCTTGCCGCGTCTACTCGGCCTCGCGGGCAGCCTGGCGCCACGGGGCGCCGCGATCGCCAACACCTCCGTGCAGCTGGTCGACGAGCTTGCCGCGAGCATCGACGAGCTGTCGAGCGGCGGCGCCAAGCTCGATCGCCGCGCCGTAACGGGCTTGGTCCTGGGCGGCTGCGTCGCGCCCAAGCTCGCCGAGGTCGTGCGCGACAGCTCTCGGCTCCAAACCGCGCTCGGCGCGGCCACTCGCGCCCAAGCCGCGTTCGGCCCGCTCTGAGCGGCGGGGCGCTTCAGCGCTCGAAGAACGAAGCCTGCTGAAAACGCAGGCCGTCCAGCACCTGGTCGACGCGCTGGCTCGACAGCGTGCCCACGTATTCGCCAAGCTCGCTGCGCAAGACAGACGAGACCTGCGAGACGACCAGCACGCTTTGACGCGGCAGGTTGCCTTCGCCGACGTCGAGCAGCACGTTTCCAGGCTCGTTGGCTCGGGCCAGATTCGAGGTCAAGGCGCACACGATCACCGTGTGCACACGCGAGCGATTGAACACGTCGTCCTGAATGACGACGTGCGGGTGCGCGACGCCCGTCAGCTTGCCGTCTTCCTCGGCCACCGCGATCCAAAAGATGTCCCCGCGCTTCATGGCGTCACGCTGGCACGCGTCGCGCGGCTGAACAGGAAAGCTTCGGAGGCGTACACGACGAGGCCGCACCAAATGAGCGCAAAGCCTGCCAGCTTGGCGCCCGTCAACCGCTCGTGAAACACGAACACGCCGAGGGCAAGCTGCAAGGTTGGCCCCAGATACTGCAAAATGCCGACCAGCGAGAGCGGTATGCGCCGTGCGCCCGCCGCAAAGCTTACCAGCGGCAGCGCCGTAATCGGGCCGGCGGCCACGAGCAGGCTGCGAAGCGAAACGTCGGCGCTTTCCCACGCGCTATGCCCGCTGACCGAGACGCTGAGCAAGTACAGCAAAGAGGGCGGCAACAGCAGCAGCGTCTCGAGCGTGAGCCCGCCGAGCGCGTCGACGCTGGCCGTCTTGCGCAACAGACCGTAAGTCCCAAAGCTAGCCGCCAAGGTCAGGCCAATCCACGGCAACTGCCCGACCAGCACCGTGAGCCACAGCACACCCACGCCTGCCAACGCCACCGCCGCCCACTGCAGCGCGCGCAGCCGCTCCTTCAACACCACGACAGCGAGCACGACACTGAACAGCGGATTGATGAAGTAGCCAAGGCTCGCGTCCACCACCCTCCCCTGACCGACGGCCCAAATGTAAACGAGCCAGTTGACTGACAGTCCCAAGGCGCTGGCCAAGAACGTCAGCAAAATGCGCGGCCGCTGGCGCACCTGCGCGACGAACTCGAGCCTGCGAGTGGCGGTAACCACGCCGACCAACAGGAGCGCTGACCACGCGATGCGATGCGCCACGACCTGCAGCGGCGGAACCCCGTGCAGCGCCCTCAAGTACAGCGGCAGCAGGCCCCAAATGCCGTAGGCGAGCAGCGCGTAGATGATGCCCAGGCGGCGCTGGCTCACGTGACCGCGTGCTCGCCATTCATGCGCGCAGGGTCGCGCCCGGCCGCCTGCGCGTCAACTGACGGCCACCTCCAGCGCGCTCTGGTGATCGCCTTGGCGACAATCAGCGCAGCGAGGGAGCTTTTGGCTTGCTGTCGCCGCTCTTGTCGCCGTCTTTCTTGTCGCCGCCCTTGTCGTCACCCTTCTTCTCGTCACCGCATTGCGGCTGGGCACCTTGACTTGCCAGCGCGGGGACGCCCACGGCTGCGAACGTTGCGACCAACAGGCTTGCAACGAATTTGCTGTGCTTCATGCCCGCAAGCCTTGGACCGAGCGCGGAGCAAGTCAAGCGCTCGATAGAAGCGCGCGGGCCTGTCACCGCAACGCCCGAGCAGCGTCGCGGCTTTCTGACACACCCTGCCCTCGGCACCTCTTCCGTCGCCCGCCGCTGAGCTAGCCCGCTACTTACCGCAGGAGCCGCCAGAGCAAATGGCGCTGTCGGTGCTGGCCGTGAGCCGCCACCCTTCCAGGTCATCAGCAGGCGTGAGTGATGCCGCTAGAGCCATTTGCGGCTCTTGAACCAGGCCAGCATGGCCACCGGCACGAGCACGCAGATCGCGAGCCCTAGCCACATCAAGCCCACGCTACCGAACGGCAGGTGTTCGAAGTTCTGACCGAAGAAGCCGGTCACGAAGCCAAGCGGCAGGAAGATGGCGCTCAGCAGCGTCAGGCTCTTCATGATTTCGTTGGTGCGGTTCGACACCAACGAAAGGTGTGCGTCGAGCACGTTGGTCAGAATTTCGCGCTGGGTGTCGATGGCTTCGGACATGCGCAGCAGCATGTCGAGCACGCGTCGGAAATACAGCCGCGAGCGCTCGTCGATGTACGTGGTACCGGAGTCGAGGATGACCGACAGCACCTCGCGCTGGGGCACGATCAAGCGCCGCGCGCCCGCCAAGCGCCGCTTGGCGACGAACAGCTCGGGCAGCACGTCATCGTCCACGCCCTGCAGCACCGAATCCTCGATTTTCTCCACACCTTCGAAGAGCGCGTCCAGCGCGTCGAAGTTCACGTGCGCCAGCCGCTCGCACACTAGGTAATAGGCATAAACCAAGCTGCGCTCCCGCAGGCTGGGCTCGGCGAGCAGCCGCTGGGCCACGCCCGTAACCTCGGGCAGTGGGTCGTCCTGAATCGTTACCAGGTAGCCATCACCCAAGAACGCGTGCAGCTCCAAGCTGCTGAGCGCCGCGTTCGTGTCTTCTGGCACGATCAGCTTGTGCAGCACGATGAACAGCTGCGCGCGGTACTCTTCGATCTTGGGCCTGGTGTCGATGCGCAGACACGAGTCGATCGCCACGGGATGCAAATCGAAGCGGTCGCGGAGCAGCTCCAGCTCGTGCTTCGAAGGGTTGACGACGTCTACCCACAAGCGCTCGCCAACTTGGGGCGGCTGCATTGCGGCGTCACCCTCCACCCAGGCGGGAGCGGCTCCTTCGCGAATCACCAGCGAACGCAACATGGCGCCGCAGGCTACTCGGAATTCGGACGCGACGCCCGCCGGCCGGCGGCCGAGCGAGAACCACGCCCATTCTTGTCGCAGTGCCGGCAGGCAAACGTAAACGCAGCGCAGCGCCGCCCCTCGGGCGAAAGTCTCGCGCTTGCGCGTGCACGATTCAGACGCCCGAAGGCGTTGCGGCTCACAATCGCTGCGCGAGACACGCAAGCTGCACGCAGTCGTGCAGTGGCTCACTCGCTATCATGGAGCGACTCGCGCGCGCTCATCCAGTGACTCACTCGCTGTCATCGAGCGGCTGGGCGCGCACTCATGCAGTGTCTCACTCAGTTACGGAGCGACTCGCACGAAGGCGATCACGGACGCGCGACGAGGCGGGCACGAGCGCGCGACGAGGCGGGCACGAGCGCGTAGCGACGCGTGACCATCGAGCCACACCAGTTCGACAGCCATCTTTTCAAACCTCCGGCTGCGCGGCGTCACTTCAGCCTCACGAGATGTTTTCGATCGCAGGCCGGAAAATCCACCTACCTGAACCCCTGTGTGGAACCGTTTCCAGAAAGACGTGCAAAGGTTGGGGCGCATGACGAAGTCTTCCTCCCCCCTCGTGGTTCTGGCCGGCCTGCTCGCGCTCGCGACCGGCTGCAGCGTCAGCCCTGATCCGATCGACGGACAGCCCAACAACACGGGCGGCAACGGCCCCAACGCTGGCGGGACCAGCACCACGTTTGCTGGCACCACCGGCGTACCCGGGGCAGGCACGAGCAACGGCACGGCCGGCTCCACGGGTGTCCCGGGCGGCGGCAATTCGGCGACTGGCGGCGCCGGCAACGGCACGGCCGGCTCCACGGGTGTCCCCGGCGCGGGCACGACCGGCGCGGGCGGCACCACGCCGGTAAATCCGGGCGAAGGCCCTGCCGGCTACTGGGTAGAAAAGAACTGGCACGGCTGCGCGTGGACCGGCAAGGGCGAGCTGGGCGCCACGACGGTGACGCCCATGGACTTCGTCGCCAAGGCCCCGGAAGCGCCGTTCTGCATCAGCGGCTCCGTGGGCGCCGAGCCCATGTACCAAAGCGTCGCGCTGCTCGGTTTCAACGTGGGCGAGCCGCCACCCGCCACCTGCGCGTACAAGGCCGCTGACCCGAACGCCTCGGGCCCGCCAGCGGTCACACCGACCGCCGAAGGCCTCGCCATCAACTTCGTCAAGCGCGGCGCCGACACGTCGTTCACGCTGCGCGTTCAGATCCAAGGCCCCAACGGTCACAAGCCCGGCACCGTCGGCGAGTCGGATCGCTGGTGCGCGACCTTGACCGAAGTGCAGGGCAAGATCTTCGTGCCGTACAGCAGCTTCACGCCCAAGTGCTGGGAGATGACCGCTGCCTTGAAGGGCACGCCCTACGCCAAGCAGCCAATCTCGGCCGTGGTGTTCAACGTGCCCGGCAAGCTGACAGCAACTCCGTACGACTTCTGCGTCAACGGCTTCACCTACGGCGCCACCGCCGCCGAAGCGCCGGATGGTCCGGCCGTGGCCAGCGATCAAAAGGGTGTCGTCGGCATCGCCAACGTGAACCCCGACGGCGACTTTGCGCGGGCCAAGGTCACGGTGGGTGGCGAGAACTACATCATTCAGAACAACAACTGGGGTAACCCCTCGGGCACTGATCTGATCCTGAACTACACCAACAACAGCTTCAAGATCGCCAGCGGCAGCGGCTCCGGTGCCAGCGCGCCGGCCAGCTTTCCGTCCATTTACATCGGCAACAACGGCAACACCGCCAACGGCGTCTACAGCACGAAGACGACCGACAACTTGCCGATCCAAATCTCGGCCATCACGAGCCTGCCCTCCACGTTCCGCTACAGCGGCTCGACCAGCTCCTTCAACGCCGCGTACGACATCTGGTTCGCCAACAGCCCGCCCACCGCTGAGTACAAGGACGGCATCAACGGCTTCGTCATGGTCTGGCTGCGCGATCCGAGCGGCAAGCAGCCCATCGGTGAAGTGAAGGCGACCAACGTGATGGTCGCGGGCCAGCCGTGGAACGTCTGGGTCGGGCCGCGCGGTGATGGCCCTGCGGGCTACAACAGCGCCCCGGTCGTCTCGTTCGTCAACCCGAGCGAAGACAACGACAGCCGCGCCCAGTCGTTCAAGGACGTCGACCTGAAGGCCTTCTTCACGGCCGCCGCCACCTACGGCATCGGCGCCAACATGTACCTGACCGACGTGTTCGCCGGCTTCGAGATTTGGAACGGCGGCGCTGGCGGCAACCTCGGCGTCGACGAGTTCAAAGCGGTCGTCAACAAGTAGGGCTGCCCACCCCCGTCGGCCTGCGGCCGCCGCCCCCTCCCAAACGTGTGCTCGGCCGCCGCCGGCCTGCGCGCACGTGGGAGGGGTAGTGGTTGGGCGGCTTTGGCTTCACGGCTGTGGGTCACAGCCACTGGGTGTCGAGCCAGGCGAGTCGCGCGGTGAGCCAGGTGCGCATGGCGGTGACTTGGCCTTCCCAGCTGTCGGCGGTGGGGGTTTGGAAAAACCCGATGCGCTGAGTGGTGAGGTTGTCCCACTTCTGGAAGTTGCGGGTCGCGCCGCCGGCTAGGCCGGTCGTGAGTGCCGTGATGCGTGAGGAGATTTGCGCGTCGGACAGCGCGCCTTGGCGCAGCTCTTTGTAGCGAGCGACCAGGCGCGCTTTGAACGCCGCGTCGGCGAGGAGCAACGGGTACCAATCGGCGGTCACCGAGAGGCGCTGCTCACTGGCTTCGTATTGAAAGCCGGTCGTCTCCAGGTTGCTGCTGTTCGCCGAGGTCGCGCCCACGCCGGCGATCAAATCGAAGTCCCACAGCGGCCCTGCCGTGAGCTTGCCGTCGCGGTCCTTGTGCAAGTAATGGCTGCGCACGTAAGCGTCCAAGTTGCGGGTAAGCTCGTTGATGATCACCGTGTTCACGAACGAATCAACGTCCAGAAACGCCGGGTAACCGCTGGCGGCATCGGCGGGCGCGGCGGAGTGCAGCGCCGTGACCACCTGCTGCAGGTGCTGAGTCAGGTACTGCTGCTGCTCGGGCACCCAAGGCTTGGGATCCACGACGTCGATGAAGTTCCAGCAGTTGGCCTGGCCCGAAGGGCAAGGTAGCGGCTGCTCGAGGTCCATGACCTGCCACTCGAACTTGAAGATGTAGCCGCCCGCCAGGTCGGGCAGCATCGTGTCTGCCTCTTTCAGCTGCTGCAGGTTCAGGCGTGATTTGTGGTTCTTGATGGTTTCGACCAGCAAGTACACGCCCTGATAATCGGCGCTGTCGACGCCTTGACCATCGCTGTTGACGTACAGCTCGACGAACGCGGCGCGCGGCGCCGAGAGGCCCATGTCGCGGCCGAGCGCGTAGGTGAAGGCATTGCGAATCAGCGCCTTGTCCGGAAAGGGCGCGTGCAGCACCCAGTCAGACTCGCTCGGCATGCCGAACATCGGGCAGTCGCGATCTTCCATCGTGGCAGCGCGCAGCTCGAGCCGATACGGCTTCTTGTCGTAGCGAGCCGAGGATTGGCCACGCACGTGAAACGCGCCCTGCACCGCCACGCTGGGCAAAGCCGCCAGCGACGTGGCGCCCTGCTCGAGCTCGAGGCCAAGCACCGCCACGTCGAGGTAGTCGCGCTCGTTGACGTCGGCGCTCGGCACCTGGCCGAACGAATCCAGCACCAATACTGGCAGATCGTGCGTCGCGTCGCCGTCGCGCGAAACGTAAACGGCTCCGCTCGGCGCTCCCACGGCCGCGCCTTGCGCAAAGACCTGCACGCGCAAATCCGTGCTCGTCTGAAACATGAGCGGCGCCGTGTACAGCGGCGAGGTCGCGGTCGGAGCCGTGTGGTCGGTCGTGTAGCGCAGCTCGTGGGTCGCAGCGCTACTGCTCAAGGCAACGGTAACGCTGCCTTGAAAGCTGCCGCTGGCCGGCGAGAACACGATGTCGCCGGGCGGTGTAGCCTCGCAAGGCCGTTCGGGCGCCATCGCGGAGGCGCCGCTGCCTCCTCCAATGCCACCTGTCGCTGGTGCGCCGGCCGTCACCGGTTGGGTACCAGCGTGGCCGCCCGAGTCGCCGCCGTGCGCCGCGCCGGATGCTCCTGAAGCGCCCGCCATTGCCGCCGCTGCTCCAGACTTGGGCGGCGAGCCACAACCTAGGCTGACGAGCAGGACGAGACTCGTGAAATTACGAAAGCCGTGGAGGCTCATCAGATCGGTGCGCACCCAGCTCCATTCTACACAGCTGAGCGAGCAGGGCGCCGAAGCGGGCCAAATAGGGCTGCCCTCCCCCGTCGGCCTGGGGTCGCCGCCCCCCCCAAGGCCGTCAGAGCAGAGGTTTGACGGAGGTCGCCTGCGACGCACTCTTCAACGCACGCCCGCCGCGTCGTTTCCCTCGCCGCCCGCGCTGCTCCCTCCGGCAGGGCCGTCCTCACCACCGGCGCTCGACGAGCACCCAGCGACCACGAACAGGGCCAGAACCGGCTTCAGCCATGTAGTTCACGCCTACTCGCGCTCCGCGCTCGCGCCCGCGCCCGCCAGGAGCACCACACCTCCGACGGTCACGGCCACGCCTGCGCCCGCCATGACGGCGAAGCCGGTTCGCGAGTCCTTTTTGATGATGGCCAGGGACGTTCCGACAATCGCGGCCGTTCCGCCCACCAGTGTGAGCAAGAAGCCGCCGACGAACTTGCCGGTGCTGAACGGCTTCACGCGGTATTTGTGATCGCCCGGGCCAAGATTGAAATCGATCGGCGAGTTGGCGTTCATTGGGTTCTGGTCACCGAAGCGCAGCTTGTAGAAGCCGGTCGGCAGCGAGAGCTTGCACGGCGTGACACACAGCGTCGCCGACACGTCGCCAAAGGCGGAGGCGTTGTAGCCGAAGTTACTGGTCACCTGCGCGTTCATCTCCGCTTGCACTCGCCGAACCGAAACCTGCTGTCCGTCCGTCGTGTTCAGCGAAAGCGTCGCCTGTCCGCCGCCCTGTGTAACTCCTGCCGTTTCCTGCACCTTGATT
>DATAKF010000466.1:0-27028 GCA_036261775.1 Polyangiaceae bacterium | reverse complement strand
CAAGCACCGAACGAGTTCGAGCTGCACGAGGTCACGCTGGGCCGCGAATCGCTGGGGCGCCGCGAGGTCTTGGCGGGGCTGCGCGAGAACGAAGAGGTCGTCTCCGACGGCGTGTTCAGCCTGAAGAGCATCGTGCTCAGGGGCTCTTTTGCGGAAGACGAACACTGATGTGGCTGCTCGCCAAATTCGTAGGCTGGTCGCTGCGAAACCGCGCGCTGGTGCTGGTAGCGGCGCTCTTGCTCGTGCTGCTCGGCGCGCGCGCTGCCGCGACGCTTTCCATCGACGCCGTCCCCGACGTGACCAACGTTCAGGTTCAGATCATCACCTCGGCGCCCGCGCTGTCACCCGCGGAGGTCGAGCAATACGTGAGCGTGCCCATCGAGCGCGCCATGGCCGGCATTCCCAAGACCTCCGAGGTCCGTTCCATCTCCAAGTACGGGCTTTCGGTAGTAACGGTGGTCTTCCACGACGGCACCGACATCTATTTCGCGCGTCAGCTGGTGAACGAGCGCATGAACGAGGCGACCGAGGCCGTGCCGGCCCAGTACGGCCGCCCGGAGCTTGGGCCCATCTCGTCGGGCCTGGGCGAAATCTATCAATTTACGGTGGAAAACCCGGGCATGACGCCGATGCAGCTGGAAGAAATGCTGGATTGGCAAATTGGACCGGCGCTGCGCACCGTGCCGGGCATCGTCGAGGTGAACAGCTTCGGCGGTGAAGATCGCCAATACCAGGTGATCTTGGATCCGAAGCGCCTGCAAGCCTCCGGCGTATCGGTCGCGCAAGTGGTGGAAGCGCTCGAGCGCTCGAACGCGAACGCCGGCGGCGGCTACATCGAGCACGCGCGCGAGCACTTCGTGGTCGGTACGCACGGCTTGGTCAAGAGCCTGGACGACCTGCAGAGCGTCGTGATTGGCGCGACCACGCAGGGCGTACCCATCACGATCGCGACGGTGGGGGACGTGCAGTTCGGCCCACGCTTGCGCCGCGGAGCGGCCTCCAAGGATGGCAAAGGCGAGGTCGTCGTCGGCGTAGCGCTGATGCTGCTCGGCGAAAACTCACGCGACGTGACCCAGGCCGTCAAAGACAAGCTGGCATCGCTGCAGTCGTCGTTGCCCGCCGGCACCCGCGTGGAGGCGTTTTACGATCGCTCGGCGCTGGTGGATCGCACCATCAAGACCGTCGCCACCAACTTGGTGGAAGGCGCCCTTTTGGTCATTGGCGTGCTGTTTCTGTTGCTCGGCAACCTGCGAGCAGGGCTGGTGGTGGCGGTAACGATCCCGCTCTCGCTGCTGTCGGCCATCATCGTGATGCGCGCGCTCGGACTCTCGGGCAACTTGATGAGCCTGGGCGCCATCGATTTTGGGCTGATCGTCGATGGCGCCGTGATCATCGTCGAGAACGCGGTGCGGCGGCTGGGCGAGCAGCGCCGAAAGCTCGGTCGAGCTTTGAGCCCAGAGCAGCGCCGCGAGGTGGTCGAAAGCTCCGCGCTCGAGGTGTTGTCGGCCAGCGTGTTTGGCGTCGCCATCATCGCGATCGTCTACGTGCCGCTGTTCGCGCTCACGGGCGTGGAAGGCAAGATGTTCCAGCCGATGGCGCTCACGGTGCTGCTGGCGCTGGGCGCCGCCTTCGTGCTGTCGCTCACGGTCGTGCCGGTCTTGACGTACTACTTCATCCAGCCGGATCCGACCGAGCACGAAACGTGGCCCCTCCGCCTGGCGAGCCGCGTGTATCGCCCGGTCTTGGGCGGCGCTTTGCGTGCGCGAGCGCTGACGCTGTCGCTCAGTGTGCTGATGCTCGCAGGAGCGGCGCTACTGTTCACTCGCTTGGGCGCCGAGTTCGTGCCGCTGCTCGACGAGGGCGATCTGCTGGTCGAAGCGCGGCGCCTGCCCGGCGTCGCCTTGACTGAATCGATCGCCACCGACGCACGCATGCAGCGCGCCATGCTGCGCGTGCCCGAGGTCTTGCACGTGGTCAGCAAGACGGGCGCGCCGGAGCTTGCGACCGATCCGATGGGCATGGAGCAGACGGACGTCTACGTGGCGCTGCAGGACCGCTCGAAGTGGCGGCCTGGGCTCACCAAAGCCGAGATTGGCGAGCAAATCTCCGCGGAGCTCGAGCGCTCCGTGCCCGAGGTCGCAGGCGGCGTGTCGCAGCCGATTCAGATGCGCACCAACGAGTTGGTGGCGGGCGTAAAGTCGGACGTCGCGGCGATCGTCTACGGCCGCGACCTCGCAGAACTGACCGATCTCGGCGAGCGCATTGGCCGTGCGCTACGAGGCGTCTCCGGCGCGGAAGACGTGCGGGTCGAGCAGGTCGCGGGCTTGAAGTACCTCAAGATCGATCCGGAGCGCGCAAAGCTCGCGCGCTATGGCTTGACGATCGCCGACGTGAACCAGCTGGTCGAAACCATGAGCGTCGGCCACCACGTCGGTGACGTCTTGGAAGGCGAGCGGCGCTTCGGCATCGTGGTGAAGACGCAGCACGGCTTCGCGGGCGAGCTGGAGGCCTTGGCGGCCCTACCGCTGCGCGCGTTGACGGGACAGGTGGTGCCTCTGGGCGACGTGGCGCGGCTTTCGTTCGAGCCGGGCCCCGCGCAGATCAGCCGTGACAACCAGTCGCGGCGCATCACCGTGGAGTTCAACGTGCGCGGCCGCGATCTATTGTCCGTGGTTCGAGACGCTCAGGCCGCCGTGGCCCAGCAGGTGCAGCTGCCCACCGGCTACCGCATCGAATGGGGCGGCCAGTTTCACCACTACGAAGAGGCCCGCGCGCGCCTGCTCTGGGTCGTGCCGCTCGCGCTGGGGCTGATCGCCTTCCTGCTTTGGCTGGCGTTCTCGTCGATTCGGGCCGCGCTGATCATCTTCTTGAACATTCCCTTCGCGGCGGTCGGGGGCGCCGTGGCGCTGTGGCTGCGTGACATTCCGTTCTCCATCTCCGCGGGCGTCGGCTTCATCGCGCTGTTCGGCGTGGCGGTGTTGAATGGCCTGGTACTGATCACCGTGACCGAGCAACTCACACACGAAGGCCACACGCCGCTCGAAGCCATCCGCCAAGCGGCGGAGCGACGGCTGCGCCCCGTGCTCATGACTGCGCTGGTGGCGTCACTCGGCTTCGTGCCGATGGCGCTGTCCACGGCGCCGGGCGCCGAGGTGCAACGACCGCTGGCGACGGTCGTGATCGGTGGGCTTTTTACGGCCACGCTGCTCACGCTGGTGGTCCTACCCGTCGTCTACGTCGCCATTCCTCGGCGAGCAGCCGCGCTCAAACCCGAGCTGGCGCACCTGCTGCCGCCAGAAACCCAGTGATGAGCGGGTGTGGTCGCTCGCCTGACGAGGAAAGCTGCGGCTGGAACAGCGTCGCGATGAAGAAGCGGTGACTTGGCAGCTCCAGCGCGCGGGGCTCGAGCTCGCTCCCCAGCGCGGAGAAACGCAGGCCCGCAGCTTCCCAGCGTGGGACGAACTCTCGATTGGTCTCGAAGCTGCAAAAGAATTCGCCGGCTAGATCGGCGCTGCCGCACAACCGTTCGACCAAGCTGCCGCCAACCGGCTTTGCCACGCCCTCGCCGTTCAGGCGCGGCAACATGGCGCTCGGGATGTCGCAAACGACCGGCGTGATCACGATGTTTTGGCTGTCAGAGCCGTTCTCGGCGCTGTCCGCGTCGGCAATACCCAGCACGTTGCGCGAAAACTCGATCAGCGCGTACTGAAAGCCGGCGCACGTGCCCAAGTACGGCACGTTGCGGGTGCGCGCGTACTCGATGGCGCGCAGCATGCCGGCCATACTGCGATACGGGCTGCCCGGAGCACCCCAAATGGCGTCGAACGGCTCGAGCACCATGGCGGCACGCTGTGCGGCGAGCACGGGCGTCGGCACCCAACGCGGCTCGACCCGCACGCCCAGCTGCGCGGCTGCATGAAACAGCGCCGCTTCGGTCGCCCAGTGTGAGTGTTTACCCCGCGAAAAATCACCGACGATGCCGACCTTCACCGCGCCCATGTCCAAACGCTACGCCGCCTTGGTGCTGCCAGCTACTGCGCCGATTCGGCTGCAGAAAACGCGCGGAATGCGCACTCCCACCCACTGAACAGCTCGAGTTGTTGTCCGCCGCCGTCCGCTCCGTACTCGACGTTTGTCACCTCGAGTAGGTGGGAAGATAAAGGCCGTGGTCAACGTAGCTCGGGTGCTCTAACGTGGAGCCCAGAGGAGCGGCTATGAATTTTGTCGTCAATACGGGAAGCCAGCAGCGGGATCATGAGGAGCTGACGCGCTACCAGCAGCATTACCGCGCGCAAGGGCTCGAGATGTATGCGCAAGCGCTGCCGACCGGCGGCTACCAAGTGACGATCGCGCCGCCGCAGCAGGCCGCGGCGCCAGCCCCGCAGGCTGCGGCACCACCCCCACAACAGTACGGTGCCCCCGCGGCTCAGCAATACGGTGCGCCCGCTGCGCCTGCGGCCGGGCAGTATGGCGCTCCGGCGGCCCAGCAATACGGCTCACCCCCCGCTCAGCAATACGGCGCTCCGGCGGCCCAGCAATACGGCTCGCCTCCCGCCCAGCAGTACGGTGCTCCGTCCGCGCAACACTACGGTTCGCCCCCAGCTCAGCAGCAGGTGGGCCCAGCGGCTCAAGCCTACGGCGGCAGCGGCGGTCCCTCCGGCGGTATGGCTTACGCCATGGCCGGCGGCGGCATCATGGCCGGCGCCTCGGCCGGTGAAGGGATCCAACCGCTATCGAACCAGCGCGTCGCTTACCTGCGCAAGGTTTACGGCTTGCTCGGGGCGGCGGCGTTCATCGCGGTCTTTGCCGGTTACGCCTCCATCACCTTCGGTCCCACCGAGACGTTGGTCTCACCTGAAGGTGTAACGGTGGAAGTACCGCTGTTGGTGGCGGCGATGCTCACCAGTCGGATCATGATGTACGCCGCCTTCGGCGTGCTGTTCGTGGCCACGCTGGGCGCCAGCGCGGTCAGCAAGGTGCCAGTCTTGAACGTGTGCGCCTTGATGGGCGTCGCGCTGCTCATGGGCGTCGAGCTCGCGCCGATGGCCTTCGTGGCCCAGTTCTACGCCGGCGTTGGCGCCACGCTGTCCTCCAACCCAATCCGCGACACCATGGTGATGGTGCTGTCGGTTTTCAGCGGCATTACCGGCTACATCTTCATCACGCGCAAAGACTTTTCATGGATGGGCTCCATCCTGTCCATGGGCGTCATGGTGATCTTCGGCGCCTGCATCCTGACCTTCGTGTTCCAGACCGAAGTGTTCTCGCTCGCGGTGGCTAGCGCCGGCGCACTGCTGTCGATCGGCATGCTGCTTTACGTGACCTCGTACATCTTCCGCAACAGCGAGATGGACGACGCGGTGGGCGACGCGCTGGCGCTCTTGGTGCAGCTGCGGAACCTGTTCATGTTCCTGTTGCGCATCTTGATGTCGCGCCGCTGAGGCATTCTACGATTCCTGGCGGGTTCCGGAGCGGCGCCGCGGCAAGGGGTGATGCCGCGGCTCCGTCAGCTGCCGCGCTTGGATTCGTAGCGTTCGAGTCGCCGGTGCAGCGTGCGTCGATCGATGCCCAACAAGCTCGCGGCACGCGTCTTGTTCCCGCCAAATTGTTCGACGGCCCTGAGCACGTGCTCACGCTCGGCGTCGAACAGCGACGTGAGCTCACTCGGGGGAAGGTCGCTCGGCGAAACGTCGCCAGGGCTTGGGGTGACGCCGTGTCGGACTCGTTCCGGCAAGTCTTCCAAGCTGAGCTCATCGGTGCGCGCAAGCGCGACGGCGCGCTCCATGCAGTTCTCCAGCTCGCGGACGTTGCCGGGCCAGCCATAGCGCAACAGCTGAGCCGCGACGGCGCTGGACAAGGTGACGACTCGGCGCGACCTGCCAACGAAACGGGTCAGAAAGTGGTTGGCCAAGAGCAGCACGTCGTTGTCGCGCGCTCGCAATGGCGGCACCGTGATGCGCACGACGTCGAGCCGGTAGAATAGGTCCTCGCGGAAGCGCTTGGCCTTTACCTCGGCCTCCAGGTCTTGATTTGCCGCCGCGATGATGCGGCAATTGAACGGGATCTCATGGTGCTCGCCTACGGGGCGCACGGTGCGCTCTTGCAGGGCACGCAGCAGCTTGGGCTGCATCAACAACGGCAACTCGCCGATCTCGTCGAGAAAAAGCGTGCCACCGTCGGCTTGCAAGAGCAGCCCCTTCTTGGCCGTCTTGGCGTCGGTAAAGGCGCCACGCCCGTGACCGAACAGTTCGGTTTCCAAGAGACCAGACGGCATGGCCGCGCAGTTCAGGGCGATGAAGGGGCCCGCGCTGAGTGGGCTGGTCGCGTGCAACGCCTGCGCGATGATCTCCTTGCCGGTGCCGGTCTCCCCTTGAATGACGACCGAGGCGACGCTGTCCGCGAGGTCGACGACGAGGCGGCGGACCTTACGCATAGCCTCACTCTCACCCAACAGGCCTGCCAACTTCAGCTCGGAAGGCTGCCCGGCGACTTCCAAGGGAAGCTCCGAAGCGCGCCGCTGCGCCGGATGTCCCACGATGCGCGTGACCGCGCCCAACAGCGCGCCAGCCTCGAGCGGCTTGGTCAGGAAGTCCCTCACGCCCACGCGTAGAGCCCGCGTCACCGTGACCATGTCGGCTCGGCCCGTGATCAGGACGATAGGTAAACCGGGGCGCACGGCCGCGGTTTTGCGACACAATGCTATGCCGTCCATTTCCGGCATGCTGACGTCGGTCAGCATCAGATCGTACGCTCGACCGACGACGCGCTCGAGCGCGCCCAGGGCCGTGGTCTCGGTGGTAACCGTGTAGCCCACCTGCTCGAGCACGTGGCGCATCAAGGCGCAGGCATCAGGCTCGTCGTCCACGATCAGGATATGAGGTGGTGCGGGCGTCGTTGTCAGAGCGCCGCTCGTTTTGGCATCTTCGCGCGTCGCGGTTCCTCGCATGGCATGTCCTCAGGCGGTGACAACGTCCGTCGAGCGTCCGACCAGTCGCGCCACTGCTGTCACCAACTCGTTGGCCGCGACGGGCTTTTCAAGATGCCCTTGGAAGCCGGTGCTGATCACCTTCTTGCGGTGCTCGTCTGTGGCGTAGGCGCTCACGGCGAGCGACGGTAACCGGCCGCCGGCCTTTGCCGGCAGCATTCGGACGCGACGGATCAGCTCATAGCCATCCGCGCCCGGCATACCGATGTCGCTCACCAACACGTCGGGCACGGCGATCGACAGCGCCGCCATGGCTTGGGCGACCGAGCCAGCAGAACGCACGTGAGCGCCGTAGCGTTCGAGCAGGCCGACCAATGCTTCACGCGCGTCGGCTTCGTCGTCCACGACCAGCACGGACATGCCATCCAGCAGGTGATGCGAGGGGGATGAGCGCTCCTCTGCCGCGGCTGGAGGAGGCAGCGTCTTCATCTTCGGCGGGGTGGTGGAGGGACGCAGCTCGTCCTCTTCCGGCTGCAGGAGCAGCGCGGGGATCGGCAGTATTACGGTGAACCTCGCGCCTCTGTCCTTGCCGTCGCTCTCCGCGCGCACGGTGCCCCCGTGCAGCTCTATCAGCTCCCGCACCAGCGTGAGGCCAAGCCCAAGGCCTGGCTGGCTGCGAGCGCTCGAGCCCTCGGCCTGGCGGAAGCGATCAAAGACGTGCGGCAGGAACTCGCGGGAAATGCCACAGCCGCTGTCCTGCACGCTCATCTCGACTTGGTTGACGACGCGGCCGAGCGTGATCTGCACGAAGCCGTGCACGGGCGTGAACTTGACGGCGTTCAAGAACAAGTTCCAGAAAACTTGTTGCATGCGATCGAAGTCGCCGAGCACCACGCAGGGCGAGCCGTCTTGCCGTAGCCGTAGCACGATGTCCTTGGCGTCGGCGGCTGCCTGAACGCCGATCAGCGCGGCTTCGGCCACGGCCAGTAGGTCGATCGGCACGCGCCGCAGCTCGACCTTGCCGGCGACGATTTGCGAGTGGTCGAGCAGGTCGGAGATCAATCGGCCCTGGGCGGTCACACCCCGGCCGATGGCCGCCAGGGCCTTGGCCAGCGTCGCCGGATCGACGTTGCTGCCGGCCTCCAGCAGGATGTTCATCCAGCCGGAAATGACGGTCAGCGGTCCGCGTAGCTCGTGCGACGCCGTGGCGACGAACTCGTCCTTGAGCTGGTCGCCGGCCTCGGCTTTCGTGCGCGCTTGGTGCTCGAGCGCTAGGAGCTCCTCACGCCCACGCTCGGCCCGCGTGATCTCCGTTCGGTCTTCGATCGCGAGGAGCAAACGACCACGCAGGTCTCGGTCTTGGTGCAGGCGTCGGGCATTCAGTGACAGCATGCGCTCTCCGCTGCCGGGAAATTCGACCTCGAGCGGTCGATCGTCGAGCGTGGTACCGGTATCGACCACGGCTCTCAGCGCCGACACCAGCTCGGCCTTGCCCCAATCGCGGGCGCCGAGGTCCGCCAAGCGGCGGCCCTGCGCCAGCTCCGCTTTGGTCTTGAACATCTCGTAGAAGGCAGTGTTCGCCTTCTCGATGCGTAGCTCCCCGTCGAGAATTACCAGTGGTCCGGGCACGGCGTCGACGAGCTCGTTGGCGCTGTCGAGGCCCCGCTGGATTTCGTCGTTGGAGCGAGCCAAAGCGGCGTTCCGGTCCTGCAGCTCCTGATTGAGCGTGGCCAGCTCCTCGTTGGCAGACTGAATCTCCTCTTTCGCCGTTTGCAGCTCCTCGTTCAGACTCTGCAGCTCTTCGTTGCTGGAGAGCGCCTCCTCCGTAGTGGACTGCAATTCTTCGAGCGCGGACTCGTGCTCGCGCACCAGGGTGTGCACGTACTCGGTGGTCTGGGCCAAGCCCTGACCAAGCCGCTCGATCTCGACGTCTTTGCTGTCACCGCTCTCCGTCGACGGCAGGGCCGTCGCGGGTCCCGTCGCTACCGGCTGCCCCTCGGCCTCGAAGAGCACCAGCAGGCAGCGCTCGGCGGCCGCGCGGCCCTTGATGGGCAGGACCTCGATGGAGACGCTCTGCAGGTGCTGGCGGTGGCGGACCTGAAGCCCCGGCTTTCGGACGGGCGCGTCCGTGCGGCGCGCCTCGGCGATGGCCTGGCGTAGCTCCATCATCAGACCCTTGCGCACGAGCCGTTCGATGCTCAGCGTGGCTTTGCCGCGCCCATGCTCCAAGAACGGGTCGGTGTCGCCGCGAAACTCCAGCACCCTCATGCCTTCGTCGATCACGACGCCGGCGGGGCCGTAGCGAGCCAGCAGCATGCGATCGGTCTCGCGAGGCACCTCCGACGCTGCCGGTTTGCGCGCGAGCTGCTGCGAGCCAAGCTGCGACGGGTTGGCGTGGCTACGCGCCGCGAGCAGCCGTGGTGGGCCGCTGACCGATTGCCGAGAGTAGATACGACGATGCTCGTCGACCGCAGAAAATAGCGGCGAAGAGGAGCCCACGGTCTCGGCCGACCCCACGACCAGAAAGCCGTCGGGGCGTAGCGCGTAGTGAAAGGTCGCAAAGACCAGCTCTTGCAGCCGCGGCTCCAAGTAGATGAGCACGTTGCGACAGCTGATCAGATCCAGCCGCGAGTAGGGTGGGTCACGCGTCATATCGTGCCGAGCAAACACGCACATTTCGCGTAGCGACTTGTTGATCTGGTAGTTGTCACCGACCTTGGTGAAGAAGCGCTTCAGTCGCTCTGGCGAGACGTCGCGCGCAATGTTCACCAGGTAGGCGCCCTGACGAGCCTTCACGAGCGCGGCTTCGCTGAGATCGGTCGCGAAGATCTGCAGCGCCGGGGCTTCAGCCAGCTTGCTCATGCGCTCGAGCAAGCAGATGGCAATCGAGTAAGCCTCCTCGCCCGTCGCGCAACCCGGTACCCACACTCGCAGCGGAGCGTGGCTGGGTAGGTCCTTCAACAGCCGAGGCAGCACTTGCTGAGCCAAGGCTTCGAACACCTCCGGATCACGGAAGAAAGACGTCACCGAGATGAGACAGTCTTGATAAAGGGCCGCCGCCTCGCCCGCGTTCTCTTCCAAGTGCGCGGCGTAGTCTCGCAGGGACTCGATGCGGCTCACCGCCATGCGCCGGGCAATGCGGCGTCGCAGCGTCGGCTTCTTGTAGGCGCTGAAATCGGTGCCGCTGGTCTTGTGCAGGAGCTCCAGGATGTGCGCGAAGCTCTCGGATTCCTTGCCCGATTCTTCGTCGGACGCGGTGGCGAGTGCTTCTTCGCCGGGACTTGGAGGCGGCGGGGGGGCGAGGTACGGGTGCTGGCCGAGGCGCTTGAGCTCACTCGCGATGTCCTCGGGAGCCAGCACGAAGTCGACGCCGCCCGCTGCGATCGCGCTACGCGGCATGTCGGCGTTCTGCGCAGACGAGGGCTCTTGCGCGAAGGCGATGCCACCAGCCGCTTCGATGGCCTGCAGCCCAAGGGTGCCGTCGGTGCCCATTCCCGACAGCACGACGCCGATGGCCTGGCTCCCCTGCGCGTCGGCTAGCGTCTTGAAGAACGCGTCGATTGGCATGTGCGCGGCGCCCGCCGGAGGGCGCGGCAGCAGCTTCAACAAGCCATCGACGAAGACCAGCCCCTTGGAGGGCGGAATGACGTAGACGTGGTTGGGCTCGACGCGCACGTCGCCTTTGACCTCGGCGACCTCCATCTGCGTCACCTCGGACAGCAGCTCGGCCAGGATGCTGTCGTGGTGCGGGTCGAGGTGCTGCACGAGCACATAGGCCATGCCCGTGCTCTTGGGCAGCGCGCCCAGCAGGCGGCGGAATGCTTCCAGCCCGCCCGCTGAGGCACCGATGCCTGCGATGGGAAACGCGCTGTGTTCGGGCTTAGTCAATGATGGCTCGCTCCACTCGCATGCTGATGGGGGGCTTGCCGCCACCGTCAGCTACCAAGGTCGTCACGGCCTTGATCAGGGTTCCGGAATCGATCGGCTTCTCGAGCAACATCCGGAAGCCCGCCGCCAAGGCTTGCCGCAAGTCTTGTCCGGGCGCGTACGCCGAGAGCGCGACCGCGGGGGGGGCTTTCTCGCCCTCGCGCGCCACGATGCTACGCATGAGATCGTAGCCGCTGCCCCCTGGCATGGCCAGATCGCTGAGCAGAACGTCAGGCATCGAGCCCGTCAGCAAGCCGAGCGCTTCGGCCGCGGAGTGCGCCACGGAGACGAGCGCTCCCTCGGCCTCCAGCACGAACTGCAACACCTCACCGATGTCCCGGTCGTCGTCCACGATCAACACGCGAACGCCGTCCAAGGGGCGTAGCGCCGGGCTCGCGAGCCCACCGGCGTCGACCGGCTCCGTCTGCAGCGTGGCCTGCGCGTAGTCGGACTCGGCGAGCGGCAGCAGTACCGTGAAGGTCGAGCCTCGCTGCGCGCCTGCGCTTTCGGCACTGACCCGCCCGCCGTGCAGCTCGACCAAGTCCTTGACGAGCGCAAGCCCGACGCCAAGGCCTCCCTGCTCGCGCGTGGTCGAGCTGTCGACTTGGCTGAAGGGCTCGAACAGCTTGGGCAGCAGGGCTGCGCTGATCCCCAACCCGTCGTCGGTCACCCGAATGCGAGCCAAGAGACCCTCGCGATCGAGCCGAACCTCGACCCGACCGCCGCTAGGAGTGAACCTGATGGCGTTGCCGACCAGACTGACCACCACCTGGCTCAGCCGGTACGGGTCTGCCAAGAACGGCTTCACCGCTGCGTCGAGGCTGACGACGAGCCTGATGGCCTTCTGCTTCGCGCGCGCCTCCAGGGTCGAAATGGCGTCATTGATCACTCGCCTTGGGTCGACTGTATGCAAATCCAGCCGTAGCGTGGCCGACGCAACACCCGCCAGATCGAGTAGATCGGCCACCAGCTTCGCTTGAGCGCGCACGGCGCGTTCGATGGCGTAGAACGCTCTGGAGCGGTCGGCCGCGGAGGTGTCATTGGAGCGCAGGGCGTCAGCCCAAGTCAGAATTGAATTGAGTGGCGTCCGGAGCTCGTGCGACACCAGCGCCAGGAACGCGTCCTTGGCCCGGTCGGCAGCGTCGGCGGCGAGCTTGGCTTGCGCCAGCTCTCGGCTACGCGCCGCTTCTCGCATGAACGCGTGCAGCATCGAAAAATAAGCGGCGAGCTTGGCCGCGACGACCGAGAGCGAGCGCAGGTGCTGCTCGTCGTAGACGCCCTCGGCGCGCTCGACCAGCAGGACGCCTACCACGCTGTCGAGCCCTACCAGCGGGACCGCCAAGTGCATCCCGGAGAGCGTCAATTCCTCCGCGGACCGCGCTGGCTGCGCAGCCAACCGATGAAAAAGCGCCAGAGTCGCTATCTTCAGCGCTTCTCGGTCCAAGAGCGGCGTTTCCTTGGGCGTGAACAGGCGCGGAGCTCGCTCCGCCGGCGCGTCGAGCACGGCGCAGCGCTCGTAGGGAACTAGCGAGCGCAACCGCGTCAACGCGCGCGTCACCCGAGCTTCGGCGTCGTCGGCCGACTCGAGCAGCTGCGCGATGTCATAGAAGGCCTGACTGGGCGACTCTTTGCCGGCGGACTCGCCTCCGAGCGTCATTGCGGCACCTGCAACGGCAGGGGCAGGCCGGTCAGAACTCCGCGCATTCCCTGGAACGAAACGCCAACCTGGACGCCGCCCTGCTCGACGCTCAGCCTGCGAACGTCGGTCGCGTGCTTCACGCCGCGTGCTTTCAGTACCGAAATACCGCGCTGCAGGTGTCCGTCGATTTCCACGTATTTGAGCTGCACCACGTTGTCCGCGGCGAACGAGACCCCGTGCCCCGACAGTTGCCCGGCGCCCAGCAAGTCCGCGACCTCCATGTTCATCTGCAGGCTGATGCCGCGCGAGTGAAAGTCCTTCGAAAGCGCATAGACGAGCTCTTTGAAGCGCCGCTCAGAAGGCACGCCCAGGGCCATGCTGGTCAGGCTGTCGAGCACCGCGTGTCGCACGGCGAGCCGCTCCACGTCGGCCCGTGCCCGATCCAAAAACCTGTCTGGCGAAAGCCCCACCGGCGAGCAGTAGCTGAGCGTCAACAGGCCGCGGTCTTCGAGCGAGCACAAGTCCCAGCCCAGGCTTTGGGCAAAGCCCCGGATCTGAGCGGGCGTTTCTTCCAGCAAAAACAGGATGCCCGCTTCGCCGCGCCGCGCCCCGGCCAAGAGAAACTGCAGACCCAGCAGCGTCTTGCCCGTCCCGGTTCCGCCTTGAACCACGGTCGTGCTCGCGCGCGGCCAGCCACCGCCCAGCATGGCGTCGAGGCCGGCAACACCGGTAGACACGGGCTCGAGACTTGCCACGGGCCTGACGCCTTTTGCCGACGCCTGCAGCGCCACGCCGTCCGGGCCGCGCACGCGCGGAAAAAAGGCCACGCCAGCGCTGCTGATCTCGCAAAAATGCCCGCCGGTCGCGTAGTCCGCGCCGCGCAGCTTCATCACCTCGACTTCACGAACGGCGGTCAGCTCGTGGCGCGCGTTGCTGAAGCGGATGATCCCGTCCGCGATGGCGAGCTCGGCATTGCCGGCGATCTCTGCTTCGGTGTACTCGCCCACCAGCAGCGTCGTCGCTCCCCAACTGGCCGTATGTACCGCCAAATCGTAGACAAAAGTTCGCAGCGTCGCGGGGTCACTCAAAATGTCACGAATGGCTTTGAAGCTGTCGATCACGACGACGGCGGGCGCTTCACGCTCGACCCGGTTTGCGATTTCGCCGAGCGTTGCATCGACACCCTTGCGGCGGATGACCGAGCCGAGATCGGCGAACACGATCTGGCTTTCGAGCAGCGCTTCGTCGAAGAAATCGAACTGCTGCATGTACTGCAGCAGCTTCAAGGAAGGCTCGGCCAGGGTCGTGAGGTACACGCATCTCTTGCCTTGCCGAGCCAACGCAAACAGCATCTGCAGGGAGAACAGCGTCTTGCCGGAGCCGGGCTGTCCGGCGATGACGTTGACGGAGCGAGCAGGAATGCCGCCGCCCAGAATGCGATCGAACGCGGCGCTGCCGGTTGTGAGCCGCTCCAAGGCCGGGCGAGCCCCGCTCATGAGCGCGCCTCCCGCGGTGGAATGAGCCCATACTCTCGAAGCTCCGCCACTTGCGTGAGGTGATTGACGACGACTGTGCCCGTAAGCTCTTTGAGCAGCGTCCACAGCTCGGCCACGAGCAAGAACAGCCCCTCCGGCGGCTCATCCGCGGCCTGAGACCAGTCGGCGGGAACCTTGTATTGATACTCGAGCGTGTTCCGCGTAATTTCCAGCGCAGAGAGCTCCGGAAACGTCGCCGCTGCTTGCTGCGTCGCTCGTCGTAGCAGCGTGGCTGCCGCGGCAGTCCCGAGGATGTCTGCCAGGGCATGCCAGAGGCTCGCGAACAGATCGGCACCGGACAACGCTGGCGTGCTCGAGCCTTCGTGGGATTGCGCAGCGTGTGGGCGCGCTGGCCCCCCTTTCGGGAACTGTAGAACTCGACCGCGTCCCGGCGGGACGGGAGGTCGAGAATCTCGGGGATCGTCCATGCGCTTGCCTCACCGGTGACGCTTGGCGTGCGGTCCCGGGCGTGAGTGCCACGGGCAAAGCGCGTGACGGGTCGCTGGCCGACGCAGCGTACGCTTCACGCGGACGATTAGCCACTCATCATCTGCCGTGGCCGCCGTCACCGACGCGCAAACTTTGCGCCTGCTGTCGCGGCTCAGTCGCGCGGCGGCATTTTGCCGTCACCTGCACCATCGTACTCGTTGAGGCGGTACTGAATCTTCCGCACGCTCACGTCCAGAATTTCGGCAGCGCGGCTGGTGGAGCCGCCAACGGCCGCCAACGTCTTGGTGATCGCGTAGCGCTCGATCTCAGCCAGGGAAGCCCCTGGGACGAGAATGTCGTCGAAGCCGAGCGGCACGCTGTCGAACGGCAAGGCGTCCGCTTCGACCAGCAAGCCTTCGCTGAAGACGACCGCCCGCTCCATGGCGTTTTCCAGCTCACGCACGTTACCAGGCCAGCTGTGCGACAAGATCTTGGACCGAGCGCTCTCACTCAAGCCGTCGATACGGCGGCGATTTTCGCGCGCAAAGCGCTGCAAAAAGTGCTCAGCCAAGATCATCACGTCGTGCCCGCGCAGCCGCAGCGGTGGCATCTCGATGTGAACGACGTTGAGCCGATAGAAGAGATCCTCCCGAAAGCGGTGCGCACGGACCTCCCTCGTCAGATCCTTGCTGGTGGCAGCGACGACGCGCACGTCAATCGGGATCGAATCGTTGCTGCCAACCCGCTCTAGCGTGCGCTCTTGCAGAAGGCGCAGCAGCTTGAGCTGAGTCGTCAGCGGAATCTCGCCAATTTCATCGAGGAACAGCGTACCGCCGTTGGCTTGCTCGAAGCGACCGAGCCGACGCTTGTCAGCGCCCGTGAAGGCGCCCTTCTCGTGACCAAACAGCTCGCTCTCCAGCAAGCTGTCCGCCAACGCGGCACAGTGCACCGCCACGAACGGCGACGCCTGCCGCGGGCTCAAGCCATGAATCACGCGCGCGACTTGGCCCTTGCCCGTCCCCGACTCGCCCGTGATGAGGACCGTCGCTCGCGCCGGCGCCACTTGCCGGGCCATGCGATAGATGCGCTGCATCGGCAGGCTCGTACCCAAGAGGCCCGCCAAACCCTCGTTGGTTTGGGCGTTGAGCTGGCTTCGCAGGTTCTCGGCTTCGGCTTGCAGGTCTCGGTGTTCGAGCGCGCGCTCCACGGCCAGCAGCAGCGCGCCGACGTCGACGGGCTTGCTCAGGTAGTCCGCGGCACCAGCGCGCATGGCGCGCACGGCGCTCGAGATGTCTCCTGCCGCCGTCAGCACAATGCCGGGCAGGGTCGGGTTCAGCAGTCGGACCTGCTCGAGCAAGTCCAGGCCGCTCATCTGCGGCATGCGTAGATCGGTGATCAGCAGGGCCGGTGCGGCCTCGGCCAGCAGCACCAGCGCCCGCTCGCCACCTGTCGCTGTGTCTACCTCGTATCCTCTTTGCTCGAGCAGCTGCTGCATGAACGCGAGCACGTCGGGTTCGTCGTCGACGATCAGAATTCTAGCCTTGCTCATGGGATGGCCGGTCGTAGCCATTCACCAGGAGGCTGGCCTAGGGAACGATTCGTGACGTGACCCTAGCTCCGATGACGCGAGCGGTCACGGCGCCCCCCAATCAGCGACGTTTACGGGACGTCGCAACCATGTCAGGTCAGTGCCCGGCGACTGGCGTCGCTTCCGCGCTCGCGTGGGTGATAGGTGTGCCGGCGACCATGAAGCTGGCGGTGTTGCCCGCACCACAGCGTTTCACCCTTCGAAGCTCTACGCGCGTCGAGGCAGTTCGGGCACACGGGTGCAATCGTGGGTACCTCGAGGGAGGCAGACGCGGGCGGCACGACCAGCACCGGGCACGGCGCTTGGCGCAAAACGCCCTCCGCGACCGAGCCGAGCAGCCAGCGGGCGACCCCATGCCGGCCGTGTGTGCCGAGTACGATGAGCGTGGCCTGAACCTCCGTCGCGAGCTGAACGATACCGAAAAGCGGCACGCCAACACGGAAGTGCGAGTACACGTGAATTCCGGAATGGCCGAGACCACCTAGATTGAAGAGCAGCGAGTTGACGTGCTTGGTGAGCTGCGTTGCCCCCTCTTCCAGACTTTCTGGGCTTAACGGGTCGGCCGCGTAGCCCGTGAGCGGGTTCACGGCGGACGCCGGCATGACGAATACGGCGTGAATCTCGCAGCTCGCCGAAGCGGAGGCCAGCTCGTAGGCTTGTTGAAAGGCGCGATCGCCCAGATCCGAAAAGTCCACGCCTACGACGATCACACTAGTTTTGGGGTGCACTCAGGTGCCTTTCCGAAAGTTGGGACAGCTCCGAGCTTGCCGAGCAAGGAGCGCGCCAGCTCGGTCTAACGGGCCACGAGTGGCAGCTGGGCGTCTTCGCTCACGCGATCGCGCTGGTGATAGGTGTGCCGACGCCCCTGGCGCTGACGATGCTGCGCACACCAGAGCTCGCGTCCGCGCGAAGCCTTGCGTGACTCGATGCACTGGGAGCAGGCCGCCTCAATCAGCGGAACCTCCAGCCTTTTCGGCTCCAAAGGCATCACCAGCACGGGGCACGTCGCGTGACGTACCACCCCCTCCGCAACCGAGCCTAGCAGCCAACGCGCGATGCCGTAGTGCCCGTGCGTCCCCACGATGACGACGTCTGCCTCCACCTCCGCGGCCAGTCGAGTGATGCCAACCCAAGGCACGTCGAGGCGAAAGTGTGAGTAGACGTGCATCCCGGAGTTGGGGATGCCTCCCAGCGTGAACAGCAACTCGTTCACGTGCTTGCTGAGCCGCGCAGCGCCCTCTTCTATGCGGGCAGCGGTGCTCGGCTGCACCGCGTCGAAGCCGGTGAGCGGCTCGACCGCCGCCGCGCTCATCACGAAAATGGCGTGAATCTCCGACGTCGAGGAGACGGCAGCGAGCTCGAACGCCTGCCTAAACGCCCGATCCGCGAGCTCCGAGAAGTCTAGGCCAACGACGAAAGTACGAGACTTGAGTTGCATGTTCGATGCCTTGGCCTTTCCGGCAGGAGTCGGCTGAACGTCAGAGCAAGGAACGCACCACGGTCCTCCGCGCCCGGATCCTGGGCGCCGCGTGCAAGCTTTGCATGCGCCGAGCGGCCACATGCAAAGGTTGCGTCGGTCGCGTCCGCGCTAGTAGCGCGCGACCCAACTTCAGCGCCTACTCGAAGCGCTGACTCGAGCACGAGTCAGTTTTGCCTCACGTGGTGCTAGCGTGCCGCGGCACTTCGGCCCTACTCGTAGCAAACTGGCGACAAACAGCCTTCGAGACGAGGGGCATGGAAGGTGCAATCCCGGCGCACGAATGAAAGCGCCGAGCGATCCCAATTGGTGGAACGACGCCCACTCCTCGGCCTGGGAGCGCGCGAAGGAAGCCCTACGGCGCGACTGGGAGCAAACCAAGGCGGACATTGGTGCTGGTGGTCACGAGCTCAACCAAAGCGTCGGCGACACGCTCAAGCAAGCCAGCGGGCAGGAGCCAACTCCGCCAGGCAACCGACCGAATCCACCCGATAAGCAGCCCCTACTCTGGGACGACGCAGAGGCCAGCGTCCGCTACGGCTACGGCGCCGCGCTTCACCACACGGACAGCCAATGGGACGAAGCGTTGGAGGGCCGCCTGCGCGAAGACTGGCAGACGACCTTGACCGACACCCCGTGGGTGAAAGTGAAACACGCGGTGCGGCGTGGCTGGGACAGCGCCAAAGGGCCCGCCCCCGCCGCAAAACGTTGAGCATGCGCGCCACCGAGCCGGCGGACGTATTCGGTGACCGCGTCAGCATGCTCGCGGGCTTGCGACCGCAGTTCAGCTGGCACCTGACCGAGCTGGCCGACGGCGTGCGAGTGGAGCTCGCTGGCCCGCTCACCATCGACGAAGCGCCCGCGCTTTGGAAGCGTTCGAGTGAGCTACTGGAGACCTGCGCTGGCCAGACGCGCGTGCAAATCGACAACTCCGGCATCACGGCGCTCGACGGTGCCTGCACTGCCCTTTTGGTTCACCTGCGCAGCGAGCTCAAGGGCCGGCGCATCGTCTGTGAATTCACGGGTGGCTCGCCGGCCGTACGTCATCTGATCGAGCTCTATGGTGGGCGTCGTCGGCCCAAAGCGCGCAGGGTACGCCCCGCGGAGAGCGCGGTGGAGCAGGTGGGGCGCACGACCGTCGTGATGTTCGACGAGTTGATGAGCGTGCTCGACTTCTTCGGTCGGCTGGTGCGCGGCGCCTGGTTTTCCCTGCGGAACCCGCGCCGCATCAACTTCCGCGACATTGGCTTGACCATGGAGCGCGCAGGCGCCGACGCCGCCCCGATCGTGATGTTGATCAACTTCTTGATCGGCTTCGTGATGGGCTACCAGAGCGCCCTGCAGCTCAAGCAGTTTGGCGCCAACATCTACGTAGCCGATTTGGTCGGCCTGTCCGTGACGCGCGAGCTCGGGCCTTTGATGACGGCCATCATCGTGTGCGGCCGGACGGGAGCGGCCTTCACGGCCGAGCTTGGCACCATGAAGGTCTCCGAGGAAGTGGACGCGCTGCGCACCCTCGGCTTCATGCCCTTGCGCTACCTGGTCTTGCCGCGCGTCATCGGGCTCTTGCTCGTGGTACCGCTGCTCACCCTGCTCGCCGACGCGATGGGCATCATTGGAGGCCTGTTGGTGGGTGTTCTGGCGCTCGACATCACGCCGGTTGCCTACTGGGGCCAGACGCTCAAGGTCGTCAAGCCGTGGGACGTCTTTTCGGGCGTGCTGAAGAGCGGCGTGTTCGCCGGGGCGATCGCGCTGATCGCTTGCCAGCAGGGGCTAGCCACCAGTGGCGGCGCGGAAGGCGTCGGACGGCGCACGACCTCTGCCGTCGTCACCATCTTGTTTGCCCTCATCCTGCTCGACGCGCTGTTCACGGTCGTACTGGGAGCCCTGGCATGAGCCCGCCGCTCATCCGCGTGCGTGATTTGCAGATTGGCTGGGCCGACGTGGTGCTGCTGGAGGCGGCGAGCTTCGAAGTGGAGCGCGGCGACGTGTTCGTGATCTTGGGCGGCAGCGGCTGCGGCAAGTCGACGCTGCTGCGGCACCTGATTGGGCTCGAGCTACCGCGGGCCGGGACCATCTCCATCGCCGGGGTCGGCGCACCGCGGCTAGAGGGCTCGGCGCCCGAGTACGGCGTCATGTTTCAGTCGGGCGCGCTGTTCAGCTCGATGACCGTCGGCGAAAACGTCGGCTTTGCGCTGCAGGAGTGGACCGAGCTGCCCAGCGACGCGATCGAAGCGATCGTGAGAGCGAAGCTGGCGTTGGTAGGGCTAGAGGGCGCCGAAGGCCGACTCCCGGCCGAGCTTTCGGGCGGCATGCGAAAGCGCGCAGCGATCGCGCGCGCCATGGCGTTCGAGCCAAAGCTGCTGTTCCTGGACGAGCCGTCCGCCGGCCTCGACCCGGTGAGCGCCGCAGAGCTCGACGACTTGATCATCGCGCTCAACCGCGGGCTGGGGCTCACGGTCGTGATGGTGACGCACGAGCTGGAGAGCATCTTCAAGGTGGGAAAGAGCTGCATCATGCTGGACAAAGAATCGAAGAGCATCATCGCCCGCGGCAGTCCGCTCGATCTCAAGGCCGGCAGCCCCGACCCGAGGGTTCGGCAGTTCTTCAACCGCGAAGCCAGGGTGCGCTGATGGCTGTGGGTACCAACCACTGGAAGCTGGGCCTGTTCGTGATCATAGGCGTCGGCTTGGCGCTCGCGGCGCTGGTCGTGCTCGGCGCCCGAAGCTGGAACGACAAGACCGTGAGCTACGCCAGCTTCTTCGACGAATCGGTGCAAGGCTTGGAGGTTGGCTCGCCGGTGAAGTTTCGCGGCGTCACCATCGGTCGCGTCTCGGCGATTGACGTGGCGCTGGACCATCGGCACGTGCAGGTAACGAGCGAGCTGCTGGTCGAGCAGCTCGGACGCCTGGACCTGCGCCTCGACCACGGCGGGGCCAGGTCACCGGCCGAGGTAGGGTTGAGGATGCAACTCGCGCAGACGGGTATCACCGGCGTGAAGTTCATGCTGCTCGATTACTTCGACGGCAAGGCGTACCCGCCCACGATATTGCCCTTCAAAGTGCCGCCGAACACGATCCCATCGACGCCTTCGACCATGAAGAACTTGGAGGACTCGGTGGTGCGCACGGCCAATCAGTTCCCCAGCATCGCCGGCGCGCTACTGGGCACGGTAACCCAGCTGAACAGCCTCATGGCGCAGGTCGACCGCGAGCAGCTGCCGTCGCACGCCACGACGACCTTGGCGGAAGCCAACGCGCTCTTGAAGGACCTGCGCGCGCAGGTGCAAGCCCTGAACGCCGACACGCTTTCGACCCACGCCGAGCAGAGTATGAGCGCGTTCAACCAAACCTTGGCCAACACCGATCGCCTGTTGGCGCGCCTGGAAAGCGACAAGGGCGTCTTGCGCAGCGCTGAAAGGGCCGCCAATTCGCTGAACGAGGTGGCCCGCGGCGCACAGACCGTGGGTCCGGAGCTGGAGCTCACGCTGCGCGAAGTGCGTGACACCGCTCGCTCGGTGCATCGCTTCGTCGACGCGCTGGAGCGCGATCCTGACATGCTGCTCAAAGGTCGAGCGGAGGCACGCCGATGAACGACGCAGGACGAAGGCTCGCTTTCGCGGGCTGCGCCTGCCTGCTCGCGTTGCTCAGCGCCTGCGCGCTGACCGGCAAGGGTGACGCGCTGTATCCTCGCTATTTCAGCCCCGAAGCCGATGCTCCCCAAGTCGCGCCGAGCGAACCCGCGTCGCCCGCGCTCGCGCTCCGGCTCGGGCAGGTAGAGGCCGCTTCCCACGTGGAGGAACGCTTTGCCTACCGGCTCGAGCCTTCCGAGTTGTCTTACTACGACGACCGCCGTTGGACCGAGCCACCCGAGCGGTACCTGCGCCGCGCGCTCGAACGCGACCTGTTTCAACGGCGTGGCATTCGCCGCACCGTCTCGGGTCCGGGCGCCACCCTCGACCTCGAGCTGACTGCGTTCGAAGAGCTTCGAACGCCGCCGGCCCGCGTGCGGCTTGCGCTCAGCTTCAGCCTCCATGACGACCGCCAGTCGCAGCTGGAGCGCCACGTGGTCGTCGAGCGCCCACTGCCAAAGAGCGGCCAAGGCGCTTCGGCCCGCGACGTGACCGCCGCGCTGTCGCTGGCGCTCGACGCCGCCGTGCAAGACGTGAGTGAGCAGGTAGCGCGCGAGCTGCGGGTGCCCGTGCCGGTGCCCGTGCCGTGCGCCGGAGGCGAATGATGCGCGCGCCACCAGCACCGCCCGCTTGGGCCGAGGCGCTGTTCAGCGTGGGCGTGACTGGCACCAACGGCAAGACCTCCACCACCAGCTTCGTCGCAGCTTTACTGGGTATTTTGGCGCGTCCCGTCGCCCGAGTGACGACCTTGGGCTGCTTCTTGGACGACGAGCGCCTGGAGGTGCCGGAACACTACGACGGCTTTTTGCAGACGCTCGAGCGCTGTCGTGGCGCCGGAGGACGCTACGCCGCGCTGGAGTTGACCAGCGAGGCTCTCGCGCTCGGCTTTGCCAGAGCGTGGCCTTGCCGCGTGGGTGTGTTCACGAACTTGAGCCCCGACCACTCCGACGCCCATGGCACGGTCGAACAGTACTTGGCCGCGAAGGCCCAGCTGTTCATGGCGCTTCCGGCAGGTGGGACGGCCGTGCTCAACGGACGCGACGAGGCGGCCCTGCTGCTGTGCGACGTGCTGGGCCCGAAGGTGGACGTGATTCGCTATGGCGTTCCGTCGCGCGGACCCGCTTGGGCGTCACTCGACTTGGCCGTCGAGGAGATTGACGTCACCTGGCGCGGTACTCGCGCCACGCTGGCCGGCTCCGCGCGTTTTCCAGGGCTACCACGGCAGCTACGGCTCCAAGCCATCGGCGAGATTTTTCTAGAGAATGCGCTAGCTGCTCTGGGTGCAGCCTTGGCCGCGTCGGTGCCGGTCGAGCAAGCCGTCGCGCGCTTGGCCGAGCTGCCGCCGCCAGCTGGTCGCTTTCAGGTCGTACGAACCAAGCCCTACGTCGTGGTCGACTACGCGCACACGCCCGACGCGCTAGCGCGGACGCTCGCCACTGCGCGCAAGCTGTGCACCGGCAAGCTCACGCTCGTCTTCGGCGCTGGTGGCGATCGCGACAAGGCCAAGCGCCCGCTGATGGGCGCGGCCGCTCGGGCCGCAGATAAAATCGTCCTCACCTCCGACAACCCGCGCAGCGAGGATCCGCTCGCCATCATGACTGCCATCGAAGCTGGCATCGACAACCGCGCGGACTTGGTGCGCGAAGCGGACCGGGCGTTGGCGATCCGGCTGGCGATCGGCCGAGCCGGGCCCGACGACGTGGTGCTGATCGCCGGCAAGGGGCATGAGCGAGAGCAGCTGGTCGGTGGGGCACGGTTGCCGTTTTCGGATGTGGCGATCGCGCTCGAGAGTGACATTCCTGCTCGGGGCCCGAGTCGCAAGTAGCAAGCATTCGCCCGTAGCCGGCGGCGCACGGGAATTGCAGGTGTCCGCTCGGTTTCGCGCGTTGCGAGCTTTCTCATTGAGGTGGACCCATGGCTATCGATCGATCCAATTTCCTGCTCGTTGCTGGTGCTCTCGCGGCGGGCGGCGTTGGCGGTTGGGCTTTTCGAGATCGCACTCCCGCAGCTGCGCCCCCGGCCGCGACCACGACGCCGACAGCCAAGCCGAGCGCCGCGCCCCCCGGACCGGTGCCGGTAACGGTGATCGACGCGAGTGTGGCCAACGCCCCTGCCTGTGATGACACTCGAGGTACGGCCGAGGAATGCCCTTCCGTGGGGCCGTCGGACGAGGGCGTCTGCGCCAACACCATTCTCAAGCGCTGTCAGGAGTTCAAAGTAGCTTTCGAGCCGAAGGTAGCAGCCCACGCAGTGGCTTGCCTGCGCGCGCTCAAGCCGAGCGACCGCTGCGACGCCGCCCGCATCAACCAGTGCGGCCACGCAGCCTTGATGGCGGCTTGTCCGGAACCAGCGCCGCCCACCAAGGCTCAGCTGCAAAACGTGAACGGCAACGAGCCGACCGTCACGCTCGCGCTCGACACCAGTCGACCGGCTACGCCTGTCGCTACAGCTTGCGAAAGCATCGAAAAAGCCTGCGGCGGCCAACCCTTGAGCCCAACGCTGGCCGACTGCCGGCAGACCTTGGCTGGCCTCAACGACGTGGGCCGCGCCAACATGGTCGACTGCGTCACTGCGCATTGTGACCGCGGCCTTTACGGCTGTGAAGCCGCTCCCAAGGCCGTCAGCGTAGCCAGCGTCAACGGCGCTCGCTAGGGCCAGCGCCGCGGAAGCCCGCCGCTAAACGGCGTCGGGCTCGCGGGCATCGTCGAGCGCTTGCAGCGCGCTAGAAGGTGCTCCCAAAGTGTCGTGCACCGCCAAGCTCAGGCGGACACCGCGGTCGCGATCGAGCATAGTCCCGAGGTCATGCCGAGCACCGCGAACCTGTTCGAGCGAGCCCCACGCTACGTCGCCGCAGCCAATGCTGCCGTGCTTGCGTTTGCCTGCGGGACGTCTGGTTGTGGGTATCCGGCCGTGCCTGCCGCCTGGTCCCAAATCGACCGCGACCGGCCGGTACGCGCGCCCGATGTGCCCTACGAGCCGTCGTCGGCGCCCGCGATCGCGGCGATGCTGGAGCTAGGGCAGCCCGCCCAGAACGAAGTGGTCTACGACTTGGGCTGCGGTGACGGTCGAGTCGTGATCGAAGCCGTAAGACAGAGCGGCGCGCGCGGGGTTTGTGTCGACATCGACCCCAAGCTCGTGCGTCTGGCCAAAGAGAACGCGACGCGCGCTGGTGTTGCCGAGCGCATCGAGTTCGTCACGCAAGACCTGTTCGTGACGGACTTGCGCGACGCAAACGTCGTTTTCTTGTTCCTTTGGCCGGAGATCAACCGGCGGCTCTTGCCCAAGCTGCTGCGGGAGCTGCGGCCGGGCGCGCGCATCGTCTCGAACATGCACGACATGGGCAGCTTTGCTCCGACCCAGGTCATCACCCTGAACCAGGGAGCAAGCCGTCCACACCGCGTCTACGCCTGGAAGGTTGGCGCGCCTCGAGCCGAGAGATAGCGCCTACGCCCAGCCTGGGCGTCGACGGGTTGCGCCGAGCCGTGAGGATAGCGTAGAGGTACGCTCGATGTACTACCTCGCCATTCGCCAGTTTGCTCGTTCGCTCCGAAACCTCGACGGCGTCTTGAACAAGGCGGAAGAGTACGCGCTCACGCGTGGCTTCGACGTCAACAACTTCGTGAACGCGCGGCTCGCCCCGGACATGCTGCCCTTCGTCGCGCAGGTGCGCATTGCCTGTGACAACGCCAAGGCGGGCGCGGCAAACCTCGCTCAAAAGCCAGCGCCCAAGCACGAGGACAACGAAACTACGTTCGAGGAAGTTCGCGCTCGCATCGCCAAGTGTCTGAGCTTCATCGACAGCTTGGGAGAGGCGGACTTCGCCAAGACCAACGCCGACACCGTCGTTCGCCTCGCCTACCCCGCTGGCAAAGCGCTACGCGCCGAAGAGTACTTGTTCGGTCGCCAGATTCCGAACTTCTACTTTCACGTCGTGACGGCGTACGACATCCTGCGTCAGGCCGGCGTGCCGCTCGGCAAGGCTGATTACCTCGGGGAGCTCGGGCTGATCGACGCCTGAGCGTGAGCCCCCGAGGAGCGGCGCGCGCTGGGCTCGTCGGCTATCACCATCGTGGGCCTGCTTGGCGAGCCCCAAGCGCGAGCGCGAGCCGCTTCTACTTGCAGGCTTTGAGCTGAGAATAGAGCTCGAACTTCACGTCGGCCACGATTTCCACGCCCTTCGCATCAGGAAAGAAAGGTGGAGGGACGAAGTCGGCGGGCGTGAGCTGGTCGAACCAGCCGCAGGTCTGCATCGAGTTGCCAGCGCCGGCCACACCCTGTAACGCCAGGTGCCGCCCGAACATTGCCAGCAGCTCCATCCCGGTAAACTCGTAGTAAATCGTGGAGCCCTGGCAACGAGGCGGCTCGGAGCGCACGCCTTGCAGCAGGCGCGCGCGCGCCGCCGGCGAGCGCGCGGTGACCGCCACGGTAAAGCGGTGCTTTGCGGCGTCGCAACCACCAGCAGCTGGCAGCTCGACCATGCCCCAGAGACACTCGCGCTGCTCGCCGCAGCGACGGCTTTCGCGGCGCTCGTAGCAATGGTCGACGCGCTGGCGACGCATGCAGTCCTCCGCCTCGCCTACCGTGAGGTCGCACGCCGGAAAGGTGCTGACGCACTGCTGCATGTCCTGGCCGACCATCCGCAGGCCGTCGTCGCACTCGAGGCCGCGCCCCGAAGTCACGAAGCCCGAGCTTGCGTGCCAGTAGCAGAGCCTGAGCTTTTGCGCGTCGCTCAGCGCGGCGAGCCGCACGTCGGCGGGGACGCCCGCGCTGGGAGGGAGGAATCGTAGCCGGAACAGCTCGCCGTCCTGGCGCTGCTGCTCACTCAAGAGGGCGTCGAGCTCCGGTACGTCGGGCTCGAGCAACTCGAGCTCCGTGAGCAGCGTCCTCAACCGGGCGCGCCGCGCCGGCATCATGGTGTCGATCTCAGTACCGGTGCCCGGTGAGAGCACGAGCTTGTCCACCGAGGCATTGACCAGCGCCTGAGCGAACGGCCGCTGGTCAGCGTCGAAGAACACGAAGCCGAAGCGCGCGCTGTAGCTGTTCATGATCGTGCGCGGCACGTCGTTCGGCGTGTTGGCGATCGCGAGCAACTCCGCGCTCTGCGCGGGTGTCAGCTCGCGCCCTGGGTAGCTCACCGAGGGGCAACGTGCACCGCGCGCATCGACGAGGCCGCCACCGCACCCCGAGACCCAGCCGTCGAGCAGGGCAGCCCCTGGCTTCTGACGATCGAGCGCAAAGCGATGCGCGACCACCTTGTGCGGCTCTTGCGCGCCCGGGAACGGGCCCCTGCGCGACGACGGCCACGGACGGAAGCCCTTGGGCATCGATTCAGGGTGTGAAACGAACCAATGCGCGGTGTCGAGCTCGCTACGCCACCGCTCGAACACCGGAGCCAGCGCTGGTGACACGAGCGGCGGGAAGACCGCGACCGATTCCCAGCCGCCCAGCGGCGCGGACGCTACCGTCGGGCGCGGGACCGCTGAAGCGCTGGCGCCGGGCGAGCTCGCGGAAGCGGCGCCGGGCGAGCTGACGTCAAGAGGCGACGGTGAGCCAGAGGTGGGGGGTCGGCGCGCGCTTGGTGACGATGGCGCGCCGGAGCCGCACGCGGCGAGGGTGGTGAAGGCGACCACCAGCGCCGCGCGCCGCCCGCCCACGCGCCAAGCCTCCCGGATGCTCGTTCGCTGCATGGTCCTGGCAAGCACTCGACGGCTGCCCCGAATTAACCACCAGCCACGTCGCTTTGCGCAAGGGGAAAGGACGGACGGCTCACGGCAAAGCGCTCCCACGCATCCTGCTCGAGCTTGCGCTTCCTCCGTCGTTCCCGCCCCCGCCCTGGGCGCCGCTGCCGCCGCTGCCGCCGCTGCCGCCGCTGCCGCC
>DATAKF010000461.1:0-8933 GCA_036261775.1 Polyangiaceae bacterium | reverse complement strand
GTGACCCAGCCGTGATCGCCAGCTTCGACCGAGCGCACAGCCTTGCAGTACGTCTTCTCACAAACCTCGCAGGCGCTCTTGCAATCCGCCGTGCAGCCATCCCCGCTCTTGGTGTTGCCGTCGTCGCACTCTTCGCCGGGCTCGGTCGCGTTGTTGCCGCACACTGCGGTGCCGGTTGGCTCGCCGCCCATGCCGCCGTCGGTCATGCTGCTCGACCCAGCGCGTCCGCCCTTGCCGCTGGTGCCCGAGTTGCCGCTACCCGCTTTCCCGCCCGAGGCCGTCGAGTCGCCACCCGCCCCGCCCTCGGCTGGAAGTCCGCCGCTGCCCAGCGTGCCCGCTCCACCGCCAAGCCCGCCCTTTCCGGCACTGGGCCGGTCAGGGACGTAGCCGTCGCCGCCCACTTCGTCGCTGCAGCCGCTGGCAGCAAGTAAGGCCGCCAGCGCGCCCAAGCCGAGCCTGCCTGCGCTGCGCACAGCGCGCCCAAACCCACGTGCGTTTCGTTGCTGCATCTCGGACTCCGCGCCTACTCGAGTCCGCAAACTGCGGCGCAAGCTGGTTCTGCCGAGACGCGCTGGCAGTTGATGCGTTGGCCCGCTGCACCGGCGGGACGCGACTTGTTGGTCACCGCGCCCAAGATTTGCGTGTTGCTGGTGGCTTGGGGATTACCCAGCTGAATCAACTCAGCGCACGGGCCGTTGGGTGCTCCGGGCTGCGAGAGGTCGAACGGGGCCGCGCCGCACGCGGCCGTGCTAAGCGTGCCGCAGTAGCACTTGCCGGGGCTGCCGCTGGGCGCGTCCACGCAATTGCTGTCTTGCATGCACTGCAGCACGTCGTAGCAGAGGGCAACCTCGGCGGGCGAGAACGGCGTTGCCGCCGGCCCTTTGCAGTTGTCCGAAGACGCGAAGCAGTCGCCGGCCTGCTCGCACTCGACGCACGCCGGCGTAGAGACGGTCTCACAGTCGTCGGAGCAGAGCCGGCTGGGTCCGCTGTCGTCGCACTCTTCGGTGCCTTCGACGCTGCCGTTGCCGCAGTCTTGATTGGGGCCACCGGCTGTGCCGGCGCTACCCGCCGTGCCGGCATGGCCAGCGTTGCCCGCCGTGCCTGCTTGGCCCCCGCTGCCGCCCGTGCCGCTGGTGCCACCGTTGCCATTGGTGCCGGCAGCGCCCGCCGTTCCAGCAGCACCCGCGCCTGCGTGACCCGCAGCGCCGCCGCTGCCGCTGTTGCCAGATTGACCGGCGCTGCCAGCCGAGCCGGCGCTGCCACCAGAACCGCTGCCTCCATTGCTGGCCGCCCCGCCAGCACCGCCCTTACCGGCGCTGCTGCCACCTGTGCCGCTTCCAGAAGCAGGAGCCCCGCCTTCACCAGCCCGACCTTCGGGGGAACCGCCGTCCCCGTTGCGCGTCCCAGCCGAAGTGCTCGAAGTGCCCGCGCCTTGCTGATTGCCCCTGCCGGCGCTGCCTGCGTTGCCCGTCTTTCCGCCGACCTCGATGTCGGTGCCCTTCTCGTCACTGCTGCAAGCCACCACGCTGAACGCGGCCAGGCTGATTGCACACAACGCACTACGAACAGCTCCGGAACGCAGCGAGCGTTTCATCGACCCTGAGGTACCGCGTGGCACTAGCAGCCGCAACGGGCCGCGCCTCAGTTCACTTGAATGTTACCTGGCGCCGCGCACCCCCTCGTCCGCGCGCAGTCTCGAGCGACAAAAAAAGATTGGGCGCCTGGACCGAAGTCCAGACGCCCAACACTCTCTGCTGTTCGGCTAAGCCGAAGGACTCGTCACTGCACGCCGCAGATCGGAGCGCAGTTCGCGTCCGTCTTCTGGCAGTTCAGGCGCTGACCGGCGGCACCGGCCGGGCGAGCCTTGTTCGTGAGACCACCCAAGATGGCCGAGTTGCTCGTGACACCCGGGTTGCCGGCCTGCATGATGGCCGCGCAGGGGCCGTTCGGGGCACCAGCAGCCGTCAGGTCGAACGGAGCCGCGCCGCAAGCCGCGGTGCTGAGCGTGCCGCAGTAGCACTTGCCCAGGGAGCCCGTGCCGTCGAGGCAGTTCGAGTCCTGGATGCACTGCATCACGTCCGTGCAGGTGTTCTGCTCGGCCACGGTGAAGGGTCCACCCTGAGCCGCCGGGCGCGCGTTGCCGAGGCAGTTGTCCGACGAGGCAAAGCAGTCGCCCGCTTGCTCGCAGGTCACGCAAGCCGCGTCCGAGATCGACTCGCAGTCGTTGCTGCAGGTGCGGCTCAAGGAACTGTCGTCGCACTCCTCGAAGCCGATCGAGACGATGCCGTTGCCGCACACCGGACCGGTCACGCCTTTGCAGTCAGCGTTGCAGACGTTGCCGCCCGTGAGCGCTTGCTGATTCGTGCCGATGTTGCCCAGCGTGTCGCAAAGCTCGGTGCCGGTGGTGAAACCGTCGCCGCACACCTCAGGACGGGGCGTGCACTCGTTGGGGGAGCCCGGCGGCAAGCAGTTGACCGCGTTGAAGGGGAGCGAATCGCAAACCTCGCTGCCTTCGGCCTGACCATCGCCGCACACCTTGGTGCAGTCCTGGGGGCAACCGGGGTCAGCGGGATGGCCAGCGCCAACACCGAAGTCGCAGGTCTCGCCGATGGTCGGGTCGACGACGCCGTCGCCGCAGGTGACGCTGGTGCACGAGACGATGGTCTCGAGCGACTTGCTGCACTCGTGGTTCGTGGCGGTAACCTTGACCTTGACCGCGTTGCCGGGGCCATTGCACTTGAAGGTCGAGTCCTTGGCCGTGGCGGGGGTGAAAGAACCCACGCCCGACGAAGCGGCGTCGACGACGGACCAAGCGTAGGTGATCACCTCGGCCGCGTTGTCCAGATCATGCGCGGCAGCGAACACGGCGATGTTCTCGCCGACGTCGGCCGAGCCCGGCTCGGCGACCGCGTAGTCGACGATCAGGCGCGGGCAGGCGTCCGTCTGCACGTCCACCGTGGTCAGGACCTGACCCTTGGTGTTGTCGACACAGGTCAAGACCATGTTGAACAGCGAGCTGGTGTTCGGCTGCACGTTGAACGAGCCGTAAGAGCCCGTGCAGGTGATGTCGTCACCGGTCTCGGCCGAGACGCCGCTGAGGCTGATGTAGTAGCCCGTGCCGACCGGCAGCGGGATACCGAAGCTGAAGTTGTTGCTCGTGCCGGGAGTGGGCAGGTTGCCCTCCGCGACGATGGCCGGAGCGGGGGTGGCAGCCGGATTGCCGGCCGTCACGGTGTAGTGCACGTTGGCAACCGTGATGCCGAGCACTGGCTGGAGCTTCAGGCCAATGGTTCCCACGTGCTCGTCGTTCTTCGCTGAGCCTTCGCTCGGCGAGCTCGTCTCGAGCGAGCTCGAACAAGCCGTCACGGCGATACCCGCCATGGCGACCATCGCGAGCATTCCAAATTTACCAACTAGTGACTTCATCGCAGTAGACCTCCGTAAAACTTGAACTCGGACCCAGACCGCTCGAATGCCCGAGCGCGCCGGCCCCTATTACAAAGTCCGGGCCAAGCTGCGTGGCCCCGGCCCGAGCTGAGAAACGCAGCCAAATCGCCTAGGATTTCCGGCCTCGGCTCGATGGTGTTCGATCACGAACGGACTTCGCCTCTCCGAAAATCGGAGGCCTGCGTTCGATTCTCGGACCACCATCTTCGCGCGCTCCGAGAAGCGCGCGGCGACGCTCACGGCGTCTCGCAGGTCACGTCGAGATCCAGGTTGTCTTCGCAACCGTCCGGATCCGAAGTTGTCACACGAAGGACCTGAGGCCCTGACTCGATGCACGTATACTCGGTGAGCGACGCGGTGGGTGCAGCGAAGTCTCCAGACGTCGCGGACCACACATAGCCAAGCTGGGTGTCGTCCGAATCCGGATCGATCGCGAAGGCCGCGACGGTCGCCGTCTCGCCCGCCGCGATCTGCTTGGGCAAGACCAGCGAGAACGCGAAGCTCGGGCAAGAGTTGATCTGCGACTCGACGCCGACGTCGGGCGGGTCGTCAGCTCGCGCCGCGCGCACGCTGTCTGCGGCCCCGCACGACAGAGTAAGACGAGCGAGCACGCACACCGCCGCGAACGCCGCTGGCAGTCGACCACCGAGCCCTGCAAAGCGCGCTCTCTTGGGCATCACTTCTTTCGAAACAGGATGTCGTCGAAATGAACTTCCAAGCTCGCTTGTGGGCCGGGCTTGGCTGCAGCCAAGCGCACCAGCACCGAGCGCGTTCCGGCAGGCATTTTCACGCTGCCGTGCAGCGCACGCCAGCCGCCGATTTGCGTCGACAGCACGGGCGTCTTGGACTCGAGCAGCGAGCCCTGGCAGTCGTCCTCGGCGAAGATGGCGAGGCTCACCTGCGCGCTGCCGCCGCCTTGGTCGCCGGGTATCGAACAACGTACGCCGACTTCGAAGACGTCGTCCGTCCATGCCAGTAGGCATTGCCCCACGGCGCCGAGCGCCCAGCCGGAACTACCGCCGCTGGTAGTGAAGGTGATGCTCAAGGCGCCAGAGGGCATGCCGTCACGCGCCTCGTCCAGACGCCAGGCCTTGGTCACGCCGGCGTCGGCGACCCACTGCTCGACGTTGGCGTCGAACGCGGCGTTCTTGGCGAGGGTTTCCTCGCAGTCTTGCACGCTGTTCTGATCGAGATCGCCGCAGCGGCTGTCGTCGGGCTTACCACCGGTGCCGGAAGAACCAGCGCTGGTGCCGCCCGCTCCGCTACCGCCGTTGCCAGCCATGGCGTTGCCCGCACCACCGCCGCTACCGCTTGCCGCGTTGCTGCCTGCGCTGCCGCTCGAACCGGGTGCGCCGCCAGCGGGAGCACCCGCGTCACTACCGGCCGCGCCCGCCATGACGCCGCTCTTGCCCCCCGAACCGCCGGCGTTGTCTGGAGCCTCGCCCGCGGCGACGCCCGCGTGACCGCTTTCACCGCTTCCGCCGTCACTTTCGCGTCCGCCTTCGGTGAGGCTGCTGGCGCTGCCGCTGGTCATGCCGACGCCGTACGCAAGGTCGCGCTGTTCGTCCACCGAACAGGCGGCAACTGCCAACGCCGTCACACACCACAGCGTGCGTCGAAGGCGGGGCGACAACGGCAAGGACATGCGCTAGCTCTACCTTTGACGAAGCAAGACGTTGTCGAAGAGCGCTTGGAACTTGAACTGCTTGAAAGGCTTTACCGTCAGCACGCGCAGCGACATGGCCTTGGCAGCGTCGGGCGCGACCGCAGCACCTTCGACGTGAACCCAGGTTCCCACGCGGCTGATCAGGTCCGTCTGGAAGTTGCCGTGCGTGGGCTCGATGTCCGAACAGTCGGCGTTCGGCCAAAATAGGATGCTGAGGCCAGCCTCACCAACGTAAGGGCCGCCGCCCGGCATGCCCTCACCCTGACCGTCGGGAATGTAGAGGTCGCCGGCCATGTCGTAGACGGCGCCCGGCGTCACCGGGATGCATTGCGTGCCCGCGCCAGGAGCAAGGCCATCGACGGTTCCAAACATCGTGTTCGTGACCGCGATGGAGCCTGAGTCGGGCTCAGCCGCGGCGTCGCTCACTTCCCAACCGATCTTGATCGAGTAAGCCTCGGGGTTCCAGCCTTCGACGTCCTTGGTGAAGCCGGCGTTCTCCGCGATGGTTTCGCAGCCAGCTGGCACGCTGGCTCCCGCGCCGTACGCACAGACCGGCAGCTCGATCGGCTCCGGCGGCTTGGAATTGCCGCCAGAAATCGAGTTATTGCCCGCGCTGCCGGCGCTGTTGCCGGAGCCCGCTGCCGCCTCCAGCGTGCGAGTGTCGAGAGCACAGCCTCCAACCAAACAGCTCACGCCGACCAAAGCAATCGCTCCGGCCCGCAGCGAGGTCCGCTCCTCAACCTGAAGATTGCCATCCCACGACGACGCCATTGGCCAATGCCGCGTATACCGCGAACGAGCGACGCTCTCCAGCTACGGCTTGGAACACCTTCGTGACGAGCACGTGACGAGAGTGCCACCCGCTTGCTCGGTTACTGATACCGCCTGCCCGTTACCGCGTGGGCGCTTACAAGAGCCGTAATTGTAACGGGTCAGCCTCACCGCAACTGATACTAACGCGCCGGTGCTTCGTGAGAGACTGTAGCAATGGTGACAGCGACGATCGGCCGCTGCAGCCAGTGAGCACGGTGGAGACGACCTTTCGCTTCGGGCGGGCCATCTCGCGATCGGCCGCCATGGTCACGGTTCTGGGCACGCTGAACCGCCTGGCGCCGACCGAGCTAACCATCACCCTCGTGGGTGAAACCGGAACCGGCAAAGACGTCTTGAGCCAGGCCATCCACGAGCACAGCGCGCGCAGCAGCGGGCCGTTCGTGGTGTTCGATTGCGGCGCGGTCGCGGCCAACCTGGCAGAAAGCGAGCTATTTGGCCATGAGCGCGGCGCCTTCACCGGCGCCCAAACGCCGCACGCCGGGGCGTTCGAGCGGGCGAACGGTGGCACGCTGTTCCTCGACGAGATCGGCGAGCTGCCGCTCGACTTGCAGCCCCGACTGTTGCGCGCCTTGGAAAACCGCGGGGTGAGGCGCGTGGGTGGAACCCAGTACAGACCGGTCGACTTGCGCGTGGTCGCAGCCACCAACCGCGACTTGCCGGCGTTGGCCGCCGAAAAGCTCTTTCGCCAGGACTTGTTCTTCCGCCTCGCCGCCGTGGTGGTGCCCATTCCGTCCCTGCGCCAACGCTTGGACGACATCCCGTTGCTCTTGCCGTCGATTCTGAACGAGCTGGGCAAGCCGGACCTGGAGGTGCCGGAGGAGACGTACCAGCACCTGCGCAGCCACACTTGGCCGGGTAACGTGCGCGAGCTCAAGAACACCATCGCCAGCGCCCTCGCGTTCGTAGATGGTCCGGTGCTCGAGCCGCGCCACCTGCGCTTCATGGCGCTGCAAGCCGACGCCGCACGTCTGGAGCAACTTTCGTTGGGTGGTCAGTCGCTGGAAGCACTGGAGCGCATGGCCATCGAGCAAACCCTGAGCGCCAAAGGTAGCAAGGCGCGCGCCGCCCAGGCTCTCGGCATCAGTTTGTCCACGCTATACGAGAAGCTGAAGAAGTTCGGGCTTTAGGCCTAGCGAGTCAGGGCGTGTACGCGAGGCACAGGGTGCGGTCCGTCGCCACGTCGCACGCCTCTCTCAGGAACGGAGCGTTCCGCGTGGCAACCGTGAGCCAGCGATTGTCGGTCAGAGTCGTGCTGCCAAAGCGGGCCTGCACGAGCGGATCGTACGTCCCCAACGTCCAACCGTTGCAGGTGTCTTCCGGTGTCTCGAACTTTCCGCACACCGGCGGAACGGCGTCACAGCTGGCTGAATTGCCCGAGATCCATGACCCGGTCCCCACCGGAAAGACCTTCGCGCATTCCAAGGATTGTTCGATGGAACCGTCGACCAAATCGACGAGCGACGAGGCGACTTGGATGCCGGTTGGGCCGACGATACGGCGGCCTTTCGGTACGTCTTGAAAGCCCGGGACCGTCGCTCCCCACTGCGCGATGAAGTCGGTGCCCGAGATGGTAATGAACGCGTGCGTGACCGTTTGCGTGAGGTTCAACTTCACCCGCTCGGCCTCGCAAGCAGCATCTAGGCCGGCGCGCCCGCCGCGCGCGCCCGATGCTCCGGCAGGTCCCGCGAAGAGCACCAGCGCGTCTCCGACCGCGCTCGGCGTGCCGGTGCAGGGTGGCGCCCCGGCGCTGCCGCTGCCGGCGTTGCCCGCCATGCCTGCGCTCCCGCTCGTTCCGCCGCTGCCAGTGCCCGCGTTGCCACCCGTGCCGCCAGCGCCGCTCGTGCCCGCGTTGCCACCAGGGTTGGTACCGGCGCCGCCCGCTTTGCCGGCACTGCCGCCGTTCGTTTCGCCCGCCTCACCGCCAACGCCGCCGTTCGTTGCGCCCCCTTCACCGCCGTCCGCTGGCGTGAACGAGCCGCCGGTTGCTTCACCAGCGGCGCCTCCGGCATGGAACGCGCCAGTGCCCGCGCTGCTGGGCTGAATCAGCGTCCAGTCTGGCTGCGTCAGTCGAGAACAACCAACCGCGACTGCGCCTGTCGCCAGCAAGGTAACGAGCAAACGATCTCGAGGAGTGCGGCGCATCGGCGGATCGGCGTGGGTTATCTCTGGCGGGCGGAGCTTGCGCAAGGAACGAGCTGGTGACGCTGAGGTGACACGCTTGCTCACGTGGTCGACTCGCACCAGCGCCGCCACGCCTTTCGGTAGGCAGCCTCGAGGTTCGCGGTAAAGCGGGGCGCGTCCATGAGCGGCGAGCCTTGCAGGCGCTCGCGCAAGCCCGCGCGAAGCCGCGCCAAGCCGTCGCGATCGGTCGCCAAATGAACGGCCGCGGCCACGAAGGCAGCAGGCGTTTCGGCTACCAGCTCAGGCAACCCGAGATTGCGCGCCTGGCAGAGCCCCGCGCGCCCCACGACGGTTTCCCCGACCAGCGTCACCACCGGTACGCCCATGAAGAAGGCGTCCAAGCTCGTGGTGTGGCCATTGTAGGGTAGCGAATCGAGGCCGACGTCGATGCGCTGATACAGCTTCAAGTAGTCGAGCCGGGGTCGCCGCGAGGCAAACTCGACGCGCGCTTCGTCGACAGCTTCACCCCGCAAGACCTCGAGCACCCGAGCGCGCGCAGCACCCTCTGGCGCGAGCAGGAGCAGCTTCGAGCTGGGCACGGCTGTCAGGACGCGCGCCCAGAGCTGGAGCGTAGGCAGGTTCAACTTCCAGAACGCATTCAGGCTGCCAAACGTGACGTAACCGCGGCTGAGAGCGGGCAACGGCGACACTTCGGGCACGCCCTGGCCCGCGCGGTAGCACCAAAAGGTATCAGGCAGCACTAGCGATTCTTCGGCGTAGGGCGCGCTCGGCAGCTCGGGCGGGTCCAGGTGTCGGTCGGTGACGCGATAGTCCATGGTCCCGAGGCCCGTGGTGCCTGGGTAGG
>DATAKF010000457.1:0-3237 GCA_036261775.1 Polyangiaceae bacterium | reverse complement strand
GTGACCGACACGTGCTCCACGTGCGACACGGCGATCGCGACCGTCTTGGTCTCGTCGGGCACGATGGCGCCCTTGGCGATGTCGGCGTACTTGATCTCTTTCGCTATGCCCTTCTTCGACTGGACCTTCACGAGCGACGCGGTGAGCGTCGTCTTGCCGTGATCGATGTGACCGATCGTCCCGACGTTTACGTGCGGCTTGGTACGAACGAATTTCTCTTTGGCCATGACTGCTTCTCTTCTCGGTCTGTCTACTGTTTCGAGCCCACCACCAGGATTGAACTGGTGACCTCGTCCTTACCAAGGACGTGCTCTACCATCTGAGCTAGGTGGGCCTTATAGTGACGTTTCAGTGACCAGTGACGACGGGTGGGGATTTTGCCCGCTGGCTTCACCTCGCCTGCGGTCCGGTGCTCACGTACAGGAGTACGCTCCGCTCCGGTCCTCGGCTCGGCTTCGCCAGCGACCAAACTTCCCACCCGGGTTTGCCCAAAGGTCTGGGCGGGCTGGGATTCGTGATGACTCACGGATCCGATAAACTGAGAGCGGGAGAAGGGGCTCGAACCCTCGACATTCAGCTTGGAAGGCTGACGCTCTACCAATTGAGCTACTCCCGCAAAGGCTGACATCGCGCCCCGTCCACGGCCCAGGACCATGGAACGGACGGCGCCTCGGTTTGTTCCCGCTGCTCGGCGAGAACGCTTGGTGGAGAGTGCTGGATTCGAACCAGCGTAGGATAAATCCGGCAGGTTTACAGCCTGCTCCCTTTGGCCGCTCGGGCAACTCTCCGAAACTCGTTTTGCGAGCCGCGGGGCTCGCGTGGCAGCCGCGCGGCTGACAGACGTCTCCGCGTGGCTCTCGTCTAGGACCTCAGCAGACACCCGCCCGCGAAGTTCGGGGCTTTGGCGAGGCTTGGGCGAGGACCGAAGCGGAGCGTACTTGAGTACGTGAGCATCGGACCGGAGCCCAAACGAAGCCAAAACCCGAAATGCGCGGGCGTGCCCCCCGGATGACCCGAGGGCACTCTGTACGGAGCTAGCGGTGGGACTTGAACCCGCAACCACCTGCTTACAAAACAGGTGCTCTACCAATTGAGCTACGCCAGCGAAGCACACTGCCGCCTGCACGCCCGAGGTATGGGCGCGTGCCCGTACCGACTCGTTTCCGAGGGCGATTTGCGGGGACACTTGTGAAGAGCCGTGAAGCTGCATGAGCAGTCTGGCGAGGCGTGGCAGGTAGGCGTTCCCCCGCTTTGCAGCGGGCCCTCTTTCCCCAAGCTCCACCCCACGAAGACTGGGGGCGGTAAAATTGGGGCACCCCACCCTTGCTCCCTCCAACCGGTTCAGGTCAGCGGAACTTTTAGGCGGGGACCGAGGAGAACGGCGCTCTGGTAGCGCCGGGGTCTAGGGCTGTCAAGCATAATTCATACCGCCCGGCCGTCAACTTTGCGTACATTTGCCCACCGGACAATAGGCCAACGAAATCCAGGCCTTAACTACTGAACGCGCTACCTGTAGTCGACGGGCCGGAGGGCGTTTGCGTCACGGTTGGGGTTTGGACGAGGGGTTGGCTTTGGGGGTCCCCGGAGGCTTTCCGGTGCCCTTGCCCGCCGGTGCCTTGGGGGACTTGGTCGGCCCAGTGGCCGCTGCGGTTGCGGCGGCCTCCATCTCGGCCAGGTAGGCCTCGAAGTCTTGGCGCGTGTACGGCGCGAGCTTGGCGAGGGCTGCGTTCTCGTCGGCGATGCGCTCGTCAATGCTCTTGAGCGCCTGCCGGGTGCGCTCGACCCACTCCGAATGCTCGCCGGTGCGCTCGGCCATCGCGATGGTGTGCTCGGCCATGCTCTTCGCTTTGGTCAGCAGGATTGAGTAGCGAGTGCGCACTGCGCCGTCGAACAACGCGCGCTTGCGTTCGGTGTCGGCGCTGGGCGGCGATTTTACGACCAGCAAGTCTTGGTGCAGACGCTGGTACAGCTCCGCGGTGCGGAAGCCGGCCATGGCAGACCAATGCGCGTCGTACGCGCGCATGCTGTCGGCGTAGGCGCTCTGCGCGTCGAGCAAGAGCTGGCAGCGCTCTTCGAGCACCGCGCCGAAGTTGGGCGGCAGTGGTTCGAACACGACGCGCTCGGCGCGCACGCGACGGTATTCGCCGAGCGCGTAGTACAGCTGCGCCAAGTCGCGGGGTACGCGACCCGCGGCGTCCAGCTGTCGCGAGTCGACGATGTCGCGGCCCTTCTCGATGAAGTACGAGGCTTGCTGATCTTCGCCGCGCTCGAGCAAGCCCAGCGCGCGCGCGCTGAATACCGCGATGCGTTCGTAGTCGTTCAACAGCTCGAGCTTCTTGAGCAAGCGCTCGGCGTACAAGCCGGCTTGCGCGAAGCGTCCGAGAAAGACCAGCAGGCGCGTGGCGCGCACCATGGCGTCGTGGCCACGAGGCGTGCCTTCTTGGCGCTGCGCGACGAGCTCGTAGCGAGCCAGCGCGGGCTCGAGCTGCAGCGCGTGATCGTGCGCGTCGGCGGCGCCCCACAAGGCTTCGTCGCCCAAAGCGCCCTCCGGCTCGAGACTGTAAGCGCGCTCGTAGGCTGCGGCCGCTTCCCCCCAGCGCTGGGCTTTTGCCAGCTTGTCGGCCTCTCGCAGCAGGTCGGCGATGCTGCTGGCCCCGTGAGGCGTGACCACCGTGCGAGGCACCTCGATGGTCGAGGCGGGCGCGGTCTGGTGTGGCGTTGTCGTCGTGGCTGGCGTGCCGGCAGCGCAGGCGCTGAGCGCTAACCCCACGAAACCCAACAGCCCATCGCGGAAATACTGGCTCATGCGCGCGCAAGAAGCCTAACAGACCGAGGCACTACGCGCCGCGCTCCCCGCTCCAGCCGCCCCAGTGCTGGCGGAGGCGAGCGCCCCGCGAGCCCCCACTAGGACAATGGCGAGGCGGCGCTGCGCGCCGCCTCGCGGAATGTTTCAGTGAGACGTCTGTTTACGGATGAGCCCTGGCCGCTGCGTCATGCCAATTTGCCACCCAACAAATAAGCCTATCGAAGCGCACTCCACGGTTGACCCTCCGAGCGAGAGGCGTAGTTTCCATGATCGATGCGCAGTGGTGCCTCTTCAGCTTTTAGCCAGAAGACGTCGGCCACGAGCGGAGGAGGATCGTAGATGAAGCCAGTGAGCCTGGAGGATCTCGAGCGTCGGCACCGTTCTCTGGACAGCGAGGTGAATCGCCTCGAACGCCAGGTTTATCTGAGTAG
>DATAKF010000454.1:0-11549 GCA_036261775.1 Polyangiaceae bacterium | reverse complement strand
CGCCGCTCGCGGTGCCGCCGCTCGCGGTGCCGCCGCTGCTCGAGCCAGCCATCGCGGAGCTTCCCGCCGTCGGCGAGCCGGTGCCGCCGCTGGCGCTGCCCGCCATCGCGCTACCGCCGGTCGACGTGGGTGCCCCTGAGTTGCCGGTCACGCCCCCCGGGGTCGTGCCCGTGCTGCCGGCAGTAGCGGAGCCGCCGGTGCCAGTTCCGGCGGTGGGGGTGAGTCCATCTCCGTCGTCCCCTGCCGAGCAGGCTGCCAAGATTCCGAGGAGGGCGAGTGAGAGCGTGCCGATGCGAGAAGCGTTCATGGGCTCAGGCAGGACAGTGGGACCGGAACCCCAAATCCGTCAGATTCGCCCGCGCCGGAAATTTTACAGCCCCGCGCTTCAGCAGCCGCTGCGCGACTTGGGGGTGAGGGGCGAGGGGTTGGGGGTTAGTCGAACGAGGGGAGGCAAGGGATCAGGGCCAAGCCGTTCGATGCCGTCCAGCCGCTGGGTGCATCGCGCCCGCCCGAAGCCGTTGCAGCCGCTCAAAGTCGTCGCGCCCGCTGCGCCTCCGGTCGCCCGAGTCGCGAGGCGATCCAGTGGCCCCCATGGCAATGAAAACAAAACCCTCTGAAGTAGCTCCGCTACTTCAGAGGACGCTACTTGAGCGGCCCCACACAGACTCCGAAGTTCGGCGGCAGCTCCGACGATGCTTGGCACTTCTGTTCGCCGCAGTCGTTCTTGGTCGGATCGGTCCGGCAGATCTTGATGCACTTGTGGGTGACGCTGGAGCAGACGTGATTCCAGGCGCAAGGGCAGTCGTCGCCTTGCTGGCCCGCGCCCGGCTTCAGGCACGTGGTGGTGCCGTCGTTGCGCACGACCATGCAGGCGGTGTCGCCCTTGCATCGGCAGTCCGAGCCGACGCAGGGAAATTGTTCTTCCAAGCTGCAGGCGTCGGCCGGCACGCAGACGGGCACGCGCGGTGGCTCGGCGCTGGTGGTGTCCGAAGGCGGCTTGCGCAGCGGGCGCTCGGAGCAGAACGTGCCCGACTCGCATTGCTTGTCTTGGGCGCAGCAGTACGGCAAGCAGCGCCCTGCGTTGTTCTCGGTCACGCAGGCGTAGGAGGGCGCACAGTCGGCGGCCGAGAAACACGGCGCGTTGACGCCCCCGGTTCCGGCGGGCACGCATTGGCGCAGGAGCTGGTTGTTTTGGCGCGTGACCTGGCAGCTGTAGGCTGGCAGCTCGCCCGGAGCGATCGGGCCCGCTCCAGCTGCACCGCCGGCACCGCCGGCACCGCCGCTTGGCGAGCTCATGCCGCCTTCGCCGCCCGCGCCACTGCTTCCGCCGCCTTGACCACCGCTGGCACTCGGCTCTCCGCCCGCGCCGCTGGCGCTACCCGGCGTGGCGCCGCCGGCACCGCCTTCCCCTCCAGCCCCGCCCGCGCCTGGCGCGGGCGGAACGAAGCCCTCGCACGCTCCTTCGACGTCGGGTTTGCACGTACCCGCCGTGCTATCGCCACAGAGCGGATTGAGGTCGTTACTCAATCCGCCGTTCGTGCCGGCTACGCTGGGCGTCACCTTCATCGGATCGCCCTGGGTGCCGCCGCCAGTCCCGGCGCTGCTACCGCCGCGGGCGCCTTGGGCAGCGTCGTCGTTGCTGGCCGAGCAGCCTCCCACCATCACCCACGTGAAGCTCGAGCAGAGCGCACCAACCGCGAATAGCCTCGACCGTCTCATGCCATACCCTTCACAGCGCTGCCGCCGTCGCGCTGGCCAAGTAGATGGCGAGCGTCGCGATCCAAAGCATGACACGCCCACGCAGCTTCGCCTCGTAGCCCCAGTACGGGGCGAGCGGTGGAACCACGAAGGCTAGTAGCCCGTGCCACCAGGGCCCTCGGCGCAGTAGGCCTATGACAAGCGTGACATGGGCGACCAAGTGCAGGCCGACCGCGACGCTGATCAGGGCGAGCAAGGCGAAGTCCAAGCGCCGGCCAACATAGCCGCTTTTTCGGAACATTCAGGCGCTTTGGGTGTTCGTTCATCTGGAACCAGGCTCGGCAGGGGTTCCCCTATATGCAGCGTTCGGGCCGGACCCTGAATCACCCGCCAGCAAACAGCGTTCGGGCTGGGACCCGAACGCCCAGGAGACCGGAACCCGAACGCGCCATCGACAGACCGAGCGTACCCGAAATTCCGACAAAACCCGGCCTGCCCCTGCCAGGGCCTTCATTGTAGACTCCCACCCCTTGCGCCACACCTCCTCGCTCCTCGCGCTCGCTGCCCTCGGTCTGCTCGCCTCGTTGCCAGGCCTCAAGTCGGCCCAGGCCGGGGCCGCCACGTCTCGCCCCGACACCATGCCGGTGAGCCAGATTCACCGCGGCATGAAGGGCTACGGCCTGACCGTTTTCGAGGGCACGCGCCCCGAGCGCTTCGACGTCGAGGTGATCGACGTGCTGAAGAATTTCCGCCCGCGCCAAGATCTGATCTTGGTCAAGACGAAGCACCCGCGGCTCGAGGTCGCGAAGGTCGTCGCTGGCATGAGCGGCAGCCCCATCTACCTCGACAACAAAATGATCGGCGCCTACGCCTACGGCTGGAGCTTTGGCTCCGAGCCGGTAGCGGGTGTCACGCCCATCGACAACATGATCGACGACCTGCAGCGCCCGCTGCCGGACAAAATCTTCGGTTGGCCGCTGAAGCCTGTCGCCGCGCCCGCTGCGGACGCGCCCAAGCACGCGCTGAACGACGCCGGTCGCTTTCGCGGTGGGCGCTACGACTTGCAGCAGCACGCAGCCGCCTTGGCGCAACGCCACGCGCCGGCCGGCACCGTCACGGCCACGCCCGTGGCGACGCCGCTGCTCGTCGGTGGCATGAGCAACGGCGCCATCGCGCTGGCTCGCGATCTGCTGTCGCCGCTCGGTATCGAGCCGCTGCAGGCTGGCGGCGGCGGCGCGCAAGATCCGGCAGCCCCCAAGCGCTACGAGGACGGCGGCGCCGTTGGCGTGCAGCTGATTCGCGGTGACATGAGCGCCATGGGGCTCGGTACCGTCACGCGCGTCGAGGGTGACAAGCTCGTCGCCTTCGGCCACCCGATGATGGAGGCGGGCGTCACCGCGCTGCCCACCTGCATCGGCAAGGTGCTGTGGTTCTTGGCCAGCGACCAGCGCAGCTTCAAGATCGGTATGGGCGTGCGTGACGTCGGCGCGCTCATCCAAGATCGTCAGGCATCCATCACGGTTTCTCACAGCGCGCAGGCGCCGATCGTGCCGCTCAAGGTGGCCATCAAGGGCATGCCAGGCCTGCCCAGCTCCAACTGGAGCTTCCAGGTTGCGCACGAGAAATTCATGACGCCGTCGTTCATGGCCGTCGCCATCGGCAGCGCCATGCAAGCCGTCGCGAACGAGCGCCAAGACGTGTCGTGGACGGCCGTCAGCAAGCTCAAAATCAAGGGTTACGGTGAGATCAGGCTCGAAGACTACGGCGTCGCCATCGGCGGCACGCCCGAAGCCGGCGAGTTTGCGCGCTCCAACCTGGTGCGCGCCGTCGGCGCGGTGTTGAACAACCCCTGGCAGCCCGCGTTCATCGAGGGCGCCGAGGTCGAGGTCGAGCTGCACTACGCGCGCGACATCGTGCGGCTGCGCGGCGCGGAGCTGCTCGAGCCGGAGATTGACGCCGGCAAGCCTGCCCGGATCCGCGTCACGTTGGTGCCGTACTCTGGGCCCGAGCAAACCCGCATTCTCAGCGTCGATCTGCCCGCGCACCTCGCCGGCCAAACGGTGTCTCTCGACATTGCGCCCGGCTACGCCGAGGAGCGCGAGGTCGCGGCGCCCGACTCGCTGAAGGACATGATCGGTAACTTCGTCAACCCGATCTACCCGCCCAAGTCGCTGGTCGTCAGCTACGACAGCGGCAGTGGTCTGGCGTTCCGCGGCCGCGTTGCCAAGAACCTGCCGCCCGGGGCGGTGGACGCGATTCGCCCGACCACCAGCTCCATCGGCCCCGATAGCGTCGAGAGCTCCGTTCGCGTCGTTACTTCGGTCGAAAAATTCGTGGTGGGTCGCGACCGCGTCAGCGTCAACATTCGCCCAGCCTTGCGTTGAACCTTCAGACTTTCGGGGACATTCGTCGCCCTTTGCCCGAGACCCGCATGCACAAGATCGCCCGTTTCTCACTGGTTTCGCTCCTGCTCCTGGCCGCCACGCAAGCGGCTGCCGTCGGTACGCGTCGCTTCGTGCTCGACGACACGTCCGACCTCAAAGGCGGGGACCTCAAAGGCGTTGCGCTCGACTCCGACGGCCACGTGCGCGCCGGCTTCAGCTTGGGCGCCGTTCCGGCCACCGACGCGACCAGCGTGTGGAGCGCGCTGCCCATGCCCGACGGCTCGCTGCTGCTCGGCACCGGCAACGAGGGCAAGCTGCTGAAGGTAGCGGGCGGCACCGTGAGCGTGCTGGCCGAGACCAAGGCGCTGGTGGTCACGTCGCTCGCGCAGGCCTTCGGTGGCGCGGTGGTTGCTGGCACCTTGCCCGACGGCAAGGTGCTCAAGTGGGAGAAGGGCAAGCTCACCGAGCTCGCGACCTTGAAGGGCGCCGAGCACGTGTGGAGCGTCGCCTACGACGCCAAGGCCAAGGTCGTGTACGCGGCCACGGGGCCCGAGGGTAAGCTGTTTCGTATCACCCAGACGGGTGACGCGCAGGTCTACTTCGACGCGCCCGAGCAGCATCTCATGAGCGTGGCTGTGGCGCCCGACGGTACCGTTTACGCGGGCGCCAGCGACAAGGCCAAGCTGTACAAGGTCACGGCGCCCGGTCGCGCCAGCGTACTGTTCGACTTCGCTCGCACCGAGGTGCGAGCCATCGCGGTCAACGCCAACGGCGAGGTGTTCGCCATCGCCAACGACATCAAGTCGTCGTCGTCCGCGCCCTCGCGCTCGCGCGCCGGCGACGCTCCCGCGCAGCCCAGCGCCACCGGCGGCAAGACCAAGGGCAAAGGCACGCTGTATAGCTTCGGCGCCGACGGTCGCCCCGATCAGCTGCTCGACGACGCTGACGAGCACTACACGAGCTTGGCGCTCGGGGACGACGGGCGTCCTTACGTCGGCACGGGCGTCGAAGGCCGCGTCTACACGGTCGACGCGGGGCACACCTCGGTGCTGGTGGCCGACGCCGAAGAGCGCCAAGTCGGCGCGCTGGTCATGGCCGGCAAAGACCGCTACGTCGTCGCCAGCGATCCGGCGGTGGTACATGCCGTCAAGGGCGTGGGCGGTCCCGACGCCGTCTGGACGAGCAAGGTGCTCGACGCTGGTATCCGAGCTCGCTTCGGTCAGCTGTCTTGGGACGCCTCGGGTACGCTCGAACTCTCGACCCGCACCGGTAACACCAAAGAGCCGGACGACACCTGGAGCGCCTGGAGCAACCCCGTCACCGCGCCTACGCTCGTCACCAGCCCGGTCGGCCGTTATTTCCAGGTGCGCGCGCGCTTCGCCAAAGATCCGAAAGCGGTCTTGAATCAGGTCGAGGTCGCGTTCTTGACCGACAACCTGCGCGCCGTGCTGACCAACGTCGACGCGCGCGGCGGCGACGGCGAGACCGGTGACGATTCGCCCAAGCCCTCGGGCGGCCCCATCACGCGCCGCGCCGAGTCGACCGTCAACTTGACGTGGAAGCTCGACAACCCGGACAAGGACGAGCTGCGCTACCGCCTGCAGTACAAGCTGCTGGGCACCACCGATTGGTTCGATCTGCTGAAGCCCGGCGAGAAGCTCACCAAAGAGAACTACAGCTGGGAAACCTCGGATCTGCCGGAAGGCCGCTATCGCGTCCGCGTGACGGCATCCGACGAGCTCTCGAACCCGCCCGACCGCGCGACGCGCGACACGCGCGAGTCAGGCATCGTGCTGGTCGACAACACGCCGCCCACCATCGACACCTTGGCGGCCGCTGGCACCCACCTCAAGGGCGTCGCTCAAGACGGCGTCGGTCCCATCGCGCGCATCGAGGTGTCGGTCGCGGGGAGCGACGAATGGTTCCCGTACTTCCCGGCCGACGGCATCTTCGACGAGCAACGTGAAGAGCTCGACGTCGACGTGAAGAACCTGACCAAGACCCTGCCCGCGCTCTTCACCGTGCGCGTCTACGACAAGGCCAACAACTTCGTCGTGCGCTCCGTGCTGGTGAAGTAAGCGCTACAGCTGGAGCGACAAACGGTTTACTGGGTGAACGAAGTTCACGATTCAGCGTCGTAGAGCGTCGCCGCGTGGGGGGAGCCTCAGCCGAATGCACTGCGCCTTCGGCGCTCCCTCGCTTCGCTCGGGCCGTGGTCCTCCGTGGACTTCGTCCACTCCGGGTCACTTCGGCTGAGGGGGGCGGCGCGTGCCGCCCCACCAGGAAGCGAGCTAGAGCGAAGTCTTTTCCTTCTGCTTCTTCTTCTCGGCGTCTTCTTGCGCCTTCTTTTCGGCCTGCGCCTTCTTCTCGGCGTCTTCCTTGGCCTTCTTTTCAGCGTCTTCCTTGGCCTTCTGCTCGGCCTTTTCTTTCTTCTCGGCGTCTTCTTTGGCCTTCTTTTCAGCGGCCTCCTTGGCCTTCTGCTCGGCCTTGGCTTTCAGCTCGGCGAGCTTTTCGGCGGCCTCCTTGGCCTTCTTTTCGGCCTTTTCCTTCCTCTCGGCTTCTTCCTTGGCCTTCTTCTCTTCGCGAGCCTTCTTTTCGGCTTCCTCCTTGGCCTTCTTCTCTTCGCGCTCCTTGGCCTTCTTCTCTTCGCGTTCGGCCCGCTTCTGGTCGCGCTCCTTGTCGCCGTCGCGGTCGCCGTGACCACGATGTCCGTCACGGTCACCGTGGCCGTGCCCGTCGTGGTCGCCGTGGCCGTGCCCGTCGTGCTTGCCGTCCTTGTCCCTGTCGTGGAGCGCCGAAGCCGTCCCCAGGTGGTCTTGAGGGGCGGCCGACGCAACCGCCGTGCTCAACAGCATGCCCGCGCTCAACAACCACCACGTTTTCTTGGCCCTGATCTGCATGAAACTCGTCCCTTCCGCTTGCCGGACTGGTTGAACTTCGAGCTACGCCAGTAGCCCGAGAATTCTTCCCTCACCAATCAAAGTCGTAACTTTAGCCCGAGGCTCAGGGCTCAGGTCGAACTTCTGGCCAGCGTCACTTCGCGGGGACGATGCGCGATTTCGGGGCGCGCTACTTGCGCACGGCGCGCTCGCGGGTTTTCGGCTCAATCTGCGCGAAGCCTTCGTTCACCCAGCGATCGCGCACCTGCTTAGCTAAGTCCGGGTGCTCGCGCCACGGCACCGCCACGGCGTAGATCAAGCAGCCGTCCGAATACGCCGGATAGGCTGCCCACGCGGCCGAAAACGAGGTCGTGCTGAACGCTGCCGAGAACTCGCCGTCCACCGCATGCACCTCCAGGCGCTGGTCGCGCCAGCGCTGGTGGTGCACCGCAAACGGACCGAACTTCACGTCGAACGGCTTGGTTTGCGGCCTGCCCCAAGCCTCGAAGCGGCGCATGCAGGTGTCGGTGGTGACGGGCGTACCGGCCGGCACTTCTTGCACGAAGCCGATTGCCAGCACGTGGTGATCGTTGCCGTAGCGAAAGCCCACGAAGTGCTCGACGCCCCAGTAGCGCACGCGCTTCCAGTGCTCCGAGTCGGGCAAGGGCAAGAGCAGCTGATCGTCGCGGTCGCTGCGCTGACCCCAGGCTTCGTCGAGCTGGCGAAACAACGCCGCTTCAGCGGGGTCTTTGGCGTCGCCGCCGGGCTCTTTGACGCTGACGCTGTCCGGAGACGGCGGCTTGGGGCGCGCCTTGGCGGCGGCCGAGCTGCCGGGCGTCTCGCCTTGCTGCGTGGCGCCGGCGGTCGCCGGATCTTGCACGGGAGGCGAGGTTGCTGCGCACGCGGACAGCGCGCCGCACAGGGAAAGCGCGCTGAACCAAGGTTGTGCCACGACCGTTCGACGCTCCAAGACCCGTCATTATGCATCAGCCGCCGCGGCGCCGCCCGCCGCCGCAAAAACGCCGCAGCAAACGCGCAGTGCGCGACGGCACGAGGCGTTTTCGCGCGGGGTCTGGCGTGCCCGCGGTCAACCCCGCTTGGCTAGCTCGGCTTCGAGCTCGCGAATGCGGCGCTCGGCTTGGCGGGCTTGGGTTTCGGCTTGGCGGGCCAGCACTTCGGCTTGGCGGGCTCGCGCTTCGGCCTGTTCTTGCGCTTCAATCACGGTGGGCAGAAGCTCGAGGCCTGCGCTGTCCCGCGACAGGCGCAGCATCCGGCCGAGCCTCGGGTCGTCTGCGAGGCACCAATACAAGCCCAAAGCGTCGCACAAGAAGCCGGAAGGAGAGCTGAGATCGCGCTCGACCAAGTCTCCGTCGACGCGGTCCCAAATGCGCAGCTGGCCGCTGCTCGCCACCGGATCGAAGCGCACGACCTCTTGGACCCCGCATTGGACGTAGCGCGCGAGCTTCTTGTGCCAGGGGCCTGGTGGGGCGTCGGCGGGGCTCACCATTTCGACCGCGACGTGCGGGGCACCGCGTTCCCAAACCTTCCAGGTTCCAAAAATCTCGTCGGGCGCGCCGACCCAAACCATCACGTCCGGTGCCAAGCAACGCCGTGGATCGCTCGCGTCGTAGTAGACGAACTGCTCGGTGCCGACGATCACGCGATCGCCCAGCGCGAGGCGGATGAGCTGGTACAGCGCCGTGCGCAACTCGACGTGCAGCTTGTGCTCAGGCACTTCCTCGTCCGACGGGAAGACTAGGGGGACGGGCTTTCGCAGATAGCGCCGGCCGTCGCGCCCAGAGGTTACCGGGTTCGAGGTCATGACCATGGGAATGTACCACGCGCCGCCCTTCGGGCAGGCCACGGGCTCAGTTGCGCGAGATTCTCGAGCAACCTCGAATGCTTTAGATTTCGAACGATTGCATGCGGATCTGATTCAGATCGTGCACGCCGAGGCCGAAATCGGCGCCGGTTTGGATGTAGCGGGGCTCGCGACCGGCGTCCTTGAGCGAGGGCAGGTTCCTGGCTTTGCGCTCGTCGTTGACGACTTTCACGCCCATGGTGTCCATGGCGATGGGATCGGTGCAGACGTAGAGCGCGCCGTGGGGGATGCGCGTCTTCGGGTCTTTGTCGAGCGGACCCTTGTCGTACATGACCTTGAACGCGTCGGTGATGTGCAGGCGCACGCGGCTGGTGACGATGGGGTGGTTGTACAGCATCGCGATTTGCGGGCTGGCCTGCGTCGCGTGGTGCTCGTGCGGGTTGTTTACGTTGCCGTGCGTGATGTTCTTCATCGTGCCGGTGTAGCCGGAGATGGAGTGATCTTTGATCATCGTGATGTTGATGACCGCGGTGGCTTCCGTGAAGATTCGCGCGTATTTGGTCTTGATGCCCTGGTAGATCTTGATGTCGGGCATGCGGTGGTCGGTGTTGTTGTGCGTGCCGGTGGACACGCCTTCCGGCAGCTTCCACTTGCGCACGTTCACGCGCGTACCCGCCAAAAAGTCAGGGTACTGCTCGTACACGGTGATCTTGCTGGCTGGAACGCCCAGCGCCAGCACGGCCTCCACCACGGGCAAGATGACCTCGTAGTTGGTGGCCATGGTGTACGTGCCCTTTTGGCCAGCGATGCCGTTGACCTTGATGGCGACGACGTCGTCCTTCGAGATGAAGCGGCCCATGGCGGAGTTCAGGTTCGTGCCGCCCGTGAACTCCATCATCGCCTTCTCGAGCAGTGACTTGGCGATCTCGGGTTTGGGCCACAGCTGGTTGGGCTGCATGATCGACCCAAAGTCACCTTTGGCGCTGACCTTGGTGATCTTGCCCGGCGTCGTGAGCGGGCTGAAGCCGGCGGGCGCTTTGGCAATGTAGGAGTCGATGCTGGGGGCGGCTTCGCCTTCGCGCGACGAAAGCGCGACCGCGCCGGCTGCCGCAGCAGCAGTGCCCTGAACGAACTGGCGGCGATTGGCGAGTGGCATGCGCTGTTTCATCACGACCTCCGGCCGGCAACCTAACACGCTGGCCGCCAGCTGGCCACCAGACGGCCAGGTCGCGGGGGAGGTGAATCCCGGGATTTTTGCGCAAAAGCGCGCTGGCACGCCGCTCGCAATTCACCCTGCTGTCACCCGAGGTTGGGTGACGCATCAAGGAAGAAAATCATCATGGATCAATCGAGGCTCAAGGTTTGCTACGTCATCACTCAGCGCGGCGAAAAGAAGTACTGGAACCGCGTTGGCGTCGCGTTTCTCAACAGCGACGGCTCTATCAACGTGAAGCTGGAGTCCCTGCCCGTGGCGGGCGACTTCCAGATTCGCGACTACGTGCCGCGTGAAGAGAACGCGGGCACTTCGCTGCGCGGGCGCAACGCCGACGACGAAGCCTTCGCGGCTTGAGCCGCGGGTAGCGTCAACCAAGGGGGAGGAGCGATCCGTTTCGGATCGCTCCCACCATCTATTTTTGCTCTTTTTGATTGGGGGACAGATGGCGATTGAAGATTTCGAGTGGGAAGGGGACTTGCAAGAGGCGCGGCTGCCACCTCCACCGAGTGTGTCGGAGAGCGCCAACAGCGCGCCGCGGAAGCCGAGCTGGCTTGCGCGCCTGCGCGAGAGCGTTTGGCTCGAGCCGGCGCTCCGCTTGTCGGGCATGGCGCTGCTGCTCGGGGTGCTATCCGGCATCGGGGTGGTGGCGACCACGTATGCCAAGCCCGGCGTCAAGCTGCCGGAGGGCTCGCGACTCTTGACTGACGCGCTTGGCTCCAGTTGGCTCAAACCAACGCCGCCGGAGCCGAGCGCAGCGCCGGCGCACGCTCACCCGCACGCGCGCATTGCGGCGGCGTCGAGCGCTGCAAAGACGCCCGAGGCCGCCGCGCCCCCGCCGCACATGGAGCCAAGCGCAGCAGCGCCGCCCGCCGAGGCGCCGCCCGTGACCGAGCCGGCACCCGGAAACGCGACGCCACCCGGCATCACGCCGGAGGGCAAAGTCATCCTCAACTTGGCCTCGGCCGAGGAGCTGACCAAGCTACCCGGCGTCGGGCTCAAGCGGGCAACGGCGATCGTGGCGCTGCGCACCAAGCTCAAGCGCTTCAAGCACGCGACCGATCTGCTCCGCGTGAAGGGCATTGGCCCCCGCGGCTTGCAGCGTATGCTGCCGCATCTTGTCTTGGATGCCCCGGGAGCGAGTTAGGAGTTGGCAGTTGGCAGTTGGCAGTTGTGCGTTTGGCTTCGGGCTGGCGATGGGGTGTTCTGCCGATCCAGCGCCGCCCGCAACGGCTCCAGTCACTAAAACCGCCACCGCCGCTGCAACTGCAACTGCAACTGCAACTGCAACTGCAACCGCAACCGCAACCGCAACTGCAACTGCAACCGCAACCGCAACCCCTTCTCCCTCTCCCGCTTGCCCTTCCGGCATGCAGCACGTCAAGACTTCGTACTGTCCCGAGATGAAGCGCGAGTGCGTCGACAAAGAGTACGACAAGCCGAATCGCATCACGATTTGCCACCACTTTCGTGAAGGCAAGAACGACTGCCAGGCGCCGCGCGAACCGCTCGACTACTGCATCGACGAGTACGAGTACCCGAATCGCCAGGGA
>DATAKF010000453.1:0-32387 GCA_036261775.1 Polyangiaceae bacterium | reverse complement strand
GTGACCGGCATCGTGCTGACGCTGCTCGGCTAAGCGCAAGCAATGCCCTCAGCCGCCTTCGCTCTGGCGAAAGCTACGGGCCCCCCAAAGGACGATGCACGCGAGCAGCGGCGCGACGCAGGCCAAAGCGATGATGGCGTAGTCGAAGGGCGAGCGGGCGCGCGGCAAGTTCCAGAGCAGCGCTTGCACGGGTGTCAAAATCGCATCGAACGTGACCGCCACGGCCAGCGGCGTGAGTGATGCCGTGCTCCTCTTGACCAAGTACCGAAAGAGGCCGGCCGCCACCAGCACGTCGAACGCGACCCAACTCCATTTGAGCCAAGCGCTGCCAAACCAAGACTCGGCCGGAGCCAGCGCCAAGAGCAGCGTCCACGGGACGAGCAAGATCGCGAGCGCCCGCACCACCACGATCGGCCCGCGCGTCAGCGTGCGCCAACCGAAGCTCCAAAAGCCCGTACGGGTGAAGGCCCACAGCGCGTCCAGCACCGCGCGCCAGGCGCGCTGCGTCGGTGGATAGGCCAAAAAGATCGGAGCCCAGTGCTCGGGCTCGAGCTTGGCTTTGTACGAGCGAAGGCCCTTGAAATCGTACAGCAGCTTGCCGCTGGCGCGCGCAGCGCGCAAAAGCGGCGACACGTCGCCGGCGAGCGGCGCCAGCCCCAGCGTGAGCCAGTTGCAGCCCGACTCGGCTGACCAACGCATCACGCCATCAATCAAGAGCTCGGCCGTACCGTTCGGCGCCTCCGGATCGCGCACCAGGTCTTCGATGAACCAGCCGGCGCGCGCCGGCACCGGCACCACCCCCACCACGCCCACGACCTTTCCGGCTCGTTCGGCCACGAAGCAGCGCCGATCAGCCGCAAAGCTGAACAGCTCGAGCCGCACCAGAAAATCCATAGGCGCCAGGTTGCGAGCCTTGAGCCAGCGATCGGCGACCCGTTCGATGCCGTCACGCGTGAGGCCCGCTTCCAGCTCCTCTGCCCTCACCTCGCGCACGGTCACGCCTTTGGCGCGCGCGCGCCGCAGCTGTTCGCGCAAGCTGCGGCGTCGCGCCAGCACGTCGGCCCACTTCTGCGGATCCCAGACCGGCTGCTCACCAATGCGCAGCGCGAGCAGCTGCCCCGGCGCCAGCTCGAGCAAGCGTTGCTCGGTGGCAAACAAGCACACCCGGCGCCCAGCGCCGCGCGCCGCCGCCAAGAAGCGCCGCAAAAGACCGGCTATTTCAGGCGCCGCCGCGATGGGCGCCCCCGCCACCACCCAGGCGCTGCCCGAATCGAAGTACGCGACGAAGCCGTCGGCTTCGAAGAAATAGCGGTAGCCCTCCTCCAGGGTTTGGAAAGACGTGGCGTTCCAGCCATGACGCCGCACCAGCTCGAGCGCTCGTTCGCGCTCGGGAGTCGTCATGTCGGCTTAGCTCCGCGCCGCAGCATCGAGCACTTCGCGCACGCGACTCGAGAGATCGTGCACAGAGTAAGGCTTGGCCAAGAAGAAGGCCTCACGGTCCGCGACCCCGCCATACAGCGCGGCATCCTCGGAGTAGCCCGACGTGAACAGCACCTGCACGCCGGGGCGTATTTCTACCACGCGCTCCGCCAGCTCTCGCCCGCTCATGCCGGGCATGACGAGATCGGTCAACAGCAGGTCAACGCCCGCCGCGCGGTCTTCGAGCACGCCCAGCGCCTCAGCGCCGTTGGCACAAGCTACGACTCGATAGCCTTGCCGCTCCAAGATGCTGCGCGCCAAAGTGCGCACCAACTGCTCGTCTTCCACGACCAAAATGGTCTCTCTGCCGCGCGCCAGCGCGGGCAATGGCGCGGGGGCCGCGCTCTCCACCAACGGCTCGGCACTCGGGAAATACAGCCGAAATTCGGAGCCCGCGCCCTCCCCCGACACGACCTCGACGCTGCCACTACTCTGCTTGACCGCGCCGTACACCATCGAGAGCCCCAGGCCCGTGCCCTTGCCCACGCCTTTGGTGGTGAAGAACGGCTCGAACAGGCGCGCTTTCACCTCGGCCGTCATGCCGGTGCCGTTGTCCTGCACGGCCAGCATCACGTAGCGCCCCGGCTCGAGCTCGAGCTGCTCGGCGCGCGTGGCGTCGAGCACCACGTTGTCGGTGCGCAGCGTCAGCACGCCGCCGCTCGGCATGGCGTCACGCGCGTTGACGGCCAGGTTGACCAGCACCTGCTCGATCTGCCCGGGGTCCACGCAGGTGGTGCGCAAGTCTCGATTGAGCGAGGTGCGCAGGACGACGTCTTCTCCCAGCACCCGCGCCAGCATCTTGCGCATGCGCTCGGTCACGTCGTTCAGGTTCAACACCTTGGGCACGATCATTTGCTTGCGTGAAAAGGCCAGCAACTGCCGGGTTAGGTTCTCGGCCGCGCGCGCCGCGGACGAAGCTTCGTCGAGCAACTCGCACAGCGAGTGCTCTTCCGGCAGCTCCAACCGAGCCATCGAGATGTTGCCCATGATGGCCGTCAGCATGTTGTTGAAGTCGTGCGCGACGCCGCCCGCGAGCCTGCCCACCGACTCCATCTTTTGCGCTTGGCGCAGCCGCTCTTCGAGCCGCTCGCGCTCTTGTTCTTGCTGCTTGGCGGCCGTGATGTCGATTTCGACGCCGTCCCACACCACCACGCCACCTGCCAGCGGGCGCGGCGCGGAGCGCAGCATGACCCAGCGCCGAGCGTCGGGCGGACCGGTGCGCATCTCCATCTCGTACACCGAGCCGTCGCGCTTCGAGCGCTCTTCGGCGGCGTAGACGCGCGGCAAATCCGCCTCGTCGATCTGACCATACAAGAGCGATGCGTCGGCCATGACCTGCTCGGCGGTTAAGCCGTGCATCGGCTCGACGCCAGCGCTCACGTACGTGAAACGCCGGGTGCCCAGGGCGTCGATCGCCAGCTGGTACAGCATGACCGTGGGGACGTTGTCGTTCAGGAAGCGCAGGCGTCGCTCGTGGTCGTCCAGCCAGCCTGCGGCATGCGGCGACGACGGGTCGCGTTCGCCCGGTGCTCCCATACCCCCAGAAATACCACGGCCCGACGGCCAGCGTCTGCCGCTACTTCTTGCTTCCGCCGCACTGACCTGGTGCACAGCCGCCGGGCGAGCAGGTCTTTTCCTTCTCAGCGGCTTTACCTTGGGCCGACGGTACTTCTTTCGCTGCCACGCCAGGCGCGCTCGGGGCAGCAGCAGCAGGCGCGGGGGCAGCAGGCGCCGCGGAAGCGACGACCGCCGACTCGGCGGGCTCCGCCTTGACAGCCGCAGCTTTATCGCAGCCCAAGACGCTCAAACCCGAAAGCACGGTCAGGATGGCCTCACGCGAAAGATGCGACATGGGAGCGGAGCCTGACACCGCGTGCGGGCCATTTCAAGCGGGCTTCAGAGCGGCAGTATCGAGCCACCCAGCGGCCTGAGATCGACGCTGGCTGCGCCACTTTGGCGCAGCTCGTCGGCAGGCAAAAAGACTTGGCCGCCCCTGCCGTGATCCACCCGCAGCACCTGCGCTTCGACCGTCCCGAGGCGTCGATGGGCGCTGTCGAGCAGCTCCAGGGTGGCGCGCCGGCTGCCGCTCCGCCGCCGCCGCTCACCCTGCCACACGCTCTCGCCGCTGCGACGAATGCGGGCCACGCGAAACAACGTGGGCGGGCTGAAAGAGAGCGCGCGAAAGCTCTGGTTCGCGATGAAATCGAGCCGCTCGAACAGCGCGCTGTACGTGTAATCGGAGATCCAGACCGGCGTGCAGTAGCTCATCACGTCGCGCGCCGGCTTGGGTTTAATCAGCCTGACCAAGTCGAAGTCGTAGCCATACGTCGTGCCCATCCCGCCGTTGTCGTACGGGTAGTCAGGATCGGTGTCTTTGGGGTCGTCGATGCCGCAGGGCGCGTGATCGCGGCCCATGGCGTGCCCCAGCTCGTGCGCCACGGTGTCCCACGCGTCCTTCACGCCCGAGCCGTCTTGAAACACGGTGATGCCGATGGAACCGCGCGACTCGACGTCGTCGGCGTCGACCACGTAGGAATAGCCCAAGATACAGCTGCCGGAGCAGTACTTGGAGTACGTCGCGTCAGGCGCCATGGCACCGAAGTAGAAGACGTTGTCGGCCGGCTTCGCTTCGGCGCGCACTTCCAAGATGTGATCGAGCGCGCTGTCCCAGCCGTCACCGTCGCCGTTCACCACGTAGGGTAACGTCACGGCGTCGGCCAGCATGACCACGACGTCACTCGACGGGTACAGCGCGAGCAAGCGGCTTCGGAGGCCGCTCATCTCCGCGTCGGTCGTCTTGGGACCGAGGCCGTTCGAGATGAACGGCACAACGACGAGCTCGAACGCCGGCAGCGCGCTGGCCGACAGCGGCTCGTAGTCGACGCTAGGAAAGCGCGCGAGCGGCGTAGTGTCTTCTTCCAGCACGCGGACGCGGTAGCTGCTGCTCGGCGTCAGATCCGCGCCATCGACGTTGAACGAGAACGTGCTGGCCAAGTCGTCTTGCGTCGAGGCCGCAGTGAGCGAGCGCTGGCTCAAGATGGTGCGCGTGCCCTTGCCGTTCTTCACGTCGAGCACGCCGACCAGAGGTCGCGCCTCGAAGCCCGCTTCGAAATCGACGAAAACCCGCACCAGCGCGCGCTTGTCAGCGACCAACGGCGCTGGGCGCTCGTCGATGTCCACGGCGACTCCGCCCTTCATCAGCGGCAGCTCCAGCGTTTGCGAGATGCTGATGGAACGCAGTAGCACCGTAGGCGCGGCGACGGCGACCGGAGCGCCGCCCTGCCCGCCCGCGGGTTCGCCAGCGGCGCCCGCGGGGACGCTGGGCCCGGCAGAGCCGCCGCCTTCGGGCTGGGCGCCCGCCGAGCCACCCTCGATGGGACCATCGCCGCCCGCGCCGGGCTCGGCACCCACGCCGGCCTCACCAGACGGCGACATGCGCGGCGACGACGACTCGGCCTTGCCACAGCCCGCGCTCACGGGGAGCACCCCTAAGACGCTCGCCACCAACGCGCCCCTGAAGCTTGCCGCACGAAAAGCCAAGGCGACTCAGCATAGCACGCCACAAAACGCCGACGGCGGCGCTGCTTTCACAGTACCGCCGTCAGTCTCGCTCGTGGTCGGCGGGTCGGGACCCGCCGCCACGGCTACCCGTGCTGCGTGACGTTCACTTCATTGCGGGCGGCTTGGCGGGCGCCGCAGGCGTTGCCGGAGCCGCAGGAGCCTTCGGAGCCGGAGCCGCGGGAGCCGCGGCGGGCGGAGCCGCAGGCTTGGCTTCCTTGGGCGCAGCGGCCGGAGCTGCCGTCTTGGGCGCGGCGGGCGCTGCCGGAGCCGCGGGCGCCTTCGCGTCCTTGGCGGGTCCTGCTGCAGCCGGCGCGGCGGGAGCCGCCGGGGCCTTGGGTTGGCCCGCAGCTGCCGGTGCCGCTGCGGCGGGAGCCGGAGCCGCGCCAGCCTTGGCGTCCTTACCGGCGGGCGGCGTCGCGGCGGGCGTTGCCGCAGCCTTCGGATCCTTACCAGCGGGCGCGGGCTTGGCTGCCTTGGGCGGAGGCAAGAGCCCCAGCTGGCCAGCGAACGCCATGCCGTTCGAGAAGAGCGAGATGTTCTTCAGCTTGCCGCCAGCAAGCTTGCTCACCATGTAGTACTCGACGCTCACGCTCTTGCCGGTCTTCTTCAGCTTCATGCTCGGCATGTCGCCGGTGTTCGTGCCGCTGAAGCGTCCGGTCGAGATCACGTAGTCGCCAGCGGCCCAAGCGGCCGTCTGATCGATCTTCACGTCCGGGAAGCCCTTGAACATCTCTTCGCTGGCCTTGGAGACTTCCTTCTTGCCAACGCGATCGGCGGGCGCGGACATGTCCGAGAACACCACGTCTTCGGTCTGGGTGGCGGCGAGCGCGGCCGCGTCGTGCTTGTTGAAAGCCGCCGTGTACGCGCCCAGCGCCGCCAAGTTGGCCTTTTCGGCTTCACTGCCGCTGCTGATCAGCGAGGGCTTTTCGGCCCAGCCTTGCTCCAGCGCTTTGCGCGCCGGCATGGGGCTGAGACCTAGCTGGCTCATGAACGTGCCGCCGTCGTAGGCAAAGCGCTCTTTGGCGACAGCGCGACCATCGGGCGTGAGCTGCACGTGCTGAACCGCCAGGTAGCCAATCTTCTTGTTGGTCGCAGCGACCTCACCTTGCGGTCCCGGCAGCGGGCCCTTGTGCGTGCCCTTGAGCAGCACGACGGCCAGGATGTCGCTGCCGCTCACGATGCTGAGCTCGCTCTCGCCGGTTAGATCCGGGAACGCCGTCGCGAACACCTTGGCGCTCTTGTCGACCACGTTGGCGCGGCCCACGAGCGCGGGCATGCCCATGTCGACCTGCTCGCTCGTCGCGCTGTCGGCGTAGCAGTTGCTGAACTTGCTCCAGTCCTTGCTGTTGAACTGGGCCCAGCAATCCTTGAACAGCTTGGCGCGCTCGTCCGCCGTGGCGGGCGGCGGCGCGGCGGGCTTGGGGGCCTCCACCGGAGCGGCCGCGGGCGGCGGCGCGGCGGCCGCGACTGGCTCAGCGGGCGGCGGGGCCGCAAGCGGGGCGGCTGCAGGCTCTTGCTGCTGGCAGCCAGCGAGTCCGATGAGAGCGAGACCGATCAATCCGATACAGTGCTTCATGAGTATCCCCTTTGAGCAAAGGTAGACGCAGACGTGAAATCCACGCCGCGCAGGCCCTCGGGGTTTTACACCTAAGTCAAAAGGCTCTGATAGCGAAAACTGGCGGCTCTCCACGTAGCGCGACTGCATCGCGCGGTTTGCTGAAGCGCCAGCTCGAGTGCAGCTTCGACGCAGTTTTGCAGGGATATTTGGGCGCAATTCTGACGCTTGGGGCGGTTCTTGACAAAACCGATGTGCCAATGACAAAACAGGTCGAGTGAAGCTCTCGAACAAGGGTCGTTATGCGGTTCGCGCCTTGTTCGACATCGCGTTTTACAACGATGGCCGCCCCACGCAGGTCAAGGACATCGCCGAGCGTCAGAATATTCCACCGCGCTTTCTCGAGCAGATCTTTCAGGATCTGAAGCGAGGCGGAATCGTCGGCTCCAAGCGCGGGCCGCAAGGTGGCTATTCACTCACGCGCAAGGCGACCGAGATTCGCTTGGGCGACGTCGTGCGCGCGCTCGAAGGGCCCATCCAGCTCGGCGATCGCGAAGCCCAAGGGCGCCGCGCGCAAGCGTCGAGCGACGCCAAGCGCGTGACCGAGCTCGTCTTCAAAGATCTCTCCTCGAGCGTCGAAGCTTGTTTCGACGCCATCAGCATCAGCGACATCTGCGCTCGCGCCGAAGAGTTCGGCATGAAGCGCCCCTCCTCCCAACGCTATGTCTACGTCATCTGAAAGCCAGCTCCCGCCCCTGCCGGATCGCCCGGGCATCTACGCGCGCATCATCGACTTGATCGCCGACACGCCGCTGGTCGAGATCCGGCGCATCGGCAGCGAAGAGCCGCGCGGTCGCGTGTTCGGCAAGCTCGAGGCCATGAACCCCGGCGGCTCCGTCAAAGACCGTATCTGCCTGGCAATGATCGAACAGGCCGAGAAAGACGGCCGCCTGAAGCCGGGCGGCGTCGTCATCGAACCGACCAGCGGCAACACCGGCATAGGGCTTGCGCTGGTGTCTGCGCAGCGTGGCTACCGCTGCATCCTGACCATGCCCGAGAGCATGAGCCTCGAGCGCCGCCAGCTCCTGCAGTCCTACGGAGCCGAGCTGGTGCTCACGCCCGAAGCCGCGCAGATGGACGGCGCGATCGCCAAAGCCAAAGAGCTCGCGGCAACGACACCTGGCGCCTTCATGCCACAGCAGTTCGAGAACGCTCAGAACCCCGACGTGCACTCGCGCACCACCGTGCAAGAGATCTTGCACGCGCTGGGCGATGCATCGCTCGACGGCTTCGTGGCAGCGGTGGGCACGGGTGGCACCGTCAGCGGCGTGGGCCGCGTGCTGCGCGAGCGCGCGCCTGGTTGCCGCATCATCGCGGTCGAGCCGGAGAGCTGCGCCACCATTTCGCGCGGTGAGCGCGGGCCGAGCAAGATTCAGGGCATCGCAGCCGGCTTCGTGCCCAAGAACTACGACCCCAGCGTGCCGCATGAAGTGCGCACCGTCTCGGACGAGCGCGCCTATCAGACCAAGCGCGACCTGGCGCGGCGCGAAGGGCTTTTGACGGGCATCAGCGCGGGCGCCAACGTGGCCATCGCGCTCGATTTGGCGCGCGAGCTCGGCCCCGGCAAGAACGTCGTGACCATCTTGTGTGACACGGGCGAGCGCTATTTCAGCCTCGACGAGTACTTCAAAGGGCAAGGTTGAGGATGGCTGAAGCCGCGCGGCCGAAGCGCGTGCTGGTCGTGGGCCTGGGCGGCTTGGGTTGCCCGGTGGCCAGCGTCCTGTCGCGCGTGCGGGGCGTGGAGCTTTGGCTGTGCGACGACGACCTGGTGGAGCTGACGAACCTGCACCGCCAAACGCTGTACCGCGACGCCGACGTGGGTCACGACAAGCTCGAGGCCGCGCAAGCAGCGCTCGTCGCGGCGGGCGCAGCGCCCGAGCAGATCCGGCTCGTGCGCTCGCGGCTCTTGCCCGAGAACGCCCGCGAGCTGGTGCGTCAGGTCGATCTCGTGATCGAAGGCTCCGACAACTTTGCGACCAAGTTCCTGGCGGCCGACGCGGCCAAGCTCGAAGCGCGCCCCATCGTGCATGGCGCGGCGGTGCGGCTCGTCGGCACGGCCTGGGCCGTCGCGGCGAGCGGCGCGCCCTGTTACCGCTGCCTGTTCGAAGACGTACCGCCGGGCGCCCAGCAAGGCTGCGCCGAAGCCGGCGTGCTCGGCCCCGTCGTCGGTTTTTGCGGCGCTTTGATGGCCGATCTGGCGCTGCGCGTGCTTTCGGGGGATGCGACTGCCTTCGGCTCGCTCTACACCTTCGACGCCCGCCGCGACCGCCTCCGCCAAGTCCCCGTCGCACCACGCGCCGCTTGCTCGCTGTGCGGCACGACCCCGGGCATCACCGAAATCTCAGAAGCCCGCTACACGACTCCCAGCTGCGCTGCCTAACGCCGCTCAGCTCACCCTCTTCTCTCCCTCCCCCCTCCGCCGACTAACCCCTAACCCCTCACTCCTCGACCCCTACAATGATTACCGTCCGCATCCCCACCCCCCTCCGTTCCCTCACCGGCGGCGAAGAGCAAGTCCAAGCCCCGGGCGAAACCGTCAAAGCCGTCATCGAGACGCTCGAGCAGAAGCATCCGGGTCTGCGCGATCGCCTGCTCGACGACAAGGGCGTGCGTCGCTTCGTCAACATCTACGTCGGCGACGAAGACATCCGCTTCTTGGACGGCCTCGAGACCAAGCTCAAGAGCGGCGACGAAATCAGCATCGTGCCTGCCATCGCCGGCGGCTGATGGACCGCTACGCTCGCCAACGCTTGCTCGCGGCCCTGGGTGACAGCGGACAAGAGCGCATCGCTCACACGACCTTCGTCGTGTCGAGCGAGCCCTCGTTCGCGGCGGAGGTCGAGCGCGAGTACCTGACACGCGCCGGGGCCCAGCGGTTTGCTGCCCCGGCCGCGGCTCGTACCCCGTTCGCCCACGCGGCGGTGTTCAAGCACGAAAGCGCGCGAGAATTTGCCGAGGGCGCGTGGCACGCGCTCGCCCAACTCAGTCGTATCTTGGAGCACAGCCCGTGACAGCTCAGCGATTCGTTCGTTCGCGGCGGCTTTCGTCGATCATCGACGCCGTCGGCAATACCCCGCTCATTCGCCTGGAGAAAGTGGCCAAAACCGCGCCCAGCGTCGAGGTCTACGTCAAGCTCGAGTACATGAACCCGGGCGGGTCCGTGAAGGACCGCCCCGCCCTGCGCATGATGCAGGACGCGATCGCGGACGGTCGGCTCACGCACGACAAGATCCTGATTGACTCGACCAGCGGCAACACCGGCGTGGCCTACTCACTCGTGGGCGCAGCGCTCGGCTACCGCGTGCAGCTGGTGATGCCCAAAAACGTGACCAAGGCGCGCAAAGACATCACACAAGCCTTCGGCACGGAGCTGATCTTCAGCGATCCGATGGAGGGCTCCGACGGCGCCATCCGGCTGGTGCGCAAGATCGTCGAAGAGAACCCCGACAAGTATTTCTACCCGGATCAGTACTCGAACCCGTCCAACCCGCTCGCGCACTACCACGGCACGGGCGTCGAGATCTTGAACGCGCTGGGCGATCGCATCACGCATTTCGTGACGTCGCTCGGCACCAGCGGCACCATGATGGGCACCACGCGCCGCCTGCACGAGCACACGCGCAAGATCCATTGCGTTGCCGCCGAGCCGGCCGAAGCCCTGCACGGCCTCGAAGGCTTGAAGCACATGGCGTCGAGCATCGTGCCCAAGATTTACGACCCCGACTTGCCCGACGAGATCATGCCGATTTCGACGGAGGACGGCTGGGACATGTCCGATCGCGTGGCGGCCGAAGAGGGCTTGCCGATCGGCCATTCGACGGGCGCCAACATCTTCGCAGCCGTCAAAATCGCCGAAAAGCTGCACAAAGAGCAGGGCGGCGGCTGCGTCGTGACCATCGCTTGCGACCGCAGCGATCGCTACTTTTCCCCCATCAAGTGGGAAAAACGTTACATCTGGTGATGTCCATGCAGAGCCCCTGGATTGAAGGCAACGTCTCGATTCCCGAGAGCGTGCTGGCCGTGGTGGAAGAAGCCGGTCGCGCCGCTTACGCCCGCAACGAAGAAGCGTGCGGCTACCTCGAAGGCCCCGCGAGTGATCCGCTCGCCACCGACAAAGCGGTAGAGCTCGAGAACCTGGCCAACAAGTACCACCAAGCCGATCCCGAAGGTCACCCACGCACCGGGCACGACTATTTCAAGATCAACGCGCTCAAGTTCGAGCGTGCGATTCGGCAGGGCATCGAGAACGGACGCCCCGTGAAGGTGTTCTTTCACTCACACCTCGACTGCGGCGCCTATTTCAGCGCCGAAGACGCCGCCAGCATGACCATGGGCGGCACGGGTGATCCCTCGTTCGAGCTGTCGTACCTGGTGACGGCCGTCGACGAAGGCAAGGTCACGGCCCACAAGCTGTTCATCTGGAACGCGGCGTCCAAGAGCTTCGTGGAGGCGCCGTTTCGTCGAGTCCCCGGCTGAAGCAACGGCGCCGGTGGCGGCCCGAGCGCGCGCCTAGGCCGCTGTTGGCGCTCGCGCTGGCGGCAGGCGCCGCGCTGTTGGCGCCGCCGGCCCGAGCCGACTCGACTCGCGGCTCGGGCGGGTCTCTCGGTGATGATCTGGAGCGCGTGAAGCGCAGCTTTTCCGAGCAAACCCGCTCGGAAGCTTTGAAGCTGCGCTTGCTGGAGCGGGGCGAGCAGACGCCAATCGTCGTGCCGCCCTGGGCGCTCGACAGCGCGCGGGGTGACTGCACCACGCTCGTCTTGCTGTCGCCGCCATCGACGCAATTCGTGGTGCGCCTGCACCCTTGGCAAGGTCTGCAAGCGAACTTTGCGAGTCGCGCTGGCGCGCTGCAGCTCACGCGCTGCGGTAAAGAGCGCATCAGCCTTTTGCGCGTGTTGTTGGAAATGCGCTCGCCCCGTGCCGTCGTGTACCCGCTCGTTGCGGTCGGCGCGGACGCTCCGGCGCCGCTCGTCGCCAGCTTGCCCGAGCGCGACACCGGCCCCGAAGCGCCCAGCCCCGACCCGGGGCGCGAGCCAGGCCGCGAGGCCCTGGCCGGGCGCGTCCGCCGTTTCGAGGAGAACGCCAGGAACGCCGGGGCAACGTCGGTCGAGACGTCGAGCTTAGCGAACCCGGGCTATGTCCGGCTCGTCCTCCGGCCCGGCTGCCATCGCTTGCTGGCGACCGCGCGAGACGGCGCGCCGGCGTACACGCTGCTGCTGTCCGAAAGCGAAGACCAAGCCCAGCGTTTCGAAGCATCGCCGGCCGGCGACGTGCGGCACGAGCTCTGCACGGCGCGCGAACGGCGTCTGCTCGCCTCGGTCGACACCGACGACGGCGACCAGACCGAAGCCGAGCGCTCGCTCAGCGTGGCCCATTTTGCGTTGCCGCGCGGCTTGCCCGGTCGCTTTGGGCCCGAGGTCGCGGAACGGTTGCTCGGCGCCCTGGGCAAAAGCGCAGCGCCCGCCAAGCTCGGACCGCTCGTACTGACAACGCTGGGCGCCCAAGGTCGAACGCCGCTGCCGCGCTCGCTGCTGCCGCAAACTTGCTACCAAGCGGCCGCCATCGTGCTGCACGGCTCGACCCAAGCCATCTCGCTCGGCGTGCGCGCCCAAGCCATCAACGCCGAAGCCACCAGCAGCGACGCGGCCGGCGGCGCCCAGCTCGCGTTTTGCACCGGGCGCAGCGGGCAAGTCGAGCTCGACGTCGAAGCGCGCGGCCTGGGCCTATCGTGGCTACTGTTTTTGTTCCAAACCGGCCCGGCGCGGCCCGTGGAGGCGCCGTGAAGCGCGCCCTAGCCCGGACCTGCTTGCTGCTGGCGCTGTGCGGCGCTGGCGGCTGTCGACGGCCAGCACCGCTGGCTCCTCCACCGAGCGCAGCGGCACCGGCCGGCACCTTGCGCGTGTCCGAACGTCCGCTCGATGCGCGACGCCTCAAGGGCACAGGCTCGTTCGGCAGCAGCGTGGTGCTAGCCGTCGAGGCGGGCATCGCGGGTGATCGCGTGTCGACGCTCTTGGAGGTGCCCAAGGACGACTGCGTGGTCGTGATCGCCCGCGGCAGCGAGTCGATCGAGGATCTGGATCTCTTGGCCTACGGCGAAGACGGCACTCCGCTCGGCAGCGACGAAGCCCCCGATCGCGAACCGTCGCTGCTGATCTGCCCGCCCCACCCCGGTCGCGTCTTGCTCGCCGCCCGCATCGCGCAGGGCCACGGCATCGTCGCGATTGGCAGCGAGCGGGTGGCCCCGGCCCTGGCCAGCAAAGCTGCCAGCCGCTACGCCGTGAAGAACCGCGATCCAGGCGACACCTCGCGCCTCAAGTCTTGGCCTGGCCTCGACGCGCTCATCCTGCGCGAGCGCGAGCGCGTTGGCGGCAAATTCCAAGACCTGCGCCGCGTCGCCTTGGCGCTCGATGCCAGCGTGCCGACCACCTTGCCCGCCAGCATCGAAGCCGGCCGCTGTGTACACGGCTTGTTCATTCCGTCGGACGACGTCTCGCACTTGGATGTTACAGCGCTAGACGACCAAGGCCGCATCTTGGGTCGCGCCGTCGGCAGCGGCCGACAGCGCGCCATCGTGGTCTGCTCACCCATCGCGGCCGACGTGTCGTTCGAGATCCGACCGCACGCGGGCCGAGGCCTGGCGGTCGCGGCGCTAGCTCGTTCTGTCGCAGGCACGGAGAGCGAAATCGAAGGCGACGTGCTGCGCCGTGACGTGTACCCGAGCGGCGATGGCCCGAGCGAGCTGAAAGCGCTCAACGCCCGCCTCCAAAAGCTCGGCTACGCCACGCCCAGCACCGCAGCCATCAAGCTCGAGCTTGGCGTCGGCCGGCGCAGCAGCAGCCTGCTCGAGCTGCGCCCCGGGTGTACCCGCATCGACCTCGTGGGCGCGACGCCGCTGCGCGGCCTCGACGCTCGCTTGTGGACCGACTCGGGCCAGCTCCGCGCGGCCGGCACAGCGGGCGCCCACGTCACGCTGTTCGGCTGTGGCGGCGGCAAGGCGCGGCTCGACACCAGCGCCATCCTCGGCCCCGGCCCCGTCAGCGTCGTACTCCAACACGAGGCCGACGTGCCTCCGGAGCTGTCACGCTTCCCACTCGCTGGCGGGCGGCTCGTCGCGCGCATGGCGGCGCGTGGCGTGCTGCAGCGCCCGAGCGCGATCGGCAAAGTCACGGAGCTTGCGCTCGGCGCCGAGCAGGTCACCGCCTTCCCGGTCATGGTGCCGCTCGACCGCTGCCTCGACATCGACGTCGCGATCGAGGGCCCCGCCGCGGGCGTCGAGCTACGCGCCATCGACACCGAGAGCGAGGTCGAGCTCGATTCCACTGTGGGCGAAGTCGCCGCCAGCGTCCGGCTTTGCGCCTACGGGCGCGGCCCCAAAGGCTCGCTCAATGCCCGCATCGAGCTGCGCAGCGTAAGCAGCACCGCCCGGGGCCTTTGGGCGACGCGGCTGCTGTCGCCCGCCGAGTGAGCTCGGCAACGCGCGCGGAGCTCGGCAAAACGGCCGGCCGACGGCCATTGAGCGTCAGCATTGACGCAGACCGGCTCCGATCGCACTGCATGGAGCTTCCGGCATGCAACCTGAAGCCCCGCCCCTCGCCCGACCGGCGGCCACTGCTCAGGAGCTGCAGCAACAAGCGACCACCTGGCTGGTCATCTCGCTGTTCAGCGCGGTGCTGTGCGTCAGCCTGTGCCTGGGCCTGGGTGGCGCGGTGTTCTGTTACCTCGCCCTGCAGTCCGCGTCGCACGGCTTGGTCGCCGACGCCGAGCTGAAGCTCAAGTGGGGCAAGATCCTGACCCTGGTCGGCAGCGTGATGGGCCTGATGGCCACCACGCTCTGGCTCATTTTTCATTGAGTCTGCGAAAGACCCAAGCTTCCCCGTGAATCTCGACGAGCTCAATCGACCACAACGTGACGCCGTGACCACGCTGGCCGGCCCCTTGCTGGTGCTGGCCGGCGCTGGCACCGGCAAGACGCGCGTCATCACCTTCCGTATCGCCCGGCTGATCCAGACCGGCACCTTGCCGCACCGCATCTTGGCCGTGACGTTCACGAACAAGGCGGCGCGCGAAATGCGCGAACGCGCCCAAAAGATCCTGGGTCGACGCAAGCGGGGCGACAAACCGCCCGAGATCTCGACGTTCCATTCGCTGTGCGTGCGCGTGTTGCGCCGGCACGCGCGCCTGCTCGGCTACCCAGAAGAATTTTCGATCTACGACCGCGGCGATCAAGAAACCCTGGCACGAAACGCGCTGCGCGACGTGCGGGTCGGGCACGAAACGCTGAAACCCGGTGATCTGCTCAGCTACATCGGTAACTGGAAGAGCCAAGGCGTGCGCGCCGACAGCGCCTTCGACGCCGCCGCCAAGGACAAAGAGCAGCTGGCCGCCATGGCCTACGGCAAGTACCAGTCCGCGCTCAAAGCCACCGGCGCCATGGACTTCGACGACCTGCTCTTGTGCACGGAAGAGCTGTTCAGCAAGCACCCTGACGCGCGCTACGCCGAAGCTTCGCGCTTCGATCACCTGCTGATCGACGAGTACCAAGACACCAACGGCCTGCAGTATCGCATCGTCAAAGCGCTGGCCGATCGGCACAGAAACCTGTGCGTGGTCGGTGACGACGACCAGTCCATCTACGGCTGGCGCGGCGCCGAGGTGACGCACATCTTGAGCTTCCAAAAGGACTGGCCGGAAGCCAAGGTCGTGCGGCTCGAGGACAATTACCGCTCCAAAGCGCCGATTCTGGAGCTGGCCAACACGCTGATCGCGCACAACAGCACGCGCCACCAAAAGGTGCTGCGCCCCTCGCGAGACGGCGGCATTCCGCCAAAAATCGTGCGTTTCGACAACGAGACGGCCGAGGCCGAGGAGGTCGTGCGCGACATTCGCCAGCGGCTGGACGTGACCGACGGCCCGCGCACGAACCCGAGCGACGTCGCGATCTTGTTCCGCACCAACGAGCAGCCGCGCGCCTTCGAGCTGGAGCTGCGGCGCGCCAAGGTGCCGTACGTGCTGGTCGGCGGCATGTCGTTCTACGACCGCAAAGAAGTGCGCGACGTGCTTTCGTACCTACGCGTCATCGCCAACCCGAACGACGAAGTTTCGCTCCTCCGCATCATCAACGTGCCGTCGCGCGGCATCGGCGCCGGCACCATCGAAGCCTTACTGGAGCACGCGGTCACGGCCGGCAAGCCGCTGTGGCAAGTCTTGCCCGAGGCGCTCGCCGACGTTCCGACCCTGACCGCGCAGCGCATCTTCGAGTTCATCAAGCTGATCGACGGCTACCGCGCCCGCTTGGGCACGCAAGCCCTGGCGGAAATGATGAAAGAGCTGCTCGAGACCGTCGACTACAAGTCGGAGCTCACGCGCGCCTACAAGAACCCCGCCGACGTCGAAGCCCGCTGGGCCACCGTGGAAGAGCTGATCAACGCCGCGGCCCTGTACACGGAGCGCGCCGAAACACCGTCTCTGTTGGGCTTCTTGGAAGAAGCTACGCTCTCCGATCGCGACGACAAAGACGACGACAAGAAAGAGCGCCACGCGCTCACGCTCATGACCTTGCACAGCGCCAAAGGCCTCGAGTTTCCGCACGTCTACCTGGTGGGCATGGAAGAAGGCTTGCTCCCGCACCAGCGCTCGATCTTGGACGGCAAGAGCATCGAGGAAGAGCGGCGCCTGGCCTACGTGGGCGTGACGCGCGCGCAAGACACGCTGGTGTTGTCGTTCTGCCGTGAGCGAATGAAGTGGGGCAAACCTCGCCCCTCCATCCCCAGCCGCTTCTTGATGGAAATGCGCGGCGAAACCGAGCGCGCCAAGCGCGCCGCCGAAGCCGCCACCGCCATGTTCCAAGAAGCCGCCAAAATGGCCAAGCGCGCCGAAGAAGCTGCAGCCGCCAAGAAGAAGCCCGTCAAGCGCAAGCGCGCTTGACGAGCGCGAGAATCACAGGAGGCGGGGAGACGGGGAGGTCCGCGAGACGAGAATTTTTAGGGTTCGCGCTGCCGCCAGCGAGTTCGCAGGTCCACGGCGGGCGGGCCGCAGCTGCTCGCCTCGAGGGAAATATTTTTTGATTCGGTCCTCCGAATCAAAAAATGCGTTCTCGCCCTCGCGGACCTCCCCGCCTCCCCGCCTCCCTGTAAAATCTCGAGTCGCTGAGGGCGGTTACGTCACCGCCCGAACTTGAGCTGTACCCACTCGCCGCGATCCGCCGGGCCGCGACAGGCCCACAGCTCGAGACGCGCCGGAATCGCGATGACGCAGGCGTTGGTGGTCGTGCCTTGGTCGTCTTCGGTGTAGCGGTTGATGCTGTCGACGCCATCACTGCGGTCACGCATGAGGGCCTGCAGACTGGCCACGTCTTGCGAGCCCGAGCGCAGCTGCTGCTCGGCTCGCGCCAGGCGTTTTTGGCTCGAAGCCGTCGCCGGCTCGCCTTCGACCGCGCGAAAGCCGTCCGACAAACAATGATTGGTGCGCGCGACCGGAGCCGCGTCGGCGCGGCGCGCCACCACGCTGTCCGGATCGCATTCCAGCTCGGTCGCGCCCCGAGCGTCTGCCAGCCAGTAGGTGTGAGCCGCCGCGCGCGGCGCCCCGCGCACCAAAGCCTCGGCGGCTGCCGCAGACTCCGAGCGAATCGCCCCGTGCAGCAGGCTCAAATAGCCCACGCCCACGCGCGAGCGCTTGGTCTTGATGTTGGTGGTGCCAACAGCCACGCCCGCCGCGCTCATACCGGTGAGCGACAGCGCGCCGGCGCAAGTCACCGACCAGGTCTCGGGCCCGCGCGTGGGGCGCCGATGCACCGCCACCACGAAGTCCAAATCCGTCGGATTCAGGTCCCAAGTCTGTCCGACGATCACCTCACCCGAGCGCGAAAGCCCCGGCGGAACGAGCAGCGACGTGCAGCCTTCGTCCGACTTGCTGCTGGGCAAGAGCAAGACATCCCGCACGTCGGTCATATTAGTGGAGCCGTATAGGGCTTCGGCGCTGACACCAGCGGCGTGCGCGATGCCCGCGTTCTCGGCCGCGCCGTCCGGATCCCAGCGCTCGAACACGCGCAGGCACTCGGCGCCAATCGCCAAAAACCGCTCCACGCTGGGCCCGGCGCGCTCGCTCGAATACTGCGCAAACGCTGCCAGCCGCTGCTCGATGAAGGCACGGATACGTTCGCGGAGCGCTTCACCTTGCTGCTCACCCAGCGCGCGCGCATCACCCTGGCACTCCACGATCGGAAGCTTGAAAAGCGACATCTCGCGGCCGCTTTACGGCATATCTGCGATGTCGGAAAGCTCGCGATCGAGCCGGGCATCGAGCGCGTCCGCTTTACCCGGAGAACTTCCGGCTTTTTCAGCCGCCTTCGCCTTGGTCTGCTCGCGGGCCGACGACTCTTTGCCGGCGCGGCTCCAGCGCCGCAACATGAAGAAGCCCGCCACCCCGACGCCGCCGATGCCAATCGAGAGCAGCGTAGCCAAGCTGCCGAGCGGGCTCGTGTCCGGCACCGCCAGGATCTTCGGCCCGAAGCGCGCCACGAAGGACGCCTCGATGGCTTCGGCCGACTCGCCCGCTTTCAGGCGCCTTCTGATCTCGCGCCGCAGCTCGTAAGACGGCTCGGAGCCGTGAATGTCGATGGTTTGGTTCCAGCAACAAGGAGCGATGATGCGCCCTTCGAGTCGGCTGGCGCCTTCCACGTAACCCGTCAAATCCTCCCCAGCTTGGGTGGCCGGAACGTGCGCAGGATGGTCTCCGTCAGCCAGCGCCACCGCTGGCATGATCGAAAGGGCGCCCAGAAGGAGCCAGCTCATTCGCGCGGACCGAAACGACATGGCGGAAGCCTACGCCTTGGGGAAGGCTGCCGCCAGCATCTCGGAAACGCGCGTCAGCTTGTCCCGCACCTTGCCGCGCGCCTCGCCCCGGGCCTTCTCGAGAGCGTCGATTTTCCGGTAATCCGCGAAAGAAACGGCACAGACGCCGCGTCCCGCCAAGAGCGCCGGCACGTCCGTGGTCAACTTGCGCAGACTGAGCGCTTCGGCGTCGCGCAGGAGCAGATCGACCGTTTCCTTGGCATCGGCCTTGTTGGTGCCGATCAGCCCCGACGGCCCGCGCTTGATCCAACCCGCCGTGTACAGCCCCGGTTGCGGCTCCCCGGCGAGGTTGGTGACCCTACCGGCAGAGCTCGGGATCACGTTGCGCTTGGCATCGAATGGCATCCCCGGAATCGCCATGCCGCGATAGCCCACCGAGCGGATGACGAGGCCCGTCGGGAGCTCCCACACTTTGCCGGTCGGCTCCGCTCGAATATGCGGGCCAGCCCCAACCAGGCGATTGTCTTCGATGCGCAGCGCCCGCACATGGCCCGCAGCGCCGAGCAGCTCGACGGGCGACGCCAAGAAGCGCAGCTTGAGCACGCGTGCCTTGCGGTCTTTAGCGGCCGCTTTCAAGCTCGCCAGCTGCGACAGGTAAACTAAGTTCTTCTTCGCGGTCTGCGGCAAATCCGGCGCTTCCTCGAACGAAACATCGCCGTCGATCTCGACGCCCACGCCAGGCAAATCGGCGATCGCTTCGAGCTCGCCTTGATCGAAGGCAGCTTGTCCTGGGCCGCGACGTCCGAGCAGCACCACCTCGCGCACCGGGCTGGCGCGCAGCGCCGCCAGCGCGCGGTCGGAAATGTCCGTCTTGCCGAGCTCATCGCGGTCGTGCAGCAGCACGCGCGCGACATCCAGCGCCACGTTGCCCATGCCGATCACGACGGCGCGCTCGGCGTTCAGGTCGAACTTCAAGTCGATGAAATCGGGGTGAGCGTTGTACCAACCCACCAGCGAGGTGGCGGCGTAGCTGCCCTCCAAGTCCTCGCCTGGAATGTCGAGCCTTCGATCCAAAGCCGCGCCCGTCGCGAACAAGACCGCGTGGTAGCCGTCGAGCAGCTCGGGCACGCTGACGTCGCGCCCCACCTCCACGTTGCCAAAGAAGCGAAAGCCCGGCAGCGCAGCCGTGCGCTCGAACGCCACCTGCACCCGCTTGATGCCCTGATGGTCCGGCGCCACGCCGTAGCGCACCAGCCCGAACGGCACCGGCAAGCGCTCGAACAGGTCGACCGCGCACCCGGACGCTCCGCGCAGCAACGCATCAGCTGCGTAGAATCCGGCCGGACCTGACCCGACCACGGCGATCTTCAGGCGATCTGCCTCGGCCATGCTCCCAAACGCCGCGGGACAACGACGTACAGTGACGGTACCATAGGGCTGAGGGGTGAGGAGTTAGGGGTTAGGGGTTAGTCGGCGGAGGGGCTAGGGGTTAGGGCGAGCGCGAGATCGCGCTACCGCCTGCCAGCGGGAAACACCAGACTTGACCCCCTCGGACCCGGAGCCTAAAGTTTCAAGACTTTTTGAAACCTCAAAGAACACTCGAAACCGCTCCTCACCCCTTTCTCCCCTCCGCCGACTAACCCCTAACCCCTCGCCCCTAACCCCCATGTCGGACAGCGCAGACAGCGGAGTGTTTCCAGCGGAGCTCGAAGTGGCCGACACCGTTGGCCGCCTGATGGAGTTTTGGGGCTTCAAGCGCCCGATGGGTCGCATGTGGACCCTGCTCTATTTGTCGCCCGAGCCGCTGGGCGCCGCCGAGATCGGCACCGAGCTGAAAATGAGCGCCGGCGCGGTGAGCATGGCGCTGGGCGAGCTGGTGAAGTGGGGCGCCGTGAAGAAGAGCTGGCGCCCCGGTGAGCGGCGCGACTTTTACGAAGCCGAAACCAGCGTCGGTAAGCTCGTGCAGCGCGTGTTGCGCGAACGCGAGCTGACCCTGGTGCGCGAGTTTGCCGAAGCGCTGGGTCGCGCCGAAGCCGAGCTGCCCGAAACCGCCACCAGCGAGCCCGAGGCTCTGGCCTTCAAGCGCGAACGCCTGCAGCACCTGCGCGGCCTTTCGCAGCTGGGCGAGGGCCTCTTGCGCGCCCTGGTTTCCGGGCAAGCCATCGACCCCACCCCGTTTCTCAGCAGCATGCGTGACAAAGCCTCCTGAGGCTGTCATGCCCACGCCTCCGAAAGACTCATGACCAGCACCGACAACAGCAGCTCCGCGAAGACTCGCGAGGGCTCGGGCGCGATGTTCGACGGCATCGCTCACCGCTACGATCTCGTCAACCGCGTCATCTCGCTCGGCATCGACCAAAGCTGGCGCAAAAAGACGGTGCGCTCGCTCGAGCTTCGGCCCGGCGCCAAGGTGCTCGACCTAGCCACCGGCACGGGTGACCTGGCCATCATGGTGGCGCGCACGCACCCCGAGGTCACCGTCGTAGGCGTCGACCCTTCGGCAAAAATGCTGGAAGTGGGCCAGAAAAAGCTGGTGGATGGCGGCCTGACCGAGCGCATCGAGCTCTTGGTCGGCGACGCCCAAGACCTGAAGTTTCCGGATCGCACGTTCGACGGCTTGTGCATCGCGTTCGGCATCCGCAACGTGCCCGATCGCTTGCAGGGCTTGCGCGAAATGGCGCGCGTCACCAAGGCCGGCGGTCGCGTCGCGATCTTGGAGCTGTCGGAGCCACGCGGCGGCGTGCTGGGCCCCTTGGCGCGCTTTCACGTGCACAGCGTGGTGCCGGCGGTCGGCGCGCTCTTGTCGGGCGCCAAAGAGTACCAATACCTGCAAAAGTCGATCGCTGCGTTCCCACCTTCGGAACAGTTCGAAGCGCTCATGGTCGAAGCGGGTCTGCGCATCGTCGCGTCCACCGCGCTCACGTTCGGAGTTTGCCACCTGTATGTCGGCGAGCCTGCCGTCTGAGCCCAGCGCGCCGAGCGACGCGCACCTGATCGGCGAGTGGGCCCGCCTTTTGTTCGGCAGCCTGCTCGAAGCCGGCGTCCGTGACGTCTGGCTGAGCCCCGGCTCGCGCTCCACGCCGTTCGCGTGGGCCGCGCAGCACCTGCCCGGCCTCACCGTGCGGCCCGTCATCGACGAGCGCTCGGCGGCCTTTTTGGCGCTGGGCCACGCGCGCGTCACCGGCCGCCCCAGCGCGCTTTTGTGCACTTCGGGCAGCGCCGCCGCCAACTACTTTCCGGCCGTCGTCGAAGCCTCGCTCTCGCACTTGCCGCTCGTCGTGCTCACCGCCGATCGCCCGCTCGACGTACAACACGCCAGCGCCGCGCAGACCATCGACCAGGTAAAGCTGTACGGCGACTACGCGCGCGCCTTCTTCGATCTAGGCTTGCCCGACGCCGCGCCCTCCGCCCTCACCGGCCTGCGCCGCTCGGTCATGCAAGCCGTGGCGCACGCGCAAGGCCCTCTGCCGGGCCCCGTGCACCTCAACCTGCGCGCTCGCAAGCCGCTCGAGCCCGCGCCGGCCCAAAACGACGCCGAGCACGCGCTGCAAGCTCGCGTCACGTCACTGCTGACGCGCCCGCTCGTCCGGCAGCCTCCGCGCAGCATTTTTGCCAACGAAACCGTGCTCGAAGCGGCACGAACGCTCAAAGCCGCCGGTTCGAGCGCCATCGTGGTCGGCCCCTTGCCGGCGCACGCCCAGCACCTGGCCGAGCCGATCGCCGAGCTAGCACGCCTGCTCGGCGCTCCGGTCTTTGCCGAAGCCGGCAGCCAAGTGCGCTTCGCCCTGCCCGAGCCGCACGGCTTTCCGCTGTTCGATTGGCTGCTCAGCGCGCCCGACGTCGCAAGTCGTTTGCGCCCCGAGCTCTTGCTCTGCATCGGCCAAACCCCGACGTCCTCGGCCTTCGAGCGCTGGGCGGCCCAAGTGCCGCGTCGCTTGGTCCTCGCCGAGCACGGCTATCCGGACGCCATCGGCAGCGCAGAGCTTGTGGCAAGCGGCGATCTGCAGCAAGGCCTGACGGCACTCGTCGCCGAGCTAAAGCGACAAAACGCGCGACCGGCAGGGTCCGCGTTCCTGAGCGCCGTGCAGCAGCACCACGCCCGCGCCCAAAGCTGCGTAGACGACGCGCTGGCTCGCCCCGCCGAGCTTTTGACAGAAGGCGCCGCAGTGAAGAGCGTCATCGAAGCACTGCCGGACGGCACCGTGCTGGCGCTCGGCAACAGCCTGCCGATTCGCGACGTGGACGCCTACGTCACGCGCGCCGCCACTCTGCGCGTCACCACCCAGCGCGGCGCCAACGGCATCGACGGCTTGGTCTCGGGCGCCATCGGCAGCGCCATCGGCAGCGCCGCACCCACGCTGCTACTCTTGGGCGACGTCAGCTTGCTGCATGACTTGGGCGGGCTCGCCTCGCTCGGCTTGGTCAGCACGCCGTTCGTGGTCACGGTCGTCGACAACGCGGGCGGCCGCATCTTCGACCAATTGCCGGTCGGCAAGCTGTACGGCGCGGATCCCACTGCCGCGCGCCTTTGGCACACGCCGCCCGAGCGCGAGCTGTCGCACGTCGCCGCCCTGTTTGGCCTGCGCTACGAGGCACCCTCGACGCCGCAAGCCATCGCCGACGTCACGGCGCGCGCGCTCGCCCAAGCTCAACCGACGTTGCTGCATCTGCGGGTTGGCCCGCACAGCGCCGCGCAGATGCGTCAAAGCGTGCTCGCCGCGTTGTCGACGGCGACGGGCGAGGCCAAGGGCTAAACGTGCGCTACCTGCTGCTGCACGGCTTCAGTGGCAGTCCGCAGAGCCTGGCCGAGGTCGAGAGCGTCGCGGCAGGCTCGGTCACGCCCACGCTCGGGGGCCACCTGGGCACGCCCGTCGTGGGCGGCTATTGGGACGAGGTCGAGCGGCTCGCCGCGCTGGGCAATGGCTGCACGGGCCTGCTCGGCTACTCACTGGGCGGCCGCTTCGCGCTCGGCATTTTGGCGCGCTACCCCCAGCGCTTCGAGCACGCCGTCGTCATCTCGGCGCACCCCGGCTTGAAGACCGACGAAGAGCGCGCCGCGCGCCGCGAGGGTGACGCGCGGTTCGTGCGGCTCTTGCGCGAGCGCGGCCTGACGGCGTTCGTCGACGCCTGGCAGGCGCTGCCGCTGTGGGCCTCTCAAGGCTCGCTGCCCGAAGCCGTCAAACAGGCCCAGCGCGAGCAGCGTCTGCGGCATGACGCGGGCGGACTTGCAGAGAGCCTGCTCCAGCATGGTCTGGGAGAAATGCCCGATTTGCGGCCGCGATTGCGCGAAGTACAGACGCCGGTCGACTTGGTCGTCGGCGTCCGCGATCCCAAGTTCGTGGCGCTCGGCGAGGAGCTGTCCGGCGTCATGCCGGGCTCACGGCTGATTCGCGTGGCCGACGCTGGCCACAACCTCCTGCTCGAACGCTCTGAGCTAATCTGCCGCCTCGTGCAGCGAGAGAACGTGCTGTGACCGCTACGACCTCCCTCCCCGAATCACGTCCGTCGCTGGTCTCTAGCTGGGTGCTGGCCGCGCGCCCCAAGACCTTGAGCGCGGCCAGCGTGCCGGTCGTAGTCGGCAGCGCCTGCGCGTTCGAGCTGAACGGCTTTCGGCTCGGGCCGGCTTTGGCGGCGCTGGGCGGCGCGCTCTTGTTGCAGATTGGCGCCAACTTCGCCAACGACGTCTACGACTACGAAAAGGGCGCCGACACCGCCGAGCGCCTCGGCCCGACGCGCGCCGTGCAAGCAGGCCTCATTTCGCCCGCCGCCATGAAGCGCGGCATGTTCGTGGTGTTCGGTCTGGCGCTACTGCTCGGCGCCTACCTGACGGCCGTGGCGGGGCCGGTCATCTTGGCCATCGGCGTCGTGTCCATCTTGTCCGCCATCGCCTACACCGGCGGGCCGTATCCGCTCGGCTACAACGGCTTGGGCGACTTGTTCGTGTTCGTGTTCTTCGGTCTCGTGGCGGTGCCGGGCACCGTGTTCGTGCAGCTGGGCCAGGTGCCCACGCTGGCGGTCTGGTGCGCGCTGCCGGTCGGGGCTCTTGCCACGGCCATTTTGGTCGTCAACAACCTGCGCGATCACGAGCAAGACGAGCGCGTCGGCAAGCGCACGCTGGCGGTGCGTTGGGGCCCGCGCGCGGTCATCTACGAATACGGCTTTTTGCTCGCCCTTTCGTACGCGGTGCCGCTCTTCTTGGCAACCAGCTCGGCGGGCGGTCGCTTCGTGCTCTTGCCGCTGCTCACGCTGCCCCTCGGGCGCAGGCTGATGCGCGCCGTCGCGACGGAGCAAGGTCGCGAGCTGAATGCGCGGCTGGCCGGCACGGCCAAGCTGCTCTTGCTGTTCGGGCTGCTGTTCGCGCTCGGCATCGTGCTCGATCACCTGCGCGTCGTCGGAACCTCGTCATGAAGCTCGAGCTGCGCCGCGTCACGGTCCGCACCCCGCGCGCCCAAGACGCGCGGCGCAGCTGGCCCGAGCGCGAAAGCCTGCTGGTGCGCCTGAGCGATCAAGGCGAAAGCAGCGGGCTTGGCGAAGCATCACCGTTGCCCGGCTACTCGCCGGATCGGCTCGACCAGGTGGAGGCTGCGCTGTCGAAGCTCGAGCCTGCGACTCTGGCGGCGGCGCTCGAGCAGCCGACGCCGCTGGCGGCGCTGAGCGCCCTCGCGGCGCTGGTTTCAACTGACTTGCCGTCGGGTCGTATGGCGCTCGAAACAGCCGGGCTCGATCTGCTCGCTCGACGCCAAGGCGTTTCGGCGCCGTCGCTGCTGGGCGCCGACGGCTCTTCGCGTCCGCTCGCGCAGCTACTCGGCCCGGCCAGCGCCCCGAGCTTGCTACCCGACGCCAAGGCGGCCGTTCAGGCCGGTTTCCGACATCTCAAGCTCAAGCTGGGCGCTCAAGGACTGCTCGCAGCCGAGCTCGACGGCGTGCGCGCCCTCCGTGAGCTGCATGGCCCTGCGGTCACGTTGCGGCTCGACGCCAACGGCAGCTTGTCAGCAAGCGAGGTGACTCGAGCCTGGCAAAGCCTGGCTTCGCTCGACGTCGAATGGTTCGAGGAACCGGGACAGCTGCCAGAGCAGCTGCTCGGCGCGCTGCCGCTCGCGCTCGACGAGTCGTTGCAAGGCTTGGACGACGCCGCAGTGCAGGCACGGGCCAGGCAGCTGCAGGCGCGCTGCCTGGTGCTGAAGCCGACGGCGCTGGGTGGCCTTTCGCGGTGCTGGCGGCTGGCAGAGCTCGCCCGCACGCTCGGCCTCCAGAGCGTGCTTTCACACGCTTTCGATGGTCCCTATGCGTGGCGAGCCGCGGCGACGCTGGCGTTGGCCCTGCCGGGCGGCTCTGCCCATGGTCTCGCGCCGCACGCGGGGCTCGACGCTTGGCAGCTCGCTGCGCCGCCCGTTGTCGACGGTTCACTGCGCGCGTGGTCGGAGCCCGGCCTGGGGCTGCCCACGGAGGTTACGCTGCCGTGAGCACGCTCTCTATCTTCGACGCTGCCCGCGAGGCACCGGACGCGCTCGCGCTCATCGACGGCTCGAGCACGCTTTCGTTTCGCCAGGCCGCTGAGCGCTGCGCACCGCTCGCGCAAGCCCTGCTGCAGCAGCGCACTCGCGCACTCGCGCTCACGCCACGAGCCGACACCGAGAGCCTACTTTGGCTATATGCCGCGTTCGCGACGGGCACCCCGGTGCTCACGCTGCACACGCGCGCCACCGCCGCTGAACGGCACGCCGCCATCGAACGCTGCGGCGCCACGGAGCCCCCGCCGCCTGCGCCAACGGGCGTCGTGCCCGGCGCGCTACCCGTCATCTCGGACGCCAACGCGCTGGCTTTCATCCCCACGTCGGGCTCGACCGGCACGCCGCGTTTGGTGGAGCTGAGCCGCGGCGCTGTCGTGGCTTCCGCCGAGGCTTCGGCCCAAAACCTCGGCTGGGAGCCGAACGATCGCTGGCTTTTGTGCTTACCGCTCGCCCACACCGGCGGCCTTTCAATCGTGCTGCGGTGCCTGCTAGCCCGCAGGACTGCGCTGCTGTTCGAGCCCGGACCGAGCGGCGTGCTCGCGCAGCTCGACGCGCTCCTGCAGGTCGCCCAGCGAGCCACGCTGATGTCGCTGGTCCCGAGCGTCCTCTCCGAGCTGCTCGACGCAGGATTTGCGCCCGCGCACGGGTTGCGCGCGGTGCTGGTCGGTGGCGCCGGCTGCTCGCCTGCCCTGGCCCAGCGCGCGCACACGGCGCAGGTGCCGCTCTTGACCAGCTACGGCTTGACCGAAACGGCGTCGCAGGTCGTCACGCGCCGCTATGGCGAGCGCTTCGACCCGCTGCCCGAGCGCGACGGCGTGGTGAGCTCCGGCCACCCGCTGCCCGGTGTCGAGCTGCGGTTCGACGCCGAAACCCTCGCGATCCGCAGTCCATCGCTGTTTTCCGGCTACCTTGGCGAGGCCAGCAGCGGCGTCGGCGCCGACGGATTTCTGCGCACGACCGATCGCGGCGAGCTGGGCAAAAACGGCGAGCTATACGTGCGCGGGCGCAGCGACGACGTCATCATTTCCGGGGGTGAGAACGTCGATCCGCTCGAGGTCGAGGCCGCTCTCTTGAGCCTGCCCGGCGTGAAGGCCGCGTGCGTCTTCGGCTCGCCGTCCGCGCGTTTTGGCCAGGTCGTCAGCGCCGTGCTCGTCAGCGCCAACGCGGCGTTGGCCGAGCCCTCTCACCTCGCGGAGTTGCTAGCTGACCGCCTGGCACGCCACAAACTGCCGCGCCGCGCGCTGCTGGCGCAAAATTTGCCGCTCACGTTGGCCGGTAAAATCGATCGCCGTGCCGTGCGCGACCAGTACGCCGCCAAGCTTGCTGATCCCGACCAAGCTTGAAGCTCGACCTAGCAGCGCTCCATTGCACTGCGAATCAGCTAGCTACCCGGCTCCAATGTGCTCGAGCGCGCGCCGCACCGGCTCGGGGATCGGGATGCGCTTGAAAGTCGCGCGATCGACGAACGTATGCACGACCTGGCCCACCACGCACACCTCACCGCCCTCGGAGCGAGCAAGCCGATAGCCCAGCGTGGCTTCTGTTTCAGCCACGTGCGCGCGGCAGATCTCGACGGTCACCGGGTCGCCGAAGCGCAGCGGCTTGAAGTAGTCGGCCTCGGCGTGACGCACCGGCGCAATCCAGGTGCCTGTACGCAGCACCTCGGGCAGCGGCGCGCCCGCAAACGCCAGAAAAGCCGCGTAAACGTCGTGGAACATCTCGAGGACGCGCGGGTAAAAAATTATGCCAGCAGCGTCTATGTCCTGAAAGCGGATCGCACGCGGTTCAACGAAGGCCTGGGGTCGCGAAAGCTTGAGCTCGTCACGTTCGAAGCGATGCATCGGATCGCTTCAGCATATCCGTGTCCGGGCGAAATCTGACCCATTTTGGGTCAGCGCCGCCACCCCCTAAAATTGAGAGCGCAGGCGCAGCCGGAGCGGCACGAAATCGCGCGTAGATCATTGGAAGAAAAGGCATTGTCGAGCGCATTTCATGCTTTACGAGAGCAGCCGCTTTGTTGTTACGTCCACGGCGGCGCTCGGTCTCGCAGGCCGGTGCGTTCGCCGGCCGCGCGTGGGTCCCTTGGCTCGCCTCACACCAGAGCCAAAGTAAGGTCGAGGATTTCGAGTGCAAGAGCCGCAGTTTTCTCCGTTCGAGTCTGACACGTTGACCCCCGCCGAACGGCAGGCATTGAAGCAAGCAAGAGGGCGCCGCCTACGAGCGCTGGTCTGCTGCGTCGGCGCCGGCGCGTTGGCGCTCTTCTCCGTAGGCTGCCCCGAGCCTGGCGACCTCGAGAACCCCAACGCTTACCCTCTCCCGCCTACCGGCGCGGCAGGCACCAGCTCGACCGCGGGCACCAGCTCGACCGCGGGCAGCACCGGCACGGCCGGTTCCAGCTCCGGCGCCGAGTGCGAGGTCGCCTGTATGGCGACCGCGCTCACCTCCTGCAAGGTGTGTCATGGAGCGGCTCTGCTCGTTCCCAAGCTCGACCTGCAGAAGCCTGGCTACACCGCGCTCTTGAAGAACCAACCCGCTCAATACACCAGCGTGCCACCTGCAATGTGCCCAAGCCCCCCAGCCAAGTTGATCGACACGGGCGCGCCCGCCAACAGCTGGCTGCTCAAGAAGGTCAAGAACGACGTGGGCCAATGCGGGACGCCCATGCCCCCGCCACCGGCGGTACTGCTCACTGGAGCGGATCTCAAGTGCATCGAGGACTACGTCGCGTGCGTGTCAGGCGCAGCGCCGGCAGGTACGGGCGGCACGGGGGGCACATGAGCATGTTTCCCGTACTCCGTGGCTCGATTCGCGTGGGTCTCTTCCTCGGTACTTTGGTCACCTCAGTCGCGTCGTCCCAGGCAATCCTGGTCACGGACGCCAAGGCCGAGTCGGCAGAAAAAGTGAAGGTCGCCGTCGGCGGCTTCGACGGCACGAAGAGCAACGACGCGCGCAGCGCGTTCATCGACGCGCTGAAGAAAGACGGCGGCTACGAGGTCACCGACGCCGAAGACGTCAAGCCGTCTGCCAAGGCCAAAGCGATCGCCGAAACCGCCAAGGGCTTGGCCGTCAACTTCGTCATCACCGGCAAGGTCAGCAAAGGCAGCCTCAAGCTGAAGGTGCTCAAGGGCGCCGACGGCAAGCTGATCGACGAAGTCGAGATCAAGGGTGCTGGCGACAAGCTCAAAGGCAACATCGAAAAGTCTGGAGCTTCCAGCGTGGCGCCCGCGCTCGGCGTGAGCGTCAAGGCAGCCAAAGAAGAACCCAAGGCCGAAGAAGACAAGCCGGCCGAAGAAGACAAGCCCGCTGAAGAAGACAAGCCGAGCGAAGAGGTCTCCGTCAGCACCAGCGACGCCGGCGACAAGGGTGATCTGAGTCCGCTCGAGATCACCGCAGGTCTCAAGCCGATCCACCGCACGTTCACCTTCCACCAAACGCTCGCGGATGTCCGCCCCAACGACGGCTACGCCCAGCTGTTGAAGTACGAGCTGCCGCTCGGCCCCATGCTGTTCATCGATCTCGACTTCTACCCTGGGTCGCTGATCGGGAAGGGCCCGCTGGAGTGGATCGGCTTGACCGGCGGCTTCGAGAAGGGCTTCGCCACCCAGTCCGTCTACAACGAAGGCAAGACCGCCACGGACCCTGGGGGCGCGGAGAAGACGCTCAAGACGGACATTCAAGCCTTCTACGTCGGCGCCAAATTCCGCTTTCCGATCGGCGCTCACACGGTTGGCGCCGCCGGGACCTACGGCCAACACACCTTCACCCTGCTGGGTGACGAAGGCCCTTACCCGATGATCCCGGACGTCAAGTACGAGTACGCCAAAGTCGGCATCGACGGCATGTTCCACTTTGGCGACTTCATGGCTGGCGCTCGCATCGGCAAGCGCTTCGTCTTCAAGACCGGCGCGCTCGAGACCGTGTGGTTCCCAACCAGCGTGAAGACCTCGTCGCTCGAAGCCGGTGTCACCGTCGGCTACCGCCTGGCCAGCATGCTCGACCTCGTCGCGGGCTTCGACTGGCTGCGCTACGCCTTCGACTTCGGACCCGAGCTCAACCCGACGACAAACATGCTTCGAACCGACTACGTCGCCGGCGGCGCCGTGGACGAGTACCTGATGGGCAACATCGGCTTCCGCTTCCATTTGCCGGGCAATGCCGAGAAGGCCGCCGCGCCTCCCCCGTAATCGGCGGCAGCCGCCCAAGGTCGCGCTATACTGCGAGCCAATGTTGGCTCGCAGTATGGCTTTGGGTGCGCTGTTCACGCTGGCGGCTTGCAAGACCACCGCCGAGCCAACGCCCGCAGCGGAGGCCGCATCGCCAGCACCCGTCGCCTCGGCGGCCGCGCAGAACCGCAAGACCTTTGGCTCGCCCGTGGCTGGCGGCGCCGCCATCGCGCTCGACGACGTGCTCAAGGCTCCAGACAAGTTCGCCGACCAAAGCGTGCTGGTCGAGGGCGAGGTGCGCCGCGCCTGCACCCGCAAGGGCTGTTGGATGGAGCTGAGCACGGCCCAAGATCCGGCCGCCCCCGGCTGCCGCGTCACCTTCAAGGACTACGGCTTCTTCGTCCCCATCGACTCAGCGGGCTCCAAGGCCCGGGTCGAGGCCAAGGTCGAAAGCAAGCTGCTCAAGCCGGCGCTCGTCACCCACATGGAAGAAGAAGGCGCCAAATTCGCCGACAAAGCCGCCGACGGCTCCGCCCGCGAGGTCCGGCTGGTGGCCACCGGCGTCGAGCTCTGGCGCTGAGGACGTAGGGGTTAGGAATTAGGGGTTAGGGGTCAGTCGGCGGAGGGGCCCAGGGAAAAGGTAGGGCGGCATTGGCTCGCGCTCCCCCCTCGGTCCCCTGCGTCCCAACGTCGCTCGCCCCCGCGGCAGCGACCCCTCCCCCCCCCACGTTGGCCCCGCGCCAGCGTCCGCTCCCCCCAAGCGTTGGCCCTCGCGGCAGCGCCCCCTTTGCTCTCCCTCCCCCCTCCGCCGACTAACCCCTAACCCCTCGCCCCTCACCCCCAAGTTGGCCAGCGTCGTCCCATCCATGCTAGGCAAGGTCCGATGCGCTTTTGGCCCCGAATCGCGCTGTGCTTCTCGTTGCTGCTCGCCGCCGGCTCGGCCTCCGGCAAGGAGCACGTCGTGTCCGACGGCCAGACCTGGGGGAAGATCGCCAAGCGCTACCAGGTCAGCATCGCTGCCCTGTGCAAGGCCAACGGGGCAACTCGGCGCGACAAGCTCAAGGTGGGGCAGCGGCTGAGCATCCCGGCTCCTGGCGATGAGGAGCCCGAAACCGTCACGGCCTCGGTGCAAGAGCCCGCTGAGGCTCCGGAGCGTCGCGAGCCCGAGGCCCGCAAAGAAGACTCGCGCAAGGACCGCGAAGACCCCGACGACCGCTCGGTGGGCGGCGGCCTGCGCCAGATTGACCTGCCCGGCGCCGCGCCGGCCTACTACTTCGAGCCGCAGGGCAAAGGTCGCCTGGGCCTCAAGCCGGTCCTGGTTTACCTGCACGGCCGCGGTGGCCACCCCGAAGCCGACTGCCGCCGCTGGGCAAGTCTAGCGCGCCGCTACGGCTGGCTCGTGTGCCCCAGCGGCCCCGTGCCCTACGGAGACGGCCGCGCCTGGGACAACAACTGGCCGAGCGCGCACCACGCCACCATGGCCGCCATCAACGCCCTGCGCGAAAAGTACGGCCGCCGCGTGCAGCTCTGGGGCAACACCCTCATCGGCTTCTCCGAGGGCGCCTATGCCGCCATGAACGTCGGCGTCCGCGAGCCGCGCACCTTCAACCGCTGGTTGATCTTGGCCGCCAACTCCAAATACTGGGGCGGCCCCGGCCTCGAAGCGCTCGGCTCCGCCAAAAACCGCGTCCGCCGCGTGTTCCTGATCACCGGCGAGCACGACGGCGTGATCGAGGGCACGCACCAGGTAGAGGCGTGGCTGCAAAAGGCCGGCGTTCCCACGAAGGTGATCACGCCGAACAACATGGGCCACGAAGTGCCGCTCGAGAAAAAGACCGAGATGTACCGTGGCGCCCTGAGCTGGCTCGACGCCGGCTAAACGCATTTCACGTCGCGGACAGTCTCCCTGATTTTACAGGGAGGCGGGGAGGCGGGGAGGTCCGCGAGGGCGAGAACGCATTTTTTGATTCGGAGGACCGAATCAAAAAATCATTTCCTCGGGAGCGAGCCGGAGCACGAGCGGGTTTTCAGGTTACGGGCGGCAGCGCGAAACCCCCAAATCTGGGCTCGCGGACCTCCCCGCCTCCGCGCCTCCTGTGAATCTCGCTCGCGCGGCGTGACCAGGAGACGGTCTCATCATTGATCGCGGGCTAAGTGTAATTTCGCAGCCTCCCAGCCAGCGGTTAGGGTGACGAGTTCTCGATAGCCGCTGCCCAGGGTCTGCCACCCTGGCTCGCCATTCCATTTGATGTGTCCGCCAAGCGCAGCGATG
>DATAKF010000451.1:0-29398 GCA_036261775.1 Polyangiaceae bacterium | reverse complement strand
CCTCCCCGCCTCCCTGTGAAAAAATCTGGGTCCTGACGTTGGAGCTACAGCTCCGCGCAGCGCCTTCGAAATCGCAGTGAGGCTGGATTTTCGGCCGTTTCTTAACCGTGTGTTACGGTACCCGCGATGTTTTCCCGTGGTTCCAAGGCCCCCGCAGTCATCGCGCTCGTCGCGTCGGCGCTGGGCCTGATTTTCGCGTCGAATTCGACGCTGGATTACGCCGCCCACCTGGATCGGCGGCTGCACAATGTTCACTGTAGCTTCATTCCCGGCGCCAGCGCGGTCTCGGAGGCCGAGGCCTGCCGCGCTGCCATGTACAGCCCCTACTCGGCGCTACTGAAGGACCAGTACTGGGGCGGGATCCCGATCTCGCTGTTCGGTCTGGGCGCGTTCTGCTTCTTCGCGGCCTTCTCGCTGTACCTGCTCTTGGCGGGTGAAAAGGCGTCGCGCCGCACCTTGGGCTTTTTCGCGCTTTTGGGCACGACGCCGCTCTTGGTGTCGCTCCTGATGCTGACGATCTCGCTCACGCAGCTGGGGCAAGTGTGCAAGACGTGCGCGGGTATCTACATCGCGTCGGCGCTGCTGGCGTTCGGCGCGCTGACGGCTTGGCTGTCGGCGCGCGGTGACACGTCGCGCCCGGCCGTGTCGTTCGCGCTGGTGCCGGCTTGGCTGGTGGCGCTGGGCGTGACCGTGCTCGCGCCTGCCGTGGTCTACGCCGCGAGCGCCCCCGACCAGCGGCCGTACATCACGCAGTGCGGCGAGATCAAACAAGCGAAGATCAAGGGCGACAGCCCGGTCAAGATCCGCGGCAGCCGCGCGGTGCAACAGGCCATGCTGTTCGAAGATCCGCTGTGTCCGACCTGCAAAGCGTTTCACGATCGCTTGGTGGCCGAGGACATCATCGAGAAGCTCGACATCGAGCTGGTGCTGTTCCCGCTCGACAACGACTGCAATTGGATGCTCGACAGCGCCCTGCACCCGGGTGCCTGCATCGTTTCGAAGGCCGTGCTGTGCGGCGAAGGCAACGCGCGCCAAGTGCTGGAGTGGGCCTACGACCAGCAGGAGTACCTGACCCGCGCCGGCAAAGCGGGTGAAAACACGCTGCGCGCGGCCATCAAGCAGCGCTGGGGCGAGAGCTTGCTGCGCTGTGTGGACGACAAGAAGACCGACGTGCGGCTCAACAATCACCTGCATTTTGCCTCGGAGAACAACATTCCGGTCTCCACCCCGCAGATGTACCTGGGCAAGCGCCGCGTGTGCGACGAAGACACGGACCTTGGGCTGCGCTTCACGCTGTCTCAGCTGGCTCCGGAGGTGCTCAAGTGACGCAAGCAGTCGATCCCTCAGCGCCGCCAATCAAAGGACCGAGCTCCGGTGGAGCCGGTACCGCGGCCATCGTGGGCCTCTTGGCTGGGGTATTGCTCACAGCGGGCAGTGCGCTGGCCGTGCGACATTGGACTGGCACGGCAGCCGAGCACCTGCTGGAGCCCGAGAAGGAGAAGCCCAAGGTGGCTATCGCCGATCAGGCGGAGGTTGCCTACTGCACGCCGCAGTTCAAACAAGTTTTGGAGCGCGTGCTCCACTCGTGCGGCCTTGCCGGTGAGGGTGAGGGCGCCCGGCGCGGCTGCAAGCCCGCCGACGTGAAGACGTTCGCGTCGATCAGCGACGACGATTTCAACGCGCTGTTTACGCCGCTGAAAGATCGCGGCGGTGTCGTGCTCTTCGACGAGGGTAAAGACGATCTGGACGAAAGCGCCAAGAAGCTGCTCGAGGAGCGCTGGTACGCGCGCAAGGGCGCTCGCTACTTCTTCGTGGTGGCGCGCGCTTCCAAGACCGGCAGCGTGAGCAAGAACAACGCGCTTTCACACCGCCGTGCCAACTCGGTCATGTTCTTCTTGAAGCAACTGTCGAACGATCCGGAGATCGAGCAAAAGGTCGGTCTTTTGTGGCTCGGCAACGAGTTCGCGCAGCTGTCGAAGGAGTACTGCAGCTGGCCGAACTCGCGCATGAGCGAAAAGTGCGACGATGAGCCGATTAACCGCAGCGCTTTCGTCTCTTGGGTGGATTGTCGGCTATGAACGCTCAGCAAGCTTTGCCGCTGTTGGGCTTCGTTTGCTCACTCACCCTGCTGGGGTGCGACGAGAGCGACAAGAAGCCCGTAGCCGCGCCGCAGGAGCGCAGCCAAATCGTCGAAGCCAAGGCAGGCGCCGCGGCGCCGCCGACAGCTGCGCAGGTGGTGCCCGTCGCCGCCAGCAGCCCACCCAAAGCGCCGCGCGTGCTGTGCGCGGGTCAGATGTCGGGCCCTGGTCGCGCTGCGCCCAAGAAGCCGATCTCGCAGAGCGTGGCCAGCGGAGAGGCGCCCTTGCCGGAGGGGCTATCGCTCGGCGGCGGCTACACCTGGGTGAACTTTTGGGCCGCCTGGTGCGCGCCCTGCAAAGAAGAGATCCCGCGCCTATTCCGCTTCCAGCAAGAGCTCGTCAAATCTTCGCCCGGCTTCAAGCTCGAGTTCGTGTCGCTCGACGACGACGAACGCCAACTGACCGGCTTCTTGGGCGGGCAGCCTCCTAGCGGCCTCCGCCGCAGCTTCTGGCTCAAAGAGGGCAAGGAGCGCGAAGAGTGGCTGAAGGCCGCGGGCCTGGAAAACGACCCCGCGCTGCCCTTTCACCTACTGTTCGACCCCAAAGGCAAACTCCGCTGCGTCGTGAAGGGCGCGCTGGAAGACTCCGACCTCGCTTCTTTGAAGACACTGGTCGCCCCTTAGCGGCTCCCAGATTTACAGGGAGGCGGGGAGCCGGGGAGGTCCGCGAGGGCGAGAACGCATTTTTTGATTCGGGGACCGAATCAAAAAATATTCTCCTCGGGAGCGAGCACGAGCAGTGTTTTCAGGTGGCGGGCGGCAGCGCGAACCCAAAAAATTCTCGCTCGCGGACCTCCCCGCCTCCCCGCCTCCCTGTGATCTCTCGAGCTGATTGGTTTGAGGTGAGGCCCGGTTTCGGGTGGGGCGACGCGCCCAGCTGGGCGGGGGACAGGCCTACGCTCGAAAAGCCGGGCGTTTGAGTGGTTCCAGTCAGATGTGGAACAGTGTGGAACCAAGACCAGAGTCCAGCTAGGCTCGGTCGACATGTCACGACGTCCCGATATCGCTGAAGTCGCCAAGCACGCCAAGGTCTCGAAGAGCACGGTCTCGCGCGTCATCAACGGCGGCTACGCCAGCGCCGAGGTGCGGGCCCGCGTGGCCAAGGTCATCCAGAAGCTCGGCTACACGCCGTGGACGACCGCGCGCAACTTCTCGCTCGGCCGCGCCGGCTCCTTCGGCCTGGTGATGGAAGACAGCCAGAACGAGTGGATCACGCAGATCCTCGGTGGCATCGAGGAAGAGCTGACGTCGAAGCACATCTCGCTCTTGGTCGGCAGCTTGGTGCTGCGCGGCACCTACGACTCGGCCACCGTCACGTCGTGGATCCGCGAGCACCGCGTCGACGGTCTGATCTTTGCGCGCCCCGGCAAGCGTGAAAAGGCCCTCATCGAGTCGGCGCGCAAGGTCAAGCTCGCCATCGCGCTGATCACGCCGGACGAGGCCTTCAAGGGCGGCGCGGTGCTGCGCAGCAACAACGTCGACGCTGGGCGCGAGATCGCCGAGCACCTGTACGAGCTGGGTCACCGCCGCATCGCCTACTTGGGCGGTCCGGAAGACTCGCTCGACAGCCGGCAGCGCGCGCAGGGTCTGGAAGAGGGCCTGGCGCTCCGCCGCCTGAAGATTCAGCCGCAGCACCTGATCTTTGCGCCGCGCTACCACCTGCAAGAAGGCGTCGCCTTCGCGGAGAAGTGGATAAAAATGCCGCGCCCGCGCGCGCCCACCGCCGTCGTCTGCGCCAACGACGTGATGGCGCTCGGCTTCTTGCGCACGCTGCAGACGCACGGCGTTTCGGTGCCGAAGGACGTGTCGGTCGTGGGCTACGATGACGTGCCGGCCGCTAGTTTGTTCTGGCCCGGCCTCACGACAGTGCGTCAGCAGATGCGCGCCATGGGCGCCGCTGCCTGCCGCTCGCTGATGGCGCAGATGAACGGCGAGTCGCAAGACCGCTCGGTGCTCGAGTTCCCGATGGACCTGGTGGTACGCCAGAGCACCGGGCCGTCGCCGGACCGCAAAGCTTGAGCAACGCCGGCGAAGGGCGTGGGCGTCGGGCGCAGGCGCGCGCCGCTCGGGAAGCGCGTGCCGCGCGCCCTGAGGCTCCGGTCGAGCGCGCTGCGGCGCGAAAGCCGCGTGATGCGTTGGCGCTCGTGCTGTCAGAAGCGCTGGAAGCGCGCCTCGACGCCGGGCATCCGTGGATCTACCGTGACCACGTTCCGCCGAGCTTCCGCGCCAAGGCGGGGGACTTCGTGCACGTGGAGTGCGGTCGCTTCGACGCTTGGGCGCTTTGGGACGCGGAGTCGCCCATCGCGCTGCGCGTTTTTTCGCGCCAAAAGCGCCCCGACGCAGCCTGGGTGAAGGCGCGGGTAGACGAAGCCTGGGAGCTCCGCCAGCGACTGTTGCCGCCGAATACGGACGCCTTTCGGCTGCTGTTCGGGGAGGGTGACGGCTTGCCAGGTATCGTCGTCGACGTTTACGCCGGCTTTGCCATCGTCGTCAGCTACTCGAGCGCGCTGGGTCAGGTGGTTGCGTGGGTGGCGGCGGCGCTGGCGGAGCGCCCCGAGATTCAAGGCGTGTGCGAGCGCGTCACGCGCCGCAAAGATCGCGTCTCCGAGCTGCGTCACCTGAGCGGGCTCGAGCCGCCCGAGGTGGTGATGATCGAGGAGCAGGGCCTGCGGTACGAGGTCGACTTCGAAGCAGGTCAGAAGACTGGGCTGTTCTTGGATCACCGAGCGAATCGGCACTATCTGCGCGGGCTCGCGGCTGGCAGACGCGTGCTGAACCTGTTTTCGTACACGGGGGCGTTTTCGGTTTCGTGCGCGGCCGGCGGCGCGAGTCACGTGACCAGCGTCGACATCGCTGCCCCGGCCATCGAAGCAGCGCGGCGCAACGTGCTGCACAACGCGCTGCCAGCAGCCGTGCACGAAGGCGTGGCCCAAGACGTGTTCGAATTCCTAGCTGCGGCGCAGCGCTCGGGAAAACGCTGGGATTTGGTGATCGCCGATCCGCCCAGCTTTGCCAGCTCGCGCGCCGAGCTTTTCGGGGCCTTGCGCGCTTACAGAAAGCTGCACGCTGCGTCACTCTCGGTGCTCACACCCGGCGGCCTGTACGCCGGCGCCAGCTGCACCGCTCAAGTCTCGCCCGACGCCTTCCGTCAAACCTTGGCCGAAGGCGCCGCTCGCGCCGGGCAGCGCCTGACGGTGGTTCACGAGGCTGCGCACGCCGTGGATCATCCGTATGCGGCGGGGCACTTGGAGGGGCGGTACTTGAAGTTCGTTTTGTGCAGAGCGCTCCCGCTCGCTTAGGGGTTAGGAGTGAGGGGGTAGGGGCTAGTCGGCGGAGGGGCTAGGGGTGAGGGCGTTTACGTTCAGCATCCTCACGGAGCCGTCGAGCCGTGCTGCACGCTTGCGAAATCCGCGCAGAACCGTTGCGTCCCGCGTCAGCGCCGCTGTCTCTCCCTCAACCCCTGGATCGACTACCCCCTAACCCCTCACTCCTAACCCCTCAAGCCTCACACCTTCTTGTACTCCTCCACGAACTCCCAATCGGCGATCATCCGCTTCTTCAGCATGAGCGAGAGCAACGCCGAGAAGAGCGCTTCCCAGCGCACGTTTTCGCCGAGAATCTCGCTGGCGTCGGCGCCGTGAGATACCGCGCGCAGGGCGGCGACGAGATCGCGGGCCGTGAGGCCTTCGCCTGCAGGTGCGTCGGTGACTGGCGGGTCGCTGGGGAGGCGCTTCTTCTTCAGCGCTGCTGACTTGGCCGGCAGGTTCACTTTCGTGCCGTCGAGCAGCGTGAGGGTCACCATGCGCGGTCCCTTGCTGCGGGGAGGCAGGGGGATCTCGTGCGCTTCGATGGTGGGTCCGCTGTCGGGGCCCTCGAGACTATCGGTGTCGACGGGGGGTGGGAGCGCGGGCGTGGATGCGGGCGCGAGGGAAGGGGAAGGCGTGGATGGGGGCGAAGCGGAGGCGGGAGCCGGGGGCGCGCTGCGGTGGGTGGCGCGTTGGGCGGACGCGCGCTCGGCGTCGGCTTCGGCCATGGCTTCGGAGAGTGACGAGGCGTCTTTGCCGGCGCCGTAGTAGGCGCGGATGGCCGAACGGATATCGCTGGGCGGGGCGATCATGGCCCGAACCGGCAGGCCGGCGAACTGGGACACGTCGGCCTGAGCCTTCTCGTCGCTCGGGTCGTCCATGGCCACGTACAGGGTCTGGCCCAGACCTCGTACTTTCCGGACGAAAATCGGCACCAGGCAATAGCGCTCGGCCAGCTCCTGGGTGACGAGGTTCAAGAGCTGGCGGGAAAAATCGATGTGATAGAGCGAGACCCACGGCACGCTCAGCTGTTGGCTGAGGATCTGGGTGACCTGGGTCTCACTGACCAGCCCCGCCTCCACCAACAGGGTGCCGATGCGCCGCCCGTCCTGCTTTTGAAGGGCGAGGGCGTCCTCCAGCTGCTCGCGGGTAACAATGTGGGCCTCGACGAGGAGCTCTCCAAGTCTGACGCGAGCCGTGGCCATATCCTACAATTCTAGCCTCCCAAACCCGAGCGGGCCACTTTCGGCCCGTGGAAAGGGGGGAAGGGCGACCGGAGAGCCTGGGCCGGGGCGAGCTTCGATGACGGACGAGAAACCTAGCAGTCCGTGGGGGCTTGGATAGAATGGCGAGTCTCCGGTTATGTCTCCTCTTCCTAGTTGTCTTCCTGGCTGATAGGGACAGCGTCGCCTGGCGCGTCTGATCGAGTGGTCCCGCGGAGCCCTTAGTGAACGCTCAAGCACAGCCCTCCCTTCGAACCTGCCCGCACTGCGGGGCAGGCTGCGCGAGCGAGCACCAATACTGCCCGGCGTGCGGCTTTCCGATCGGCACCATGGGGTCGACGACCGACGACAAGTTCGTCGGTAAGACACTGCCCGGCGGCTATCACATCCTCGACCTGATCAGCGTCGGCGGCATGGGGCGCGTGTACCGCGCCGAACAGTCCGCGCTCGGTCGCACGGTGGCGGTGAAGATCATTCACCCGCACCTGCTGTCGGACGAAAACTCCGCGCTGCGCTTCATCACCGAAGCGCGTGCCGCCAGCCAGCTCAATCACCCGAACTCGATCGCCGTGTTCGACTTCGGTCGCACTGACGACGGGCAGCCGTACTTGGTGATGGAGTTCTTGCGCGGCAAGGATCTGGCTCGCGTCGCCTACGAAGAAGGGCCGCTCGCCTTTTCGCGCATCGTCGACGTGCTGCGGCAGACGCTGGCGGCGCTCAGCGAAGCGCACGATCTCGGCATCGTGCACCGCGACTTGAAGCCGGAGAACATCATCTTGGAGCCGCTCCGGCGTGGCGGTGACTTCGTCAAGGTCGTCGACTTCGGCTTGGCCAAGCTCCGCGCGGACGCCCAAGCGCCCAGCGTGACCAGCCCAGGCATCGTCTGCGGTACGCCCGACTACATGGCGCCCGAGCAAGGCCGCGGCGACCCGATCGACGGCCGCAGTGATCTGTACGCCATGGGCGTGATCTTGTTCCAGCTGCTGACCGGGCGGCTGCCGTTCGAAGCCGACAGCCCGACGCAGGTGGTCATGATGCACATGACCATTCCAGTGCCGGATCCGCGGCAGGTTGCGCCCGAGCGCAACATCCCGGAGCCGCTGGTGCAGGTGGTGAACAAGGCGCTCTCCAAGGACGCCAAGAAACGCTACCAAGACGCCATCGAGTTTCAGGACGCGCTGAAGAGCGCGCTGATGATGGCCGAGAGCGTGCCGCCCGAGCAGCGCGTCTCTGCGCCGCCTTCGCTGGGCGTGTTTCTGCCCTGCCCCAGCTGTGGGCACCAGGTCCCGTCAGCCAAGTTCTGCTTGGAGTGCGGCGTGCGCTTGCCCGCCCGCAGCGCTTTGCCCGAGAACCCGACGCATCCGGCGTTGCCGCTCCCGCTGGTAGCGCGCGACGACGACGTTTCGTGGCTGGAGGATCGGCGGCAGCAGGTGCGCGGCGCGACCTTGGGTGCTCGCTTGGTTGGTGAGCAAGGCGCGGGTAAGACCCGGCTCATCACCGAGCTTTTGACGCGCGCCGCGGCCGACGGTGACTTCGTGGCCGTGACCGGACCGGATCCGTATCACGCTGAAGTCGCGGGCTACGCCCTGCGCACGGCGGTCGAAGCGCTGGCCGGCTTGTCCGAGCTCGAGATCACCGAGCTTGCGTTCGAGGACGCCAGTCCGGACGCCGAGGCGGGGCTCGCGGAGCTGTTCGACTCCGCGCCCAAGCGCCACGACATCCGCTCGCCGCAAGAGCGACGCTTGGCGCTGGCCGAGGGCTTACGTTGGGCGCTGTCGCGCGCCGCCAAGCGCTCCAAGTCGGGACGCATCGTGCTGGCCATCGACGACTTGCAGCGCGTCGACGGACCGAGCCGCAACGCCTTCGCCGACGTGCTGGGCGAGCCACCGCGGCTTTCGGCGCTGTTTTTGGCGACTCACACGCCTGGTTTCGAAGCGGGCTGGGGCGCCGAAGCTGCCGCGCGCATCTTGCCTGGCTTGCCGCCGCCCGCGGTGTCGCGCTTGCTGCGGCCGAGTCACGGCGGCGCGCGCGCCGACGACACCGGGCGCGGTGTGTTGCCCATGTACGTCGAGCAGGTGCTGCGCTACAGCCAAGAGGGCGGTAGCGATCCGCCAGCGCGCCTGGCCGACTTGGTGGCGCTGCGCGTCGACACGCTGGATCCAGCGGCGCGGCGCACACTGCAGGCGTTGGCCGTGATGGGCGACCAGGTAAAGCCGGAGATCGTCTCCGAGATTCAGCGCGGAGAAAACGTCGAGGCCACGCTGCCCGAGCTGCGTCGCGCCGGGATGATCAGCCAGCAAGACGGCCGCATCTCGACCTCGCACCCGCTGCTGCGCGACATCGTGCTGTTGGGCATTCCCGCCGCGGTAAAGAAGGATCTGCACAGCCGCGCGCTGCGCGCTTGTGAGCGCCTCTCCGCGCCGATCGAAGCGCGGGCCCAGCACGCCTACTACGCGGGCGATTCGTTCCAAGCCTTGCTGCTCTTGGAGCAGGTCGCCGAGCGCGCCGCCGCTCGTGGCGATACCGCCACCGAGGTGCTGGCGCTGCGCCGCGGCCTCGAGATCGCGCGGCAAGAAATCGCTCGCGGCGAGCTGGATGACCCGCTGCGCGCTGTCTTGATCTTCGGCCGCAAGCTGGGCGCGTCGCTCACGCGCGCTGGCAACTTCGCCGACGCCGAGGGCGTGCTGCGCGAAGCGCTCGACGTCGCGGGCCCGAGCGGAACGGACCGCGCGCGCGTGCTGTCGGCGCTGGCGCACGTTGCCCACGGGCGCCGCCGCGCCTCCGAGGCCATGGGCTATATCGACCAAGCCATCTCGGTCGCTAGAGATAGCGGTGCTCACGACTTGGTGAGCGCATTTGCCGATACTCGCCGAGCCTGGGCCTCCTAAACCCCCCTTTCTGACCGCCCGGAAACGGAAAACTCTCGCGCTGGGGGCGTGTCCGGGAGTAAAACCAGCCCTGGCTCTCAAGCTTTGGGAGCAGGGACGTCGAGCTAGCTGGTTAGCTCTGCGGCTCGATGCGAGAGGGTGGCAGCCAGCATGCTGCCCCGCCGTACGAAGGGAATTCCTGATGAGCGAGCCCGAGCACCGCGAACGCAAGACGCGCTCGGGCCCCAGCAGCGGGTCCTTCAAAGTCGCGCGCGTCGAAGTGCAGGAGCTCGCGGCGCTGTCCGGGCCCGACGGCTTCACGGCTCCGGGCGGTGACTTGCTCAGCGATGAGCTGCTGGTGGATCGCGTGCTGGCTGGTGAGCCCGAGCATTTCAACGTGCTGATGCGGCGCACCGCGGCGCGCCTCTACCGCATCACTCGCGGCATCAGTGGGAACACGCTGCGCGCCGAAGATTTGGTGCGCGACGCCTTCGTGCGCGCGTATGAAAACCTCGCGGGCTACGATCGACGCCTGCGCTTCGCCGATTGGTTGGCGCGCATTGCGATTCACGGCGCGCTTGGTAGCGTCAAGCGCGACTCGAGCCCGCCGCAGCCTCTGCGCCGCCAGCAGCGCGAGCTGGTACGGCAGCTCGAAGACGCCGTCGACGATTTGCCGGAGCGGTTTCGCGTTGCCGTCACTCTGTGCGTGCTCGACGACATGATGCCCCGGGACGTCGCACAAACCCTCGGTATCACCGAAGACGCCGTGCGCACCGCCGCGTTCCGCGGGCGGCTGCGCCTGCGCCGTCAGATCGGTATGCGCTTCGACGACGCCGAACCGCGGGCCTTCGGCCTGGATTTGGCCAGCGCGAACGAGATCATGGGCAAGGTTCGGGTGCGGCTCGGCCTCGGCTGAGGCCGCCCCGCCTTGCTTGCCGCACACACCCAGCTCAACGGAAGCGGGTCACCGGCTTCGGTTGAGCATCGCGCCAACGCGAGCCATTCGTGGCGCTGTCGGGGGTAGAGCCTCTTAGGCGCGCTTCGCTGTCGGCTTGGGCCGCGAGCGCGGTCAGGAGCAGGGCGTCTCGCCACTGCTGCTCTTCGGGCGCCGTGTCTTCGCACAGCGCGGCCGCGTTCTGCTCCACGAAGTTCGTGTCGTAGTCGCCGGCCAAGACGCGCGGATGCGCGAGCAAGCGCTCCAAGAATTCCAAGTTCGTCGCGACGCCCAGCACCGTGTACTCCGACAGCGCGCGGCGCATGCGCGCCAAGGCAAGCTCACGGGTCGGCGCCCAAACGCACAGCTTGGACAACATGGGATCGAACTCGGGGCTCACCCAGGAGCCGGAGCTCACGCCGCTGTCGTTGCGTACGAAGGGGCCGGCCGGCGCCGCTAGCAGCTCGATACGCCCCGGCGCCGGCATGAAGCCTTGCGCCGGATCTTCGGCGTAGACGCGCGCTTCCAGCGCCACGCCCCGGCGCTCGACGCTGGAGAACGACAGCGGCTGACCGTCGGCGATGCGCACCATCTCTTGGACCAAGTCGACACCCGTCGCAAGCTCGGTGATCGGATGCTCGACCTGGAGGCGCGTGTTCATCTCCAGGAAGTAGAAGCTCTGGTCGCCGCCGAGCAAAAACTCGAAAGTGCCGGCCGAGTAGTAACCGATGGCGCGCGCGCCTGTCAGCGCGACCTGGCACATGGCCGCGCGCGTCGCTTCGCTCAGCGCCGGACACGGCGTTTCTTCGATGATTTTCTGGTGACGGCGTTGCAGCGAGCAGTCGCGCTCGAACAGGTGCACCAAGTTGCCGTGGCGGTCGCCCAGCACTTGAATCTCGACGTGGCGCGCCGAGGTGATGGCCTTCTCGATGTAGACCGTCCCGTCACCGAACGATTTTTCGGCCTCGCTCTGCGTGCGCTCGAGGGCGCGCGCGAGCTCGTCTTCGCTGTCGACGCGGCGCATGCCCTTGCCGCCGCCGCCCGCGCTGGCCTTGAGCAACACGGGATAGCCGACGTGCGCAGCCGTCGCCTTGGCTTGCGCCAAATTGTCGGCTGGCCCACCGGGCACGACCGGAACACCGGCTGCCCCCATGCGCTCTCTCGCCCGCGTCTTGTCGCCCATGGCGTGGATGGCGCTCGCCGGCGGGCCGATGAACGTCAGGCCGGCTCGCTCGCAAGCGCTGCACAGCTCGGCGCTCTCGGAGAGGAAGCCGTAGCCGGGGTGAATGCCCCAAGCCCCCACCCTGCGAGCGGCCGACACGATGCGCTCGGCGTCCAGGTAGGCCGCGCGGCCCTCGCCGATGCGCACGGCCTCATCGGTGGCGCGGATGTGCAGGGCGTCCTGATCCGCGTCGGTGTAGACCGCGACGGAGGGCAGGGACATCTCGCGCAGCGCTCGCGCGATGCGCACGGCTATTTCGCCGCGGTTTGCGATCAACACCTTACCGGCCATGAAGTACGCATCGTGCCCGAGCCTGTGCTGGGACCTAGTCGGAACTGATTAGATCATTAAAATCATGTAGTTATGCTCATTGTCCGAGCGTCCAGCTCGGGGCATTGCGATCGCCGGCAATGCCAGGGGCGTGCGCTGCTATACAGGCGCGCCCCTGGGAACCGGAAATGGAGTCCGACGACGTCATCACCGTTGGCGAGCTCGATCGGCGGCTGCGTCGCGCCGTCGAGGTCGCCTCCGACGCCTTCTGGATTGAAGGCGAGGTGGCGTCGCTCAAGCGCGCGCCGAGCGGTCACGTCTACTTTACGCTCAAGGACGAGCGTGAAGACGCCGTCATCGATTGCGTGATGTACCGGTTCGACGCGCAGCGGGCTCGGCGCATCTTGACCGACGGCGCCAGGCTCCAGCTCAAGGGCCGCGCGACCGTGTGGGCTCCGCGCGGGCGGCTGCAGCTGGTCGGCACGCTGGCGCGCTTGGCCGGCCGGGGAGAGCTGCTCCTGGCGCTCGAGAAGCTCAAGCAGCAGCTGGCCGCGGAAGGGCTGTTCGACCCCGCCAAGAAGCGTCCGCTGCCGAAGGCGCCGCAGATCGTGGGCGTCGTCACCAGCGGCGTGGGCGCTGCCTTTCACGACATTCGCACGGTGGCGTTTCGTCGCGGCGGCCTGCGGCTGGTTCTGGCGCCTGCGCTCGTTCAAGGCGAGGCCGCGCCCGCCAGCATCGTTTCGGCGCTGGACCTGCTCGAGCGCTACCCGGGGCTCGACGCGCTGATCGTCGGGCGAGGCGGCGGCTCCGGTGAAGACTTGATGGCTTTCAACGACGAGCGCGTGGTGCGGCGCATCGCCCGCTGCAGCGTTCCGGTCGTGAGCGCGGTGGGTCACGAGACAGACGTGACCTTGACCGATTTGGTCGCCGACGTGCGCGCCGCTACGCCGTCTCAGGCCGCGGAGCTGCTCGTGCCGGATCGCGCGGCCCAGCGCGAGGCGCTGTTGCGCTGTGAACGGCACCTGGTGCGCGCCCAGCTGTCGTTCTTGGCGGCTCAACACGCGCGCCTGTCGCGCATGACTCATCGCGTGACCGACCCGCGCTTCGTGATCGCCGCCCGCCAGCAAGAGCTGGACGAGCTGTCGGCGCGCATGGCCAACCTGACCCGCAAGCGCGTGGCGCTGGTGCGTCGGCAACAGGCAGAGCTCTTGCAGCGGCTCGCTCACCGGCACCCCGAGCGTGTGCTGTCGCGCGCGCGCGAAAAGCTCGCCCAACTGACGGGGCGGCTCGCGGCAGCCCAGCGCTTCGAGCTCGGGCAACGCCGCCGCGCGTTTGGCATGCGGGTGGCGCAGCTGCACGCGCTGTCTCCGCTGGCAGTGCTGGGGCGCGGCTACGCGATCGCGCTGAAAGACGAGCTGCCGGTGCTGTCGAGCGCGGAGCTGGCGCCGGGCGATCAAGTTCGGGTGCGGGTAGCGCACGGCGCTTTTCGCGCGCGCGTCACGCACGTAGAAGCAGCGCCGCTAGTCGACGAAGCGGCCTCGGTGTTGGATGAAGAGGCTCCGGTGAGTGAGGTGCGCTCGTGAAGTTCGGGTTGATAGGTCATCCGGTGGCGCACTCGTTGTCGCCCGTAATTCAGCGCGCGGCGTACCGCGAGCTGGCTGAAGACCATACTTACGAGCTGTTCGACGCTCCCGGCGAGGCCGACGTAGCCAGGCTCGTTGCGGACGTACGGAGCGGCGTGCTTTCGGGCGTGAACGTCACCATTCCGTGGAAACGCCAAGCCTTCGCGGCGGCGGACAAGCACGCTCCGCTGGCGGCGCAGCTGGGAGTTGCCAACGTGCTGGCGCGGGAAGGCGACCAAATCGTCGGGCACAACACCGACGCCTTGGCTCTGGAGGTCGAGTTCAAGCAACTGGTGACGACCCAGCGCGCCGTCGTGCTGGGCAGCGGTGGCGCCACTCCCGCGGTGGTGGCGGCGGCGCGCGCGGCCGGCATTGCCGAGGTGTACGTCAGCGCCCGGCGATTCGACCCCGCAGTGCCGACGAGCAACTGGCCCGGCGCCGCTGAGTTTCTGGGCCTGGGCGCGCAGCTGTTGGCGTGGCCGGCCGCAAGCTCGGCGGCGCGCGAACGGTTCGAAGCGACTACCCTTGCGGCAGGCTTGGTCGTGCAGTGCACGAGCGCCGGCATGACGGGCAAGGACTCAGGCGAGCCACTGGCAGGGCTCGTACCTTGGGCCAGCTTGCCGGGCGACGCCTTGGCCTACGATTTGGTGTACGCGCCGCTGGAGACGCCGTTTCTGCGTGTCGCGCGCGAAGCCGGGCGCCGCACGACGCACGGGCTGAACATGCTGGTCGGGCAAGCGGCCCTCTCGGTCGAGATTTGGCTTGGGCGACGGCCTGCCTTGGCGCCGTTGCTCACGGCGGCCTTGGCTGAGCTCGAAAGGCGGAAGCGCGCGTGAAAAAGCAGCCAGCGTGGCTCGGTTCGCGCGACGGCGCGTGGCCGTCGGTCGATGTGAGCGGCGCCATCGAGCGTGCGGAAGCCGAGTGGCTTCACACCAACGGCGCCGGTGCCTACAGCATGAGCACCATCGCGCTCATGCATACGCGTCGTCACCACGGCGCGCTCGTCGCCGCCTTGCCGCCGCCGCTCGGTCGGCACGTCATCGTCAGTCACGCGGACCTGACTTTGACGGTCGAAGGCGAGCGCCGTCAGTACCGGCTCGCCACGCATCAGTTTCCCGACGTGGCGCCGACGCCCGGTTACCGCAACCTGCTCAGCTTTGCCCAGGACCCGATCCCGCGCTGGGTTTTCCGAACCGGCAGCGGCACCTTGGAGCGCACGCTGTGCTTGGTGCGCGGCGAAAACGCCGTGATCATGGGCTACACCTGGACGGGCGTCGGCGCGGCGCGCATCAGCTTGCGCCCGCTGATGCCGCTCCGCCCGGTGGATTCGTTGATGCACGAGCACGGCGGCATGGAGCAGCTGGTCGCGCTCAGGCCAGGTGCCGTCGAGCTGCGGCCCGTCGAGCGGCTGCCGCCGATCTACTTCGCGCATGACGGCGTGTTCATGGGCGGCCCCGATTGGTGGCGTCGCTTCGAGTACTTGGCCGATCGCGGCGAGCACGCCGAGTTTCAGGAGGACATGTGGACGCCTGGCGTCTTCGAGCTGCCGCTGGAGCCGGGGCGCACCTCGTACTTGGTCACGTCGGTCGGCAAGCTCTTGGATCGACCGCCGGCCGAGCTGGTGATGGAGGCCTGCGAAGCCATCAGCCGCGAAGCGCTCGGCGGTACCCGCCCCGCTGCGGTGCGCTTGCTGTCGGTGGCGGCGGAGCAGTTCTGTCTCGACGCGGCCAAGCCGCCGATGATCATCGCCGGCTATCCGTGGCACGCGCCGTACACGCGCGACTTCTTGCTCGCGCTGCCCGGGCTCACGCTGGCACGTGGGCGAGTTGACCTAGCGGCGCGCGCCTTGCCCACCTTGCTGGCTTCGCAGCACGCCGGGTTTTTGCCGGAATTTCTGGCGCCCGCGGGAGAGACGCGCCCCAAGCCCCTGCCTGACGCCACGCTCTGGCTCTACGAGGTAGCGCGGCTGATCTTGCCCCAGCTCGGTCCCGAGCACGCGCCGCTGAAGAAGCAGCTGTACAACGCGCTGGTGCGCAGCTTTGCGCGCCTGCGCGGAGGCCTGCGGCGGTGGGGCTGGCTCTCGCCGGACGGCCTGCTCGTCAACGGAGCCGAGAACGTCGCCCTCACGTGGATGGACGCGCACGTCGGGCCCGAGCCTGTCACGCCACGGCGCGGTATCGCGATCGAGCAGCAAGCGCTGTTCACGCAAGCGACTGGCACCTTGGCGACCTTGGCCGAGGGCGAAGGCAACATGAAGCTGGCCGAAGCGTGTCGCGAAGCAGGCGTCAAAGCCCGCGCCGCCTTCCGAGCGCGCTTCTGGTGTCACGACACGGACTTCCCTTACGACTGCGTCAGCGAGTCACGCGACGCGCAAGACGCCTGGGTCGACGCCAGCATTCGCCCCAACGCGCTGATCGCGCTCGCCGTCGATCCGAGCTTGTTCGAGGAGTGGCAGGCGCGGGCCATCGTGGCGCGAGTCAAGAGCGAGCTCTTCACCCCGCGTGGTATCCGCAGTCTTTCTCCGCATGATCCGCGCTACGTGTCGCAGTTTGCCGGCACTTTGGAGGAGAAAGAGCTGGCCTATCACCAGGGCACCGCTTGGACGCACCTACTCGGCTTTTACGTGCGCGCGGCCGTTCGCGTCGCGCCCGACGACGAGGAGCTGCGCGAAGAGCTGCGGCAAGTCATCGAAGGCGCGCTCGACGGCTCGGTCATTCTCGGACAAATTGCGCAGCTTGCCGACGGCGACATGCCGCATCGCGCCAGAGGCTGTCCGGCTCAAGCCACCAGTGTCGCCGAGCTGATTCGCGCATTGGTGGTAGATTTGGGCGTGTAACACCATGGCATCGCGCGATCTGGCAGATCTGGGCTACCGGCGCATCGTCATCTTGCTGGTTTCGCTGGTCGTGGTGCCGACGTTCTTGTTGGTGTCGCTCGGCGTCATCTTGCTCTTCTTGGGTGAAGCGCAGCTCAACCTGCTGATGGGCATCTTGGTGATGGCGCTGTCCGGCGCGGCCGTCACTGGCGTGATCTTGGTGTGGGTGTTCGTGCGGCGCGAAGCCGGCCTATCGCGGCTGCAGAGCGACTTCGTATCGAAGGTTTCGCACGAGCTGAAGACGCCGCTGACGTCGATTCGGCTGTTTTCCGAGACGTTGGCGCTGCGCCGTGGCGACGCCGCGACCGACCAGAAGTGCATCGAAGGGCTCGAGCGCGAGACGACGCGCCTGCAAGAGCTGATCGATCGGCTGCTGGACTGGGGGCGCATGGAGAGTGGGCGTCGCGAGTTCGTCATTCGCGAGACCGATCTGCGTTCGATCTTGGACAACGCGCTGGACGCGTTCGAGACCTACCGTCACCAGCGCAGCGTCGATCTGTCCGTCGAGATGCCGCACGACAGCTTGCGCGTGTTGGCCGACCGCGGCGCCGTCTCGGACGCGCTGCTCAACCTGCTGACCAACGCGTACAAGTACGGGGGTGACCCGGTGAAGGTGACCTTGAAGGTGGAAGAGCACGAACGCGACGTGAAGGTGAAGGTCACCGACAACGGCGCCGGCATTCCTGCCATCGAGCACAAGCGCATCTTCCAAAAGTTCTACCGCGTCGACGATCGCCTCTCGCGCGAGCGCGAAGGGTCGGGTTTAGGCCTGGCGATCGTGAAACACGTGATGAAAGCCCACAAAGGCCGCGTGGAGCTGGAGAGCCATCCAGGCCGCGGCAGCACCTTTTCGCTCGTGCTTCCCAAAGCAGGGTGAGCTCGCGCAACGCGCGAGCCAGATCGTCCTTACCCACACTTTGGCGAGAGCCGATCACGATCAGCTACGGAGAACCGGAGTGAACGAAACTCGGCGAGGCCGAGCGCTGGCTGGCTGGTCGACGTAGTCGCAGGACGTAGCGGCGAAGCTCGGAGGAGAACAAAACATCACCCGCAGTTGCACGGCTCGTAACCCGACCCGTCTGCTTTGCAGGCTTGGCCGCCGCTACAACCGGCCGGGCCAATACACGCTTGGGTCGAGCCAGGCACGCACAGCGCTGCCGGCTTGGGCGCGGGTTCAGGGGCGGGAGCGACCGCGGTCGGAGGCGGGGCGGCGGCGGGCGCTGGAGCAGGCTCCGCGCGCTTCAGCTCGATGGGCGGACGCGGAGCTTTCGTACCGCAATGAATGGTCGCGTCGCTCTTTTGGAGCACGACCTGCGACTGGCCCGACGCGTGGCCGGCGCGATCTTGCACGTCGCGCGCTTCGGAGACGGTGTAGCCGTCCTCTTTGCACAGGCGTTCCGCGTGCTTGAGGCAGTCGGTCAGCGGCCCCTTGCAGGAGAGCGAGTAGGAGCCGTCCCCTAGGCGCACGGGGCGCCCGGTTCCGCTCGAACAAGCAGCCGTGAGCGCGAGCAGGACCAGCCAGGGGAGGTGGGACTGAGGAAGGGGCGGACGACGCGACATGGGAGTTCCGCGTTTTACCGCCTCCCCCGGCAAAACGCGACAAACGCCGCAGCGCTGCAATGTCTGGAAACACTTGGCGTTTTTTGCCCCTTATCTCAACCTGAGACGCGGCCGTATAGTTGAAGGTCCGGTTCCCATGCGCCTTTGCACGGTCTTCACTTCCCTCGCGTTGCTCTCCCTTTCCGGCGTTGCCCAAGCCGAGCCCCTGCGAGCTCACGGCTCGCTTGGCGCAGGTCACGCGCTCACCGGTCATCAGAAGGACGAATACGCTTGGGGCGCAGGCGCTTGGGCAGGGCTCGAGTACCCGTTCATCAAGCAGCTCGGTTTGGAGCTGTCGGCGACCTGGATCGGCCTGGGGCAGGGTGACCCGCCGACGGATCCGCGCGTGCAGCCCGAAACCGGCGCGTCCGCGATCGCGCCGTCGCTCGGCCTTCACCTCACGCCTTTCGCAGGCAGCCACAACGGCAGCCTGATTAGCCCCGCAGGCTTGTGGACGAAGGTGGCTGGAGGCGTTGCGTTCACGGGTGGCCTGACGCGCCCGCTGTTCGACGCGCAGCTCGGCTTCGACGCGCTCAACAAATCGGGGCGCATCGGGCTCGGTCCGATGCTGGCGTTCGTGCACGTGTTTCAGCCGGACGACGAGTTCCGACCTGCCGACGCCAACCTGTTCTTGTTCGGTGTGCACGCTCGCTACGACTTTGGCAGTGACGCTCCGGTGCGAGGCGACCGCGACCACGACGGCATCTGGGACGACGTCGACCGTTGCCCCGACACCCCGGAGGACAAGGACGGCTTTCAAGACACCGACGGCTGCCCCGACCTCGACAACGACGCCGACACCATCCCGGACGCGACGGACAAATGCCCGAATGTGCCGGAGGATCGTGATGGCTTCGAGGACGCCGACGGCTGCCCGGAGCTCGACAACGACAAGGACGGGCTGCTCGACCGCGTCGACAAGTGCCCGAACGAGCCCGAGGACAACGATGGCTGGGACAGCCTGGACGGTTGCCCCGACCCGGACAACGACGCCGACGGCATCCTAGACGTCAAGGACCTGTGCCCGTTCGAGCCCGAGACCGTGAACGGGTATGCTGACAACGACGGTTGCCCGGACGAAGAGAACGTGCGCGTCGTGGGTGACCGCATCGTGCTCGACGATCGCGTGCACTTCTTCGTGAACAGCGCGGTGATTCGCCAGGTCAGCTATCCCCTCTTGCAGCGTTTGACGAAGCTGGTGGCTGAGCACCCCGAGTACACGCACATTGCCGTCGAGGGTCACGCCGACGAGCGCGGCGCCGAGGACTTCAACCGCAAGCTGAGCGACGACCGCGCGCGCTCGGTGCTCGAGTTCATGGTCAAGCAAGGCATCGCGCGCGAGCGGCTCAGCTCGCAGGGTTTTGGCTCTTCGCGCCCGCTTGTCGACAAGAAGAACGAGTACGCTTGGCTGCTGAATCGCCGCGTGGAGTTCGCGGTGACCCGCCAAATGCGTGAAGGCGGCAGCACCACCACGGCCACCGGCGTGAACGTGCCTACGGAAAACAACGTGCAAACGCCCGCAGCTCCGGTCATTCCTCCCCCCGAGGCGACACCCCCGCGCAAGGCCGGCGACAACGAACCCGAATCGGCGACACCGCCGCCCGAAGCCGGCCGTCCTGGCGCTGGCTCCAAGAAGGAAGGGGCTGCAAAATGAACTGGACGCGCCCGCTTCGCTACATCGTGCTCGGCCTGTGCCTGGCTTACGCGCTGCCCATCGCCTGCGGTTCCGGCGGCGTGGTCGGCGGCAAGTGCAAGAAGGGCTACGCGACTTGCAGCAACGACACGCCGGTCGCTGGTGAGAGCGCGACCACCAACGCCAAAGGTGGCAACTCCAACACCGGGGGCAATTCGCCCACTGACTCCGGCAACGGCACGGGCGCTGACGCGCAAGGCGGCAACGGCGACCTGCCGGACGGCGGTTTCTTCGACTCGCCCGTCGATGGTCAAGGTGACGCTGAAGCGCCGGTCGAGTGCTTGCCGCCCCACGACTCGCCCTCGCATTGCGGGGATTGCAAGACGCAGTGCGCGGAGCCGAACCCGTACTGCGCGCCGGACGGCAACGGCAGCTTCGCGTGTGTACCGCGCTGCGAGGAACCGCTGATTCTCTGCCAGAATCAGTGCGTCGATCCAGAGTCGTTCAACAGCGATCCCGACAACTGCGGCAAGTGCGGTAACGCCTGCCCATCGGACATTTGTCAGGACGGCATCTGTCGCGGCGCCCGCTACGGCAACGTCGCGCTGCTCTGCTCCGATCTAAACTCGGCCATGTCGGACTCTGGCTTGGCTGCTATTCTCGGGAACGCCGTGTTCATGCCGCAGGCCAACCCGGTCAAGGTGCTGGCCTACACGCGAGGCGCTGGCGCTGCCGCCCTCAACAAGATCAACCTGCTGATCGCTGCAGCGGGCAGGCAGCGCAATCGCACCGCTGACATCCAGGAAGCAAAGACCGTCGGAGACGTGACGGGCAACCTGAACATCGACGACTTCCATGTGCTGTTGATTCACGACCTCGATCAAGCCGAGGCGGGCGAGGCTGCCGCTGCTGCGACGACCTGGGAATCGGGTAGCGTTCTCACCTCGTTCACCAAGGCAGGCGGTGTCGTCGTCGTTCTGGACGGGAGTGACGGCACCGGCGAGATGCACGAGTTGATCAACGCCGGCAACCTGCTCGATCCTACGCAGCAAGTCAGCGTGACCGGGCAAACGGAGCTGGTCACGGCCGGGGAATCGCCAATGCCGGGGCAGGTCTTCAACAACGCGCCGTTCGATATCATCGGTGCCAACGTGCTCAATTCCTTCCTGGGTACCTCACACACCTGCACGTTCAACACCGACGCGCAGGAAGGCTCCGACCTGATTTTTGCGTTCACCGACGACCCCAACCCCGGCGTTGGGGCGCCCGTGGCCATCCACCGGGTGATCTCTCCTCAGTAGCCTGCCTGTCGCAGCGTAGGGTGGTCGCACCAGAGCCTGCCCCGTTGCAGTCGCGTGCCCGAGCCGCTCAGTCGCATGTTCGGATCTTCTCCGGAGCGGCTCCAGTGAGCCTGGACGAGCTACGTTCTCTCGCATGCGCGGACGGCTTTTGCTTCCGGTACTTGGTTTGGTCGCTTGGGGTGCGTTCGGTAGCGCGGGTTGCTCGGCCTCCAAAGACGGGTCGGGCCAGCACGGCCAGGGCGCGAGCGCCTCGAAAGGCGGACAGGGCACCGGCGGCAGCCTGATTTTGGGCACCGGCGGCACCGGCACGACCGTGGGTCTCGGCGGGAGCGGAGCCACCGGCGGTATGGCGCCCTTGCCCCCGCACACCGCCTGCACGGCCGACACCCCGTGCGGCGCAGGGCTCACCTGTGTGAAGGGCGACAAGGAGCCCGACCACTGCGCCCCGACCGGCATGGCCTGCACCATGGACTCGGAGTGCGGCGGTGACAGCTACTGTTGCGGCGAAGGTTGCCTGACCGTCGCCGGAGACGCGGTGTGCATTCCCTACGGCTATGGCCCGCGCGGCAACGTGAACGAAGAGTGCAAAGGCGCTGGCGAGGCGCCCGGCGTGTTCGCGCCGTCGGTGCAATGCGAGTGGAAGGTGCAGGCGACGGATGCGCACCCCACTTCGGGCTTGGTGTTGGCGACGCCGATGGTCGCCGATCTCGAGACCGACTCGGGGCCATCTGCGGAAATCGTGTTCGTCACCTGGGACGGTCCTCCCAATGGCGACGGCTCCATCTCCACGCCCGGGGTCATCCGCATCATCAGCGGCCAAACCTGTGAGCTCAAAGAGACGGTCGAGGCGTCGTTCGGCTTGATCCGCGCGGCTTCTCCGCTGGCGCTGGCCGACCTGAACGGCGACGGCAAGATCGACATCGTGGGCCGCAAAGACAAAGGCGGGCTGATCGCGTTTGGCTGGGATGGCGCCAAACACGCGAAGCTTTGGGAGTCCGCGGGCACCATCGTCAACCAGCCGTGGGACGGCCCGTCGATTCACGACTTGAACGACGACGGCGTGCCTGAGGTGCTGCTCTGGGGTGAGGTCGTGAACGGCAGCACGGGCACACAGGTCACGAACTTCACCATTAGCCAAGGCTTCAACGGGTACATCCCGGTGGCGGGCGACTTCAACGGTGACGGCAAGGCGGACCTGGCCACGAGCTTCGGCGCCGAGGTCACGTACCTCAGCTTCATCAACAACGCCTGGGTCGATCAGGCATTTCAAGGCGCGCGCTGGCGCAACTTCGGCACGCACTTTGCGGTGGCCGACTTCGGCACGCCTGGCGCCACCGCCGCCGACTTCGACCCGAAGGCGCTCGACGGTATCGCCGAGGTGGTCGCCACCAACGCCGAGGCCGTGGGCGGCAAGGTCAGCATCTACACGCTGACCGGCCAAGAAGTCATGAGCGTGCAGACCATGACCGAGCCCGGCGTTCCGGTCGAAGCCGCCAACGAGAGCGGCGGCCCCCCGACCATCGGCGACTTCGACAATGACGGATTTCCGGAGGTCGCCATCGCTGGTGCGACGCGCTTCCGCGTCTTCGATTTCGACTGCAAAGCGGGCGGCGCTGGCTGTGAAGGCCCGTACGTGCGCTGGTCGCAGCGCTCGCAAGACGCCTCCTCACGCCAGACGGCAGCCTCCATCTTCGACTTCGACGGCGATGGCAAGGCCGAGGCCGTGTACGCCGACGAGTGCTTTCTGCGCGTCTACGACGGCTTGAGCGGTGACGTGCTGTTCTCGTCGTATCGTACCTCGGGCACCTGGCTCGAGAACCCGGTCGTCGCCGACGTGGACAAGGATGACAACACCGAGATCGTCGTCAACTCGGCCACGAGCCTTGCCTGCCCCGCGGGCAAGCCGATCGGGACGCCGTACGTCGACCCGCTACACAAGGGCGTGCGTTGCGACGACGACATGGGCTGCACCGGCGGTGCGACGTGCGGCGAAGGCTACTGCCGCTGCACCGGCAACACGCAATGTGACGCGGGCACGACCTGCGTGGCTCCGCTCGCCGGTACGGCCGGCACCGGCAACGTGTGTCGCGCTACGCATCCGAACACGGCCGACACCGCAGGCGGCGTGAAGGTGCTGCGCGATCGGCTGGACCGCTGGGCGTCGTCGCGCTCGATGTGGAACCAGCACGCCTACTCGATCACCAACATCAGCGATGACGGCAAAATCCCCAAGACTTCCGAGTGGATGCAGAACTGGAAGCAAGAGGGGCTGAACAACTACCGCGCCAACGTGCAGGGCGCGACCGGCTTCGCTGACTACCCGGACATCACCGGCGCGCTCTACGAAGACAAGGTCTGCGCGGCGTCGGCGGGCGGCGTAACCCTCACCGCCACGGTGTGCAACCGCGGCAAGAAAGCCGTTGGCGCGGACATGCCTGCCACGTTCTACAAGGGCGAGCCGGCCAGCAAAGAGATCTTGTGCGTCTCTTACACCAAGGGCCCAGTGCCGGTGGGCGGTTGCCTCGACGTGTCCTGCGAAGTACCGGGCGCGGTCAGCGGCAAGGTTACCATGGTCGTGAACGACGACGGCAAGGGCGGCATGACCACGGTCGAGTGCAACGCCGATAACAACGTCGATACCGTCACTGTTGGCAAGTGTGAGCCCAAGTGAAGGGGTGAGGATTGAGGGGTGAGGATTGAGGGCGAGCGCGAGCAGCCACCCTTCGCTCACCCGTCACTTCAGTTTGGGCGGTACCGGGCGCGGTTCGTTGCGAGGCGAGCCGCTCTTGGGCGAGGCCTCGGACGTTGGTCCGTCGGCGCTGGACGTGGCCGAGAGTCGCCCGGTGACGAACGCCATGGCGCGTTGGCGCAGGTCCAGGGCGGTACGGGTCAGGTCGTCGATCGCGTCGGAGGCTGCCGGGGTGCTGAAAATGGCCTTGGCGTGCTCGAAGCCGGTGTGACGGCCGAGCGGAACGTACAAAAAGCCCAGGATCGCAAACATGCCGACCACGCTCTCGACGAGGCGCCGGCTGAAGTGACTGAGCCCGAACACGGGCGCCATCGTACGGGGCCCGGCAAGAACTGTGAAATCTTCGGCAATTGCGCCGCCCGCTCCCCACAAAACCTCGGAGATTACTCCCCCCGGTCCCACAGCCGTTAGCGCGCGGCGGGCTCGAGCTTCAGCACCAAAAAGCGTGGGGTCGCCAGCCGGACTGCCCCGAGCCCAGCGCTCAGCCCGCTTCGCTCTCGGGGCGTAACCAGCCACTTGGCGTGGCCGCGCTGCAGCCGTGCCGCCAGGTCTGGCGGAGTCTTGGGGCGCACGTCGGCCTTGCGCGGATCGTGGTCGGCGAGGGGCCAGCCCTTGCCGTGGCCCAGCGCCGCCTGCAGCGCAAAGAAGCCGTAGTCGTCGGTGTCGAGCGCCACCTGCTCGGCGCCCAGGCTGCGTAGCACCCGCCCGACCTGCTCTTCTTCGCGCCGATCCACGAAGGTGCTGCGGACGTCGGGGCGAAGCGTGAGGTTCGCCCCTAGCGCCAGCGGCAGTGCCAGGGCAGGCAAGAGCCACGGCCTTTCGGCGTCGTCCGCCAGCCGCGCCACCAGGCCTGCCGCGAGCAGCGCCAAGAACCAATAGACCGGCAGCAGCGAGCGCTCGGGATGGTGCGTCGCCGCGCCGCCGCTCGCGTCGGCCGCCATCAAGAACAAGAGCAGCGCGCCGAGCGCAGCCAGGGTTCGCCACGCCGTTGGTCCAAAGGGCGAGCCGCCGCCCTTGAGGGTCAAGCCCAGCGCCACCGCCGTTACTGCGAGCAGCTCGGGCTCGAAGCGCAGCAGCGCGAGCGGCGTCTGCCACAGCGCGGAGAGCCAGCTTTGCGTGGGGCCGCCAAGCGCCGCCCGATACTGCTGCACGCGCGCCACGAAGAACAGCGCGTCGCCGTGGCGCGCGGCGCCGTGCGCCAGCCACAGCGCGAGCGGCGCCGTCGCGAATCCTGCCGCCAGCCACAGCCAGCGCACGCCACTGGGCTTGGCAGTCTCTGGGGCGCGCGCGCGCAGCGCGTCCACGGCCGTCAACACGCCGAACACCAGCGTCGGCGCCCAGGCCTCGTAGCGACAAAAGCAGGCTGCCCCGAGCGCCAAGCCGCCCCAAGCCCGTAGCTTTGGCTCTGGCCGCACCAGGCTCACGCAGCCCAGCAAAATCAGCGCGGCGGTCGGGGCCTCGGGCACGGTGGCGGTCGAAAGCCAGGACCCGTAAGGCAGCAGCACCGCGCCGAGCGCGCCCCACAACGCCGCGCGCTCGGAGAAACCCAAGAACACCCGCGCTGCTATCCAAACCACGACAGCGCTGGCCGCACCCAGCAGCACCGCCACGACGCGCGCCACGAGCAGCGAATCGCCGAACACCGCCATCGGCACGCCGTATAGCCAGAACGGCAACGGTAGCCAGCTGGTACCGCTCGGATCCGGCGACGGATGCTGAGCAAAGCGCGCTGCGATCACCACGCGCGCGTAGTCGTCATCGCTCACGCTGCGGAACCCGCTCCACAAACAAGACAGCGACACCGCAACGCGCGCGAACGCGACGAGCAGCACATGGCGCAGCGCCCTCGACGAGGGCACTGCGTTACTGCTTGCTCTGGCCCGAGCCGACCGGCACGGGTACCGGCGTCTTCTTCTCGAGCGCCAGCTTGCTCTTGCGCTCGAGCGACTCGTCCGCCGAAGACGACAGGTACGCCAGCGTCATGCTGGTCGCGAAGAAGATGCCAGCGGTGGCCCAAGTGGTCTTGGTCAGGAAGTTACCGGCGCCGCGGCCACCGAAGACTTGCTGAGCGCCAGCGCCGCTCAAGGCGCCGAGCCCGCCGCTCTTACCCGGTTGAATCAACACCACCAGCATCAAGAAGGTGCAGGCGAGCACGTGAATCACGGTGAGCGGCGTATGGATAATCTCGGCCATGGGGCGTCTCGAGCGGAGGGGTGGCTACTTAGCGCAGTTCGGTCCGTCTACCCAGCTGCCTGGGCGATCTTGCCGAAACCGGCCGCGTCCAGGGCGGCACCGCCGACCAGCGCCCCGTCGATGTCGGGGCAGCCCAAGAGCTCCTTGGCGTTGTCGGCCTTGACGCTGCCGCCGTAAAGAACCCGAGTCTTTTCAGCGAGTTCCGGGCTCAGGGCGGCCAGCCGCTGTCGGATTGCAGCGTGCACTTCTTGAGCCTGGGCCGGGGTGGCGACCTTGCCGGTACCGATGGCCCAAACCGGCTCGTAGGCGATGACGCCAAAGCCCGGATTCTTGAGCAGCACCTCGGCGAAGGCGTCGAGCTGGCGGAAGCAGACCTCCAGGGTCTTGCCCGACTCGCGCTCGGGCAGCGTCTCGCCGATGCACGCGATGGGCTTGAGGCCTGCCGCCATGGCGGCCACGACCTTGTCCTTCACGCTCGCGTCGGTCTCGCCGAAGTACTGACGGCGCTCGCTGTGGCCCAGAATCACCCACTTGCAGCCAGCCTCGAGCAGCATGGGCGCGCTGATCTCGCCCGTGAAGGCGCCGCTGTCTTTGGGGTACAGGTTCTGACCTGCGACCTCGACGTGCGTGTCGGCTAGCTCGGCCGCGACCGCCGCCAGCGCCGTGAACGGAGGCGACACCACGACCTCGGCCGCGACGCCCTTGGTGGCCTGAGCGACGTCTGCCGCGAGCTTGAGGGCCGCAAGGCCGCCGTTGTTCAACTTCCAGTTGCCAGCGATCAGGTATTTGCGATTTGCCATGTTCATCCACTGAGGGCGACGGCGCCCGGTAGCTTCTTGCCTTCGATGAAGACGAGCGACGCCACGCCGCCCGTCGAAACGAAACCGATCTTGCTCTCGTGCTCGCTCGCCAGCGTTGCCAGCGCGTCACTGGTGACGATGCCGAACGCGGGAGCTTCGCCGAGCGCGCCCAGCACGCCCTGCGTTCCCACGGCAAACGCCGGGTTTTCGCAGACGCCCAGCGCGCCGTGCCACAGCACCAGCTTGGCTTCGCCGACGCGCGCTCGATACAGGTCGAGCGTGCGCGACCCGATGTCGAAGGCGCCGGTGCCGTCGGGTATGGAGCCGACGCTCACGCTTTGGCTCGCGCTGGCTTGCTTGTCGTCGCCTACCAGCACGTCGACCGGCAGCACCAGGTCGATGTTGTAGTTGCGCGCGCGCGTCAGCACGTTGCGAGCTAGCGCGAGCTGCTCTTTCTCGACCGACGACTCTTTCATGTCCACGCCGCGCGCGGCCAGCAGGGTACTTGCGACGCCGCCGCCGACCAAGATGCTGCTGCAGCGGCTCATCATGGCTTCGAGCATGGGCTGGGATTGCGACAGCTTGGCGCCGCCCAAGATCCCGACGAACGGCTTCTGGGCGCCCTGCGTGACGCGCGTCAGCGCGTCGAGCTCGGCCCTGAAGCGGTAGCCAATGCCACGCTCTTTCACCAACCGTGGCAGCGCCACCAGCGACGCCTGCGTCAGGTGCGCACAGCCGAAGGCTTCTCCGACGTACACGTCGCAGAGTGCGAGCAATTTGCGCGCGAAAAAGTCCTCGTTTTGGCTCTCTTCGGGGGCAAAACGCAGGTTCTCGAGCAGGCACAGCTGGCCTTCGCGCAAATCGCTCACGACCTTGCGCGCAGCGTCGCCCACGCACTCGTCTGGCAGATACACCTCTTGCCCGAGTAGCTCGGCCAGGCGCTCCGCGACGGGCTCGAGGCTGACGACCGGATCGCCCTCGGCGCCGAGGTGCGTGGCGAGCACGACACGCGCGCCTTCTTTGAGCGCCTTGTTGATGGTCGGCAGCGCTGCGCGCAGCTTGCGATCGCTCGCCACGCGGCCGTCCGCGTCGAGCGGCACGTCGAAATCCACGCGAATGAGCACGCGCTGATGAGCGAGAGTCAGCTCATCGAGGCTGCGAAACGCGTCGTTGGGGGCCATGGCGGCTCCTTATGCCACAAACGCGCCGAGCTTGCGGAAGCGGTCGTAGCGATCCGCCCGCAGCTCTTCCGGTGACAGTGGAGTCAGCGCTTTCAGCTCCGCGTACAGGGCTGCATCCAAACGTTTCGCGGCTGCGTCGTGGTCCTGATGCGCGCCGCCCGGGGGCTCCTCGACGATCGAGTCCACCACGCCGAGCTCGAGCAAGTTGGGCGCCGTGATCTTGAGGCGGGCCGCGGCCTCGGGTGCCAAGTCGCCGCTCTTCCACAGGATTGCGGCGCAACCCTCCGGGGTAATCACCGAGTAGTAGCTGAACTCCAGCACCAGCACCCGGTTGGCTACGCCCAGCGCCAGCGCGCCACCCGAGCCGCCTTCGCCGATGACCGTGCTGATGATAGGCACCGTCATGCGGGACATGACTTCGATCGAAGCACCGATGGCTTCGCTCTGGCCGCGCTCTTCGGCGCCGATGCCGCAGTACGCGCCCGGCGTGTCCACGAAGGTGAAAATGGGCAGGCCGAAGCGCTCGGCCAACTCGTACAGGCGGATGGCCTTGCGATAGCCTTCGGGGTTGGGCATCCCGAAGTTGCAGGCCATGTTCTCTTTGGTAGAGCGACCCTTGCGGTGGCCCACGATAGCCACGCTGCGGCCATGGAAACGCCCGAGGCCGGCCACGATCGCCGCGTCGTCGGCGAAGCGACGATCGCCGTGCAGCTCGACGAAGTCCTCGAACAAGCGTTCGATGTAGTCTTGCGAGTACGGGCGGCTCGGGTGCCGCGACAACTGCACCTTTTGCATCGGTGTCAGGCCGGCGAAGACCTCGCGCGCCAACACCGCAGCTTTCTCTTCCAAACGCCGCAGCTCCGCGCCGAAGCGCGCGTCTTCATTGGCTAGCTCACGCAGCTCGCGCACGCGCGCGACGAGCTCTACGACGGGGCGTTCGAATGCGAGGACGACTGCCATGCGGGTTCGGATTTGCCCCAAGGGGGGCACAAGGCGCCGGACTTTGGCGCGAACCCCGCGTTCTGTCGAGGCCCCGTAAATTACGCACCTCGCCGCATTGCGTCACCCCGGACCGGACCGGCCGGCTCGAGATCGAGAATCACAGGGAGGCGGCTCACCATTGGTCTCACCTCAGCTGTTGACCACGCCCGCCGATCCTGGTTTCTGGCTTCGTTTTGGCTCCGGTCCGATGCTCACGTACCCACGTACGCTCCGCTTCGGTCCTCGCCAAAGCCTCGCCAGAAACCAGGCTTGGCGAGCGGGCAGCTGTGAACTGAGACCAATGGTCAGAGGGAGGCGGGGAGGCGGGGAGGTCCGCGAGGCGAGAATTTTGGGTTCGCATCGCGCGGCGCTGCTCGGAGACTGCGCAGTTTCCGTGCGGCGCTTCACGTTTCGAACAACAAAAAAACTCGCGGACCTCCCCGCCTCCCCGCCTCCCTCTGACCATTGGTCTCAGTTCACAGCTGCCCGCTCGCCAAGCCTGGTTT
>DATAKF010000445.1:0-15760 GCA_036261775.1 Polyangiaceae bacterium | reverse complement strand
ACGGCTGCAGGCAACGGCGGGATGACACCAGCAGGAGGTACGAGCGTCACGCACAAGAGCCGCCGCGAGATGTCGACCCCCCGGTGAATCGGATCGGGATCTTGCAGCGTCGCGTTCTGGGCGAGAAACCCGAGCCGAGTCAGAAACCCGGGTCGACTCTCGTCGACCATGACCTCGCTGAGCGCGCTGCCGGTAGCGGTCAGGCCGTAGAAGGGCGCGCTCTCTTGGTTCACGAACGCCAGGCGAGACGTCATGATGTCTCTGAAGCCCTGGCCGGACTCGAAAATGCGGTCGAAGAACTGCAGGTCAGCCTGCATGAGGTTGGCGTTCAAGCTCTCGGCGGCATAGGTCGGAAACCTCTGTTGATCCTTCGCGATCGAGGCGTAGCGCCCTAAACCGAGGAGCTGAGAATGAAAGCGCTCGACTACTGGACGCGCGCCTCCGCCTTCCAAGAGCTGGCCCGCCACGCTCTTGATCTTGGTGTCGTCGCCGAGGGCGCCTTGCTCGGCCGACGCCAACAAAGCGGCATCTGGCGGAGCGTCACGGAACAACAGCGAGAGCTTGGTGGCCAGCTCGCCGCCGCTCAGGCGCTGGCCCTTGGGAGTCAGCTCCACGCGGTAGAGGAAGTTCGGTGACTGAAGCAAGCTCTCGATCACGACGCGCGCGCCATCGACGAAAGCGTTGCCACTGCCGTAGTACTCGGCGCCCGCCGCGTACCGGACGGTGTAGCGCTGCTCTTCTTCGGGCGACAGAGGGCGCCGGTAGGCGGCGTGACCCAACTTGCGAATGAAGCCCGCGCTGTCTTGAGCGCTCCCGAGCCGGGCGAGCGCGGTCGCGTCCTTGGTGACTTGTTCGGCCAGCGCCTCGGCGACGCGCTGGTAGTCCGTCCACAGCGTTTCGGTAACGTAGAGCGCCCGCTCGTTGTTGGGAAACTTGCCTTCAGGCGGATCGGGAGAGAAGCCGCTGGAGAGACCCGTGGTCTGTGGGAGCTGCAGCAGATCGCGCGCTGCGTTTTCCCATTGCTGGTGCGTCAGCCGCACCACGCGGAAAAATTCAGGCTTACCGTTCAGCGTAACACCACCGGGTAGAACGGCGACGCCCGGATCCATGGCACCGCTACCTGCAGCAGCGGCGCCTGACCCTCCGGTTCCGCTTCCAGCCGTTGATGTGTTCGGGCCAACCGACGAGGAGCCACCGCTGCCTCCGTCTATGGCCGCCGTGCAACCTACAAGCCCGGTAAATATGACACAGGCAATACGCTTCATGATGGAACCACCCAGTGTGTAGACGCTCCGAATCGACAAACACGGTCAGGATCTCTTCGGCGATCGACAGAAAGCCCGCCCAGGACCACCGCAACCCGTCGCGAGGCAACCCGATCAAAGGAAGCCCTGTTCGCCCAATCCCTAGAGCCACTCGCCTCCTGCCGCCAGCGTCAGCAGCGTGATCCATTCTGACCCAGGGACGCCTGCGCCTAGGGCAAGGCGTGCCTCGCCGACAGCTCTCATTGTATCGTAGTCGCGTGGTCACCAGGTCGCTGGGTGGAGGTGCGCACATGGGCGCTTGGCGGCTACTTGCTGCTGCGATGAGCTACATCGCCGCTTGCGGGATAGGAGCTTGCGGCGGTGACTCGGTCGGACACCGCGCCGCCGCGAACGCAGGCGGCTCCGTCGCAACGTCCAGCGCGGGCTCCGCGACCAGCACCTCCGGAACGAGCGGTAGCAGCTCGGCAACCAGCGACGCGGGCGCGTCACCTACTGTAGGCGGGGGCCAGGGCGAAGGAACGGCTGCAGTAGGCTCGTCAACCCAAGCTGGCGGGCCTCAAACCGGTGCAGGCAGCGGCGGAATCATCGGCAGCGGCGGCGCGCCCGGTGAAGTCGACGACGCGGAGGTCGTCCCCAGCCCCGGCTGCGCGCGCGCAGAGCCCAACGGCCCCCAGAGCGATAGAACGGTTCGTTACGTGCTTCCAGCCGCTTACGACGGCAAGACGCCGCTGCCGCTCGTATTCTTTTTACACGCCACGAACATCATGAACGACTTCAACCGCCTCACGAGCGATCCCAGGTCTGCGCAGTACGTCTTGGCGGGTCCCCAAGCCGTCGATGCCATGAGCCTCGGGACTTTCGAGAGCGGAAGGCCCAACATCGAGGCCCTGCTGACCAAGGTGTTGTCACAGGTCTGCGCCGATCAGAACCACATTTTTGTTGGTGGCAACGGCTCGGGTGGTCGTGTGGTCATGTCGTGGGTTGCGCAGCACCAGAAGCTTGCTGCGCCAGCAACTTTGCGCGCCGCGGCCATGGTCGGCACGTTCTACGGAAACAGCGCGCCGCTGCTGCCGGTGCTCTTCGTCCATTCGACGCAGAGCAACAACAGCCGCGCCCTGGCGCAGGACGAAGACGGCACCAAGGCTGCTAAGAAGCTAGCCACCTTCAACGGCTGTAGTGAAAGCTCGACCCCCGTGGAGGCCGCCAGCTGCAGCGTGAACCAGATGCCGATCGATCCAGGCTGCGTGGACTACAAGGACTGCGCCCAGCCGTTTCGATTTTGCCATCACGACGACCTCAGCAATCAGAGCTCCGGCGATCCTTGGCCATGTATTGCCAGCAGCGCCATCTTCGATTTCTTCGAGGCGCAGCGCGAAGCGCGTGGGCCAGCGCAATAGCCGACGACGGGCTCAAGGTTTGTAGAGACCGCGCGTCAGATCGGGGAGCAGCTTGTCGCGATTGACGAGCGATCCCTTGCGGACGACGAGCGAAATCTTGCGGAGATTTGCGGCGCTGGCAACGGGGTCAACTTCGACGGCGAGAAAGTCCGCGGCGTCGCCGGGTGCAAAGCCTATGTGCCGCCCAAGCACTGCGGCGGGCCAGGTGGTGGCCGCGGCGAGGCGATCCCAACCGGAGAGACCGGCCTTTTCGAACCAGGCTTGGGTGGCGTGGCTGGCGTAGCCTTGAAAGGCGCCGGGAACGGAGCCGGCGTCGCTGACTGACACGAGCTGCACGCCAGCCTTCACGACGCGCTCCACGTTTTGGAGCATGACCGAGCGCCGTTCGCGACCGAGCACCAAACTCGTGCGCCATTCGTGCCACAACCCCTTTTCGCTGCGGTACGACTCGCGCACGTCCGCCTGCAAGCTGACGTTCATGAACGGATCCGCCAACGCTGCGTCGTTGCCGAGCAACCGATCGAGCTCGAGGTGGCGCGCCAAAGCGGGCGCGAAGGCGACGCCACGCTCGCGCATGAGCTGCAACAAACCATCCGGGACTGGATGCGCCGGAAATCCGTAGACCACCCGCGCACCAAGCTGCACGGCGCGCTCGGCGTCGGCCCAATCGTCGACGAGCACGATGGCCGGCAGTTGCCGCTGGGCAGCGCCCGCGAGCAGCTCCGCCAGCACTTCTTCCTTCACGCCTGGTATCCAGCTCTTGGGATCGCGCGAGTATGCAATGTAGAAGAGCGGCGCCAGGTAATGAACGCGTTCGGCCAGCGCCTGTTTGGCGGCCGCCACGTCTTCCGTCGGGTCGCAGCCGTGGGACTTTTTCCCACAAATCGTGCGACCTGGGTAGAGCGGCTCGGCTGCGGACAGCTCGAGCGCGTCGGCGCGTTTCAGCTCGCGCTCGACCCATTCGCGCTTCATCCCGAATACGCCGACGTGCGCGACGCCATAGTACAATTGCAGTGCCGCGCACTGGGTAAAGTTAATGTCTTGGGTCAAGACCTCCCAGTCGTAGGTCGAGTCATTGCCCCAGAGCGACGCCTTTAGGTCCCACAGCGCGGGCATCAAGTACGCGCCGTGTCCGTCGACGACGCGCGCGCTCGGCAACGTGGCTCGCGCGACCACGACGCCGTTTTCGATTAGCACGTCGGCATCGCTCACCCTGCGCGAATCCACGTCAACCAAATGGAATCCGCGCAAGACGAGCGTCTGCTGTCTGGCTTGGTCCTCCGTACTGCAGCCCAGCAAGAGCCACGCCGCGAGCAACAGCACCGAGCATCGGACTAAGCAGAGGTGATTTACCACTGATAGAATCCAAACAGCTGCATCGCGCAGCCAAAGGCCAACACAGCGTGAGCCACGCGCTCCCTGCCCGCCTGGTCGAGCTGCTGCCAAGCGGCAAAAGCCGGCAAGCACAGGTACGGGACGATGAACAAGCAGACCCGCGCCGCCTCGCCGATCTTCAGAGCGCCCGCTACCAGCATACACAGAAGGGACAGCGGTCCGAGCCAAGCCAGCGCAAAGCCGTCCGCGCTCAGCGCCTTCAACGCCCCCCTGCCCCGCCACCACAAGAGCGCGACGAAAGGCGTCAAAAACACTGAGATTTCGGCCACGGCGCCTAGCCGGTACCAGAGGTAGCGCTTGGGCTCGGCTATCAGCAAAAAGCCCTTGGCGTTCTCCATCACGGCCGCCTTCCAAAACGCTCGCCACCAGTCGAACCCCAGCCCCAGCTTGACCACCACCAGCAAAGCGGCAGCCAAAGCCAACACCGTCGCCGAGCGCCGCAGACTACGCCGGCGCAGTAGCTCGAAGCCGACCAATACCGGCAACAAGAACAGCGCGCCGAAGGTGAAGAACAGCGACGCGAACAAGAACAGCGACGCCCCCAGCCAGCTGTAGCGCCGTCGGTCGTCGACGAAGCAGACCAAGCTGCCCAGAAACAACCCCGCGATCGGCCCGTCAACCGTCGCAAGCCCGTAAATCAACGTGCCGGGCAGCACCGTGAACAGTGCCAGCGCGCCCGGCGGCTCTTCACCGAGTGTCAGCACCAAGAGGCGCCGCAGGTACGGCAACGCGAGCCCGAGCCCAAGCGCCGCGATGGCGATCGAAATGGCCACCGGGTAAACGACGACCTTCCACAGCAACCAGTAGAGGAGCACCGGACCTGGCGGATGCGTGCGCGCGTGCTCGAGCAGCTCGAACTGAATGGCATTGTAGTGCCGCACGAGCCACAGCGGCCCCGGGATCACGATGGCGTCGTGGTAGTATTCGATGCCACTACCGCCCGACGTAGCCGTAGGAAAATCGAGCCCAAAGCGCACGCCGTGCTGCAAGTTGCTCAGCACCGCAAACGTGAGGCCGGCCAGCAGTAACCAGCCCAGCTTCAGCCGCGCCCGCGACAGGCGTGGCCACGCCCAGACGAAGCCGCCACCAAGCGCGAGCGTCACGCCCAGTTGGTACAGCCTAGGTGTCCGAAACACGAACACGCTGAGCGGGTAGAAATCCGACAGCCGGTAAGGATCCAGCTGCTCCTTCGGGTAGTGCGCGAGCGCCGCGAAGTGCAGCGCCAACACCGCCGCCAGCATCGCCCCCAAAGCGATGCTCAGGCTCCGAAATGACAAGACCACCTCCAGCGACTCCCTGCCCTGGGCTATCCACCGATCGCTTCGGCGGGTCAATCCCCGCAGCATTGCGGCCGATGTGCGCTGGGTCGGCTGGCTCGAGCATCGAAATGGCGTCTTCGGGCGCCAACAAAGTCGCCACATCTCAGCTGGCGTTGCCCCAGGCACCCTGCCAAGAGGACTACGCGAACGAGGGCTACGAGGCCAGCGTGTCCAACTCGAGCCAAGTCTCGCTGACCAGTGACAGGGTCTTCAGCGACAGCTCGAGTCAGGAGCTGGCCAGCACCAGCGGCGGCGTCGAGAGCGGATTCGTCGCCAAGCTCAACGTGACGATCTAGGCAGATTGAGTTGACGCAGTGCCCGGCGGATAGCACCGTGCGGGCTTGTCACAGAGCATGCCCCCGCCACCGTCCGTAGGCCCTCCCGGTAAGGGCCTGCCCACCCCGCCCCAGCGCCCGTCGTGGCTCTTGATGGGCGCGTTGCTCGCGGCGCTGGTTGGCATGTGGGTTTGGCAGGGACGGGCGGCGCGCTCGCAGGCGCCGACGATTGGCTACTCCAATTTCTTCACGCTTGCAGAGCAGGGCAAGGTGAAGAGCGTGCTCATCACCGGGCAGAGCATCGAAGGTGAGCTGTCGTCTCCGCAGCAGGTGGCTGGGCAGACGCTGAAGAAGTTCCGCACGCTCGGCCCGAACGAGGACGTGGCGCTGCTCCCGCTGCTGCGCGAAAAGCAGGTCGAGCTACAGGTGGCTAGCGAAGAGCCGCCGCTGGCCCTGGCGCTGCTCATGAACATCTTGCCGCTGGTCTTGATCATCGGCGCGCTGGCCTGGATGTCGAGCCGCACGCAAAAGATGATGTCGGGCGGCGGCCCGCTCGGCGGCTTTTTGAAGGGCCGCAACAAGAAGTTCGAGGTCGAGGCGCAGCCGAACGTCACGCTTGCCGACGTAGCGGGTCTCAAGGGCGTGAAGGCCGACCTGCAAGAGGTGGTCGGGTTCTTGAAGGAGCCCGAGCGTTTTCGGCGCCTGGGCGGCCGTGTGCCGCGTGGCGTGCTGTTGATTGGTCCGCCCGGTACCGGAAAAACCTTGCTGGCGCGCGCCGTGGCCGGTGAGTCGGGGGTGCCGTTCTATTCGATCAGCGCCTCCGAGTTCATCGAGATGTTCGTGGGTGTGGGCGCGGCTCGCGTGCGCGAGCTGTTTGCGGACGCCAAAAAGAACGCGCCGTCCATCATCTTCATCGACGAAATCGACGCCGTAGGGCGTTCGCGCGGCGCCGGCTTGGGCGGCGGTAACGACGAGCGCGAGCAGACGCTGAACCAGCTGCTTTCGGAGATGGACGGCTTCAGCCGCAATGACCTGACCATCGTCATGGCCGCCACCAACCGGCCCGATGTGCTGGATCCAGCGCTGCTGCGGCCAGGCCGCTTCGATCGGCGCATCGTGGTCGATCGGCCGGAGCTGGACGCGCGGCGCGCCATCTTGGGCGTTCACGTCAAGAACAAGCCGATCGCCTCCGACGTCGATTTGGAGACGTTGGCCCGCAACACGCCCGGCTTCTCGGGCGCCGACTTGGCGAACCTGACCAACGAAGCCGCGCTGAGCGCCACGCGGCGCGGCGCCGACAGCATCGAGGCCGTCGACTTTCGCGCGGCCTACGACAAGATCGTGCTCGGTGATCTGCGCGAATCCAAGCTGGACCCGAAGGAGAAGCGACGCGTGGCCATTCACGAGGCCGGCCACGCCATCGTGACGCACGCTTCGCCGCACGCGGAGCCGCTGCACCGAGTCACGATCATTCCGCGCGGCATGGCGCTAGGCGTGACGCAGCAAACACCCGGCGCCGATCGCCACATCATGACTCAGCCCGAGCTCGAAGCGCGGCTGCAGGTGCTGATGGGCGGCTACGCAGCCGAGCGCGTGGTGCTCGGTGACGTCTCGACCGGCGCCGAGAACGATCTGAAAGAAGCCACGAAGATCGCGACCAAGATGGTGGCCAACTACGGCATGAGCAAGAAGCTCGGCGCCGTGTACTACGACCACGACGCGGAGCATCCGTTCTTGGGTCACAGCGTCGCAACCGACAGCGGCACCAGCGACGCCACGACCTACGCGATCGAAGCCGAGGCTCGCGAAGCGCTGACGGCTGCCTTGACGGGCGCGACCAGCACCATCCAGCGCGAACGCGCCAAGCTCGACGCGCTGGTGGCCGCGCTGCTCGAGCGCGAGTCCTTGGAACAACGGGACCTGGTGCCCCTTTTGGGACCGTCGGCGGGCGCCCCCGAGCTGGATCCGACGCAGCCGGCGGCCTGAGGGTCGCCGGAGGCGGCGCGCTGGCGTTTTGGGGCACGGTTTACCAACCTGGCCCCCTTGCTATCCATGAGTGAAAACGCCGCGCTTCGCCTGGTTGCTGCTGTTTGCCGGCTTGGTCGGGTGCGCGGGCGCACAGCCTGACGAGGCTCCGGAGAGCGGTACTGCGGGCCAGCCGCCCACGGTTCCCAGCGCCGGGAGCGGTGCTGGGCTAGCCGGCTCGACGGCGGGCGGCTCGACGGGCGTTGGTGGGCAGCCGAACAGCGCGGGTTCTGCAGCAGGCGGCGGGAGCGCGACGGCAGGCTCGGGAGCGGGTGGTCAGGCAACGGGCGGAACGGCTTCGGCCAGCGCTGGCGCAGCAGGCGCGCCCAACACCGCCGGCAGCGCCGGCACGGCAGCAGGCGGCGCGGCGGGCAGCAGTAGCGTCGATCCGTCGACCCTACCGGAGACGACTCTACACCTTGCGGGTGATTCGACGGTCATGACCTACGCGGCTGGCTCGGCTCAAGAGGGCTGGGGTCAAGAGCTGCCGCCGTTCTTGCTCACGAAAGTGAAGCTGAACAACCAGGCCATCGGCGGCGCCAGCGTGGAGACGTTTTACACTGGGCGCTGGAAGAACATCATCAGCGCCCTCAAAGCGGGCGACTACGTGATGGCCGCCTTTGGCGCGAACGACAGCGGCTCGGTCGAGGGCCGGCACGTCGATCCGCCAGCCTTTCAAGCGCGCTACGGGGTGATGGCGCAAGAGGTGAAAGCCAAGCAAGCGACGTTCATCGTCGTCACGCCCTCGGCGTTGCAAGAGTGGAGCGGCGGCAAGAACGGCAACGCGCGGCTCGGCCCTTACGCCACGGTGCTGCGCGAGTTTGCGACCACACAAAGCCTGACGCTCGTCGATCTGAACGCGCGCAGCTTGGAGCTACTGAACCAAGTCGGGCAAGAAGCCGCCAAGCTCATCTACATCGGCGGCGACAAAGCGCACTTCACCAAACAAGGCGCAACGCAGATGGCCGAGCTGCTCGCCAAAGACCTGAAGCGCACGACCAGTCCCCTAGCCGCCTACGTGAAGTAAGCCATGAACAGCGAGAAAACGCGGGTCAGTCTCTTGGGTCGGTACGCGAGCGTGGCGAGCACCGGTGCGCTGCTGCTTGGCGCAGCGTGCAGTGTCGAAGCGCCGGAAGAGACCACGCCGAATAACCCGACGCCAACGGCCGGCGCTGCCGGTGCCAGCACGGGCACGAGCGGCACGAACACGGGCGGCGCGTATTCAACTGCAGGTAGCGCTGGCGCGAGCACCGGAACAGCTGGAACGGCCGTGAGCAACGGCGGCAACGCACCCACGGCCGGTAGCGGCACAGGTGGTGCAGCTGGTGGCTCCGGTACCGGCACGGGTGGCAGCACCGCCGGGACCGGCGCTGGTGGCGCTCCGCCCAACATGCCGCAGGTCACGCCGTGCGCTACGAGCGTGCTCTCCAAGTGCACGGGTTCGCCGTTGGCCTGCCACTTTGGCGGCGAGCCGGGCAACTACGAGGTCACGGTGCAGCTCAGCGGCGCCGGCAAGACCGAGGTCGAAGCCGAATACTACCGGCGCATGCTGACCCAAACCACCGTGGCGGGCGACGCCAAGTGGTTCTCGTTCGTGACCAACGTGCGGGTCTACGAAGGCGAGCCGCTACGGCCGGATCAAGACGGCACCACGTCCAAGGGCATTCCGGGGCTCGACATCTACTTCCGCGGCAGCGACCCGAAGCCGATGAGCCTTTGCTACGCGCCCATCGCCAAGCCGCTCATGCTCTGGCTGGCGGGAGATTCCACCGTCACCGATCAAGAGAGTGAAGCGTTCAGCGGCTGGGGCCAGCATTTGCCGCAGCACTTCGTCAGCCCCGTTTCTGTCGCAAACTACGCCGATTCAGGCGAGAGCTCGGGCAGCGTGCTGAACAGCGCCAAGCTGTGGGGCGCCATCAAGGGCGGCTGGAAGGCAGGCGATTGGGTGATGCTGCAGGTCGGTCACAACGACAAGACGACGGCCGCCAACACCTTCAAGTCGAACCTTCAAAAGATGATCGCCGACGCCAAGGCCGCCAACGTGCATATGGTCTTGGTGACGCCCATCTCGCGCGCCAACGGCGCCTTGGCGTCGCAACACGTCAACTCGGTCGGGGCGAACCTGCCGCAGATCATCCGCGACTTGGGCAAAAGCGAGAGCTTGCCGGTCATCGACTTGACCGTCACGACCTACGAGTGGCTGCAGACCATCAAGTGGCAGGACTACTTTGCCAACGGGACCGACGCCACGCACACCAACCAAGCCGGCGCCGACATCGTCTCGGGCTTCGTGCGCGACGCGGTGCGGAAGCAGAACCTGGAGCTCGCGGCGTACCTGCGCTGAAAAGCGCCTGACGGCTAGCCGCGGCGGCGCCGTAACGCCGTGCGACTAGCCGCGGCGGCGCCGTAGCGCCAAGCCGAGAAGGGCCGCGAGCGAGCCGAAAAGGCCAAGCGCGCTCTGTTTGGTGTCGTGCCCCGCCGTGCGACACGCGCAACCGGCGGCTTCTTCGCCAGGATCGACGGGATCGGCGCCGCTCATGCTGCTCGAGCCTGCAACAGGACCGGGCGTCGTGGGCGCGCCCGCGCTGCCGCCGAGCGCCGGTGCCTGTCCGCCGGCGGACGGAGCGGTGCCGGCGCTTGCTACGTTGCTCCCAGCGCTACCGCCCGAGCCTGACGGTTCCGTCGACACCCCACCCGCACCCGACGCGCTGGCGCCACCGCCCGCGTTCGAACCGCTACCGCTACCGCCACTGCCGCCCAATCCCGGTGGCGTGCAGCTCGGCGTGACGACCAGCGGCTGCGTCGCGTTCAAGCCCTTCACCGGAGCCTGCTCGGCCGCCAAAATTTGCTCGGGCGTCGGCGCTTGGCTCACCTCGGTCCACGGCACGCCGCGGCGCTGCGCGAACATCCAGGCGATGAACTCCGGCATCGGGTAAATCGACCGCCAGCTGTCGTGACCGTGCTCGGCGAGCTCGGTGTAGATGGGGTTGCCGCAAGCTTTGCGAATGGCAGCGATGGTGTCGCGGTTGGGCTGCACCACTGGATCGACCGAGCCCATGATGGCCCAGATGTTCTGGCGCGCATAAATGGCCGCGTCTGCCGGGTTGGCGGGTGACGCGGCCGGTGCACCGGCGGCGAAGAAGTCGGGATACCGACGCAAGAGGTCGTAGGTGCCGCGCGCGCCCATCGACGCGCCCGTGACGTAGAGCCGATCCGGGTCGATCGGATACTTGGTGAGCAGCTCCTTCAACACCACGACCGTCAGACGTCCTTCGAACTTCTGCGGGCCCGTGATGGCACCAACGGGGTCACCCCACCCTGAGGAGTTGGTTTGCGAGATCGGGATCATGTAAAAGGCCTTGGTTTTCCCGCCATCGACCGTCATCAGCTGCGGAACCCAGCCTTTGCCGTCGGACGACAACGTGCGCATGGGCATGGCCTCGTTGTTGGCCGCGTGCAGGTAGACCAGCAGCGGATACTTGGTACCGGCAACGACGCCGTCCGGCACGTACAGGTTGTACTCGAGCACCAGGTTGGTGCCCGCCTCCGTGTATTTGTTGGGCTCGTAGTCGGCACGCGCGGGCAAACTGACGCCCAGCGTCGAGAGCAGCGAGCACACGAATAGCGTACGTTTCCGCAAGGTCGTTTTGGTTTTCATGCGAGCTTCTCTCGGCGCTGTGCGCGCTACTTGCCGATGCCCCGAGCCTTGAGCCAATCGAACATGGCTTTCTCGGCGTCGGGCCAAGTGCTGTTGTCGAAGCCGTGCGCGGCGCCCGGCACGAGGTGAATCGACGCTTCGGCGCCGGCCTCGGTCAAGAGCGAGACCAGCCGTTGGCTGTCTTTCACCGGCGCGGTGTTGTCGTTCTCGCCCTGCACCACGATCAGCGGCGGCGCGTCTTTGCGCACGTAGGTGATGGGATTGACGAGCTTGGCGACGGCGGCGCGGTTGGGCAAATTCGTCGGGATCCAGCCCTTGGCAACGGCGTTGATCTCGGCCTCGATATCGGCCGGGCCATAGCCAGAGACGATGGCGGCGACCTTGAAGTTGCTGGGCGACGTGGGGCCGAGCATGGCCGAAGGCGTGGTGAGCCCGACCATCAACGCCAAGTGCCCACCGGCAGACGCGCCGGTGACGACGAACTTGGATCGGTCGCCGTGGAAGTAGTCCAGGTAGTTCCAACACCATTGCGCCGCAAGCAGCGCGTCTTCGACGGCTGCGGGAGCGGGAGCGCCATCGGGCGTCGCGTCGTTCACGCGGTACTCGGCGTTGCACACGATGAAGCCGTGCGCGAGAAACCGATTGTGAAACGTGGTCATGTGGTCCTTACCGGACCCGTAGTTGTTGGTGTACGAATGGATCCACGCGCCGCCGTGGAACATCAACACGACCGGTAGGAGCGCGTTCGCTTTCGGGCCGCCACCGTTCGGATAGATGACGTCGATGCGCTGCGCTGTCAGCGGGCCGTAGGCAAAATTGCCTTCGACCGTGTAGCCGCTCGGCGCCGGCGAGATTGGCACCTTGGAAGCAGTGTCACGCACCGGCGGAACCACCACGACCGGGCTCGAACCTGCGCTGCCGCCTGCGGTCGAGCCTGCGCTCGCACCGCCAGCAGCCGGCGTGCCGCCGGTAGCGGCACCCGCGCTCGTGCCGCCGGACCCGGCCGCGGCGTTCGGTGCAGCTCCGCCTGTATTCGCGCTCGCGCCGGCAGAGCCCGGGAGCGCACCCGTACCTGCCGCTCCGCCCCCGACACCAGCAGCTCCCACGGCCGCCGTGCCCGCACTGCCAACCGGGCTCGAACCCGCGCTAGTCGACGGCGTGCCTGACTCGGCCGGCGGGGCCTCCGAGCCGCACGCGGCCAAGCCGAAGCTGAACAGCGCTGCCGCCAGCAGGCGCTGCCGCCTCCGAACCAGAAATGCACGTTCTGCTAGCGCAGCTGCTCGCGTGGCCACCAACGTATACAGGGGCCCACACCGCGAGTTCTTACCAAAAGACAGGCGGAGAGTTCCCGAAATGGTTTCGGGTCGAGCGCCCCTTGTGCCGAGGGTGCTCATGCAGCGCCTGCCATTCGTCTGGCTGCTGACCCTCGGCTGCGCCGAGCGAGCACCAGAACCACCCAAACCGAGCTGCAGCTCCGGTTGCGAACTAGCCTGCGCGACTGGGCCTGCCCACTGCCCCGATCTGGCGCCGCTGGCCGAGCTGCATTTCCAAATCGGGCCGCCCAGCGACGACGCCGACTATCCGTACGGCCCCACCAGGGCACCGTCAACCGCTCCGGCGCCGGGCAGCGACGTCTTCCTTTCGTCGCAGGGCAGCGGGGATCCGGAAGGCGCTTCGGTTCGCACGTTTTGGAACGCCCAGGATCCGAGCGGTAACTACCTCGAGCTCGAGCCCCAGCCCGACGCTGTCCGAGCCAGCTTCAGGGCAGCTCGAGCGGGCACCTACACCATCACGCTGCAGGTCACCGAGCTCTCCGAGCAGCGCCAAACCACGCAAACCCGTGCGCAGCTACTGGTCGCTCCTCGGCCATGCGCGGCCGACGGAGCCAGCGCGCCCTGCGACGACCAGCTCTTGGTCAACGGCGGCACCTTTTTGATGGGTTCGCCCGACAGCGCCGGCTTCGAGAGCGAATACCCGCAGCACCCGGTCACGGTCGACTCGTTTTGGCTCGACGAGTACGAGGTCACGGTGGGGCGTTTCCGGCGCTTCGTGGAGACGTTCGAGCCCAGCAGCTTGAGCCTGGGCGCAGGCGCGCACCCCAAGCTGCCGGAGAGCGGCTGGCGCGACGCATGGCTCCCCACGCTGCCTGAAACGCCCGCAGAATTCGACTTTGCGATCGCCGAGTGTGGCGGCACCTGGACCGCGACTCCCGAGGCCAACGAAGCGCGGCCGATCAGCTGCATTACCTGGTTCGAAGCGTTCGCGTTCTGCGCGGCCGAGGGCAAACGGCTGCCCACGGAGGCCGAGTGGGAGTACGCAGCAAGCGGAGGCGACCAGCAGCGCATCTACCCGTGGGGTGATGAAGCCCCTTCACCCGAGCGCGCCGTGTTCGCTTGCGTTTTCGACAGTGACTCGACCTGCACGGATGCCGACTTGCCGGTCGCGGGTAGCCTTGCGACAGGTGCTGGGCGCTTTGGACAGCTCGATCTGGCAGGTAGCCTTTGGGAATGGACCCTCGATGCGTACGCGCCCTACACCTCGGAGGCGTGCGACAACTGCGCGTTGCTGGGCGCCGCGAACGAACCGCGCGTCTTCCGCGGCGGCGACTACAAGTTCGACGACGCGGCGTCGCTCCGCGCCTCGACCCGCTACGCTTTCTTGCCGGCCTTTCCGGATCCAACGCGCGGCTTTCGCTGCGCGCGCTCCGCGGAGCCTTAGCGCTAAATGTTCATCATTTCGGCCAAGGGACCGCCGGTCGCCTCGCCGAAGGTGTCTTGCATGATGCCGTGCGCCTGCAGGATGGAAACCAAGGCGCGACCGGTGTGCACGTCGCTGCGCGGGCCGACCAACGGCCGCGGAAACTTGAGTCCTGGCGTGTAGTTCACGTGACTGCCGTCCAGCTTCAGTTTGCCGCCAGCGCCGCCGGCCAGCAGCACCGGCATGTCCCAGTGGTTGTGGGCGTTGCCGTCGCCGATGTCGCTGCTCAGGTAGAAGGTGGTGTTGTCGAGCACAGTACTGCCGTCCGCGTCTTGCGCGGCGTCGAGCTTGGAGAGCAGCGTGGCTACCTGCTGCATTTCCCAGATGCCAATCTTGGTCAAGTCGGCAAGCTTGCTAGCTTCGTTGTTGTGGTGACTCGTGCCGTGGTGCGGCGTCGAGGCGCCGATCAGAAACTGAAAGTCGTTGTTGCTGGTGCCGTTGCCCAACATGAACGTCAGCGAGCGCGTGATATCGCAGGTAAACGCCAGCGCCATCAGCTCTACGAAGATGGGCGTATGCTGCTGAACCACGGTCGTGGGCGTGATGCCGCGCTCTTGGTTGAGCGGAGGCGAGGCCGCAGGTTGTGCAGGCTTTTCGCAAGCCCTGCCGGTGCCCATGTTGTCGAGCCGGCCTTCGAGCGCACGCAGTGACGTCGCGTACTCGTCCAGCTTGTCCTTGTCACCTTTACTCAGCTTGACGTTGAGCGACTGAATGTCGCCCAGCACGGCGTCGAGCACGCTTTTGTGCTCGGCTTTGCGCTGCTCGGCCACTGCGTCGGGCATGCCGGCGGCGGGCGCATCAAAACCCGAAAAAAGCCGGTCAAAAACGGCGCGCGGGTCGTACAGGTTGGGCTGCGGCTTGCCCTTGATCCACGAGATGGCGCGCGAGAAGTCGCACGAGGCGCGGTCGCACAAGCCGTTGTCGCCTTGTAGGCCAATGTTCAAGTTTGGTAGGAGTGGCGTGCCGCACTCCGCGCTGTTGAGCGCGGGCAGCAAGACTTGATCGAGACTGGTGCGCGCTGCGTCGGTCAAGTGCCCGAAGACCGGGATCATGTTGAGGAAGCAACCCGTACCGGCGCCGTGGCCTCCTGGCGGCGAGCCGGGCTCGGCCGTTTGCTGATGGTCCAGGCCGGTCAGGACCATGATCTTCTTTCGCACTGGCATGAGCGGCGCCAAGATCGAAGGCATCTCCCAATCCGTGCCGGTGATGGCGGGCGTCCAGTTGTTCATGACCATGCCGTTCGGCACCATCCACGCCATGAAGCGTCGGGGGGCTGCACACGCGGCGGCGGTGGCCCGGCGCGTCCACAAAGCCGACGGCAGAAACGGCAGCGCCAAGGTGGTGGCCGCGCCCGTCAAAAACAATCTGCGCGATTTGCTAACTCTCATTGGTTGCTCCCATGCTCGAGCTGCGTCGCCAAGGCGGGCGTCACGGGGCCTCACCGCGGCGCGTGCGGAAGGCTTCGCTCCTGACGACCGCCTTGAGAAACTCCGGCCAAGTGCCGTCTTTCATGCGCACGCCGACGCCGGCGGCGTACGCTTTGGCTTCGAATGAGCTGAAAGAGCGGCCAATCGCGTAGGTGAGCAGCTGCTTGGCCACGCAGATCGGAAAGTCCGCGTCGGTTGCGATGGCCTGCGCGAGATCGGCAGGGCCGTTGACGGGTGTGCCG
>DATAKF010000444.1:0-18431 GCA_036261775.1 Polyangiaceae bacterium | reverse complement strand
GAAGCCCGCCGCCATCAGCCCCACCGTGCCAAACCCCTGCTTCATTCGTGACATCCGCACACCTCCTTGAAACATGGCAGTGGGTGATTTGGCGGTTCAGAAGTTACGAAACCTTTTTTGGGGGCCCTCAGGAAATTTCCGATCCTGCGGGTTCCGGCCGCGTTGGCAGCGTCATTTGTGCCGGAACCCTAAGAAAAAGTGACCGTTCTTGCCCTCCTTAGGTCTCAGCACAGGTGACGAAGGTGCTGTTCGATCGCGTTCGGGCCGTGTGGGCGTTCCCGCTGATTTTTGCTGCAGGGTGCAGTACAGGCGGCGATCCGTCCTCTCCCCCCGGTCAGGCGCAGGGCGGTTCAGGCGGCGGCAAGCCCGCTGGGCCGGGCCCCGTCGAGATGGCCAGCTGTCCGGCTCAGCCAGTGCCGCGCACACCGCTGCGACGCCTCACGCGTTTCGAGTACCAAAACGCCGTTCGCGATCTGCTGAACGTGGACCCGAGCCCCGCGGCGGAGCTACCTGCCGACGAGATCACGAACAGCTTCGACAACAACGCCGCGGTGCTCACGGTGTCGGCGCTGCACGCCGAAAAGTACGTGCTCGTCTCCGAGGCGCTCGCCAAGCAAGCCGTCCAAGACCTGAACGCCCTCGTCGGCTGCGACGTAGCCGCGCAAGGCGAGGCCACCTGCGCGCGCGCGTTCGCCAAAAAGCTCGGCCGCCGCGCCTTCCGTCGTCCCACCACCGAAGCCGACGAGCAGGGCCTGATGACTGCGTTCGAAGCTGGCCACACCGGCGGCAGCTACGCCGAAGGCATCGAGGTGATGGTGCGCGCCGCGCTGCAGTCGCCCAACTTCTTGTATCGGCTCGAAACCACCTCGGCCGCCGACGGCACCACTCAGCAGGTGCCGCTCGACGCGTACGAGATCGCCACGCGCCTGTCGTTTCTGATCTGGTCGTCCATCCCCGACGACGCACTGCTCGACGCCGCTGCCAGTGGCGGCCTCGACAGCAAGGCCAAGGTCGCCGAATGGGCCAGAAAAATGCTGGCTGAGCCGCGCGCTCGAGCGGCCGTTTCAGCCTTCTTCGAGCAGTGGACCGGCTCGCGTCGCCTGCAGGTAACGACCAAGAGCGCGACCGCCTTCCCAGAGTTCACGCTCGAACTGGGTAGCGCAATGGCTGCTGAGCTGCCCGCGTTCGTCGAGCACGTGCTCTGGTCGGGCGATCGCAGCTTGAAGACATTGCTCACGGCGCCTGTCGCGTTCGTGAACGCACCGCTTGCTGCAGTGTACGGCGTCGCGGCGCCTGCGGGCGGCGCGGGGCTACAGCGCGTGGAGCTGCCGACTGCGCAAGATCGCTCTGGCATCTTGACGCAAGCCGGCTTCTTGTCGGTGCAAGCTCATCCCGATCAAACTTCGCCGGTGCTGCGCGGCAAGTTCGTGCGCTCCATGCTGCTGTGCCAGCCACCGTCGCCGCCGCCTCCCGACATCGACGTCACGATTCCGGACGTGACCGAAGCCGCGACAGCGCGTGCGCGTCTCACTGGACACTTGGCGGCGGGCGCGAGCTGCAATGGCTGCCATTCGCTGATGGACCCGATCGGCCTGGCCTTCGAGCATTTCGACGCGATGGGCCGCTACCGCGACACGGAAAACGGCACGGCGCTCGACGTTTCGGGTGAGATCATCGGCGCCAGCGACCCAGGCCTGGCCGGCTCGTTCGTGGGCGTGCGCGCCATGGCCGAGAAGCTCGCAGCCAGCAGCCAGGTTCGCGCCTGCATGGCCACCCAGCTGTTTCGCTACGCAGCGGGGCGCAGCGAAGCCGAAGCCGACGAATGCTCCCTGGGCGTGATGCGCGATAGCTTCAACGGCTCGAGCGGCGACTTGCTGGAGCTGATCGTCGCTACCACGCAGACCGACGCCTTCTGGTTCAGGAGCCCGATCACGCCATGACGCACGGAGCTGGCCCCCATCGACCCATGCGTTTCTCGCGCCGCAACCTGCTGCGCGGCTCGCTCGCCACCACGGCGCTGTGGCCGCTGCTCGACGCCCGCCGCGCCATTGGCCAAGACGCCCCGCCCACGCGCTTGGTGGTGTTCACGACCCCGAACGGCACTCGCAACAGCCTGTTTTGGCCGACCGGCAGCGAAACCAGCTTTCAGCTCAACAAAATCACCCTTCCGCTCGAGCAGTACAAGAGCAAGCTCACGTTCCTCAAGGGTATTCGGCTGAATGACTCGCTGCAGAACGGCGCGCTGGGCGGCACGCTGGGGTCGGAGCATGCGCGTGGTACGGGCGGCATGCTCACGGCGCGCCCGCTGAACTCGGGCAACGAGTTCAAGAGCTTTGGCAACACCACTTCGGGTTGGGGCAGCGGCCAATCCATCGATCAGTACCTGGTCGACAAGCTGAACCCGCCGACGCCATTCAAGAGCCTGCAGCTCGGCGTGCACGTGCGCGACACCGAGGTGCGCGCACGCATCTCCTACCGCGCCACCAACCAGCCCATTCCCCCGCGCGAAGATCCGAAGGACGTGTTCACTACCGTTTTCGGCGGCGTCACGGGCGGCACGCCCGGCATGCCGAACCCGGAGCTGGAGCGGCTCTGGGCGCAGCGCAAAAGCGTCTTCGACGTGTCGAACGCCGAAACCACGCGCCTGCTGGGCCTCATAGGCAAGGAAGACCGCGAGAAACTGCAGGCGCACCTAGCGGCCATGCGTGACGTGGAGGCGCGCTTGGTCGGCGCTCCCGGTAGCAGCGCCAACGGCTCCAGCGGCGCCAGCTCGACGTGCCAGCCGCCCTCGCTCACGGCCGTGAACCTGAGCGTCGACGACGAATACGCCAAGGCCGGCCAATTGCAGATGGACTTGGCCGCTGCCGCGCTCGCCTGCGATCAAACGCGCATCTTGACCCTGCAGTGGAGCTACTCGGAGAGCGAACACCTGTTCCAGTTCCTGGGCAAATCAGGCAATCATCACGTCATCTCCCACGACTTTGCGTCGAGCGGCACCAACTACGAGGCGTACAACGCGATTCAGACCTGGTACGCCGAGCAGCTGGCGTACTTCCTCGGCAAGCTCGACTCGTACAAGGAAGGCTCGGGCTCGCTGCTCGACAACACGCTGCTGCTCTGGGCGACCGAAATTGGCGAGTCGACGCAGCACGACCTCACGTTGATGCCGTACGTGCTGGCGGGCGGCGCGGGCGGTAAGCTCAAGCCCGGGCGCCTCCTGGATTTCAGCCAAAATCGCCGCGACAACAACCAGATGCTGGTGTCGATGGGCCAGGCCATGGGCGCCACCGACCTGACCTCGTTCGGTGATGCATCGGGCGCCACCGGGCCACTACCCGGACTCTTGGGCTAGTAGCCGACGAGCTCGACTCCGCAGCCCCGCCGTCCTTCAGGTGGCTGCGCCCTGGCGCCGGTCGGCGCGAAGTGCGGGTCTTCTTTGATGCACCGGTCCAGTCTCTTTCACTCCGCGCTCAACGTGTAGCGGAGCTTCACGACGCCGCTCGGAAACGTCTTCACGCCGCCCAACTTGAACTTGCTGAGCACATTGGCTGGGAACAGCCGCTTGCCGCCGCCGACCGCGAGCGGGTACATCAAGAGGTGCAGCTCGTCGACCAACTGGTGCGCGAGGAGCTCCTGAACGAGCTGGCTGCTGCCATCCGTCAGGATGTTCTTGCCCGCAGTAGCCTTGAGCGCACGGACGGCTTCGAGCACGTTGTCGCGAATGATCGTGGTGTTGCGCCAGATGGCCGTCTCCTGGGTGAGCGTCTTGGACACGACGTATTTGGCCGGCGCGTTCATCATGTCGCCAAAGGGATCGCCCACCGGCATGGGCTCGAAGGCTTCGGCGTGGCCGACGTAGGTGCGCCGACCGAGCAAGAGCGCATCGGCGTCCTTCATCATGGCGCCGAAGTCGGCGCCGATGTCGTCGTGCCAGTAAGGCAGCGTCCAGGCGCCGTGCTGGAAGCCGTTGTCGCGGTCTTCGTCGGCCCCTCCGGGAGCTTGGATGACGCCGTCGAGGGTGATGAACTCCGAGACGATGAGCTTTCGCATGCTATTTCTCCGTAATTTCGCGGTTCTGACGGGCCTTTGTGGCCCGCTTCGATCAAGCGACGAACGGCCCCTGCGCGGATCGACACGGGGTCTTCGTTTTTTCGAACGCCCAAACGCGCCTCGCTCTGACGCGCGACAGGGCGCCGGTGCGGCTTTGCCTTTTCTCAGCAGGTCACTTCGGCCATGTGTTCCGGAGCCCTCGACAGGGCAACCCCCCAATACGCATGGGTAATCGGTGGGGTAGTGTGCCGGCCCATGTCGGTCAGCCCCATCGTCGCCCCCGTCGTAGCGCTCGCCGCTTGGACCCACGTGATGTGGTTCTGGATGTACGCGACGCGTATTCCCGCCATCTTGGCGGCCAAGATGAAGCTGGATCCGAACCTGCCCAAAGGCCAACTGATGGCCACGCTGCCGCCGCGCGTGCGCTGGAAGGCCGACAACTACAACCACTTGTTCGAGCAGCCGACCGTGTTCTACGCCGTCGCGCTGGCGCTGGCCGTCATCGGGCAAGGCGCCGGGCTGAACGCGACGCTGGCCTGGGCTTACGTCGGGCTGCGCGTCGCGCACAGCCTGCTGCAGGCGTTGTGGAACAACATCAACGCGCGCTTTGCGCTGTTTGCCAGCTCGTCGCTCGTGCTGATGGCGTTGACCGTGAAGGCGGCGCTGGCGGCTTTCTGAAAATGCGCGCCCGGAACCTCCAGCGCCCGGCGCTCGCGCTCGACAAATTGGCGGGCAAGCGGCCGTAAGTGTCGCCCTCTTCCCAGCCGCGCGGAGGCCGGGTAGCTTGTGCGATCCATGAAAGTCTTACGCGCAGCCGTGCTTCTTGGTGTTTCCACTCCACTGGTCGTGTTGGCTTGTGGCTCCGATGACGGCAAAGTCGCGCCGCACGGCGCTGCCGGCGACCAGGGGGACGGCGGTCAAGCTGCTAGCGGAGCGAGCTCAGGCGGATCGAGCTCGGGCAAGGCTGGGTCGACGGCTGCAGGCGCTGGCGCAGGCGGCGAGGCGCCGAACGGCGGTGGCGTCGCGGGCGAAGGCGGTACCGCTGGAGTGGGCGCAGTGACTCCCGGTGGTGCGGCTGGTCAGGACGCCGGCGGCGCTGGCGGCGCTCCCCCTGAGCCCGAGCCGGTGTGCGGTGACGACGTCACGGCGGGCGGCATCTTGTGCTTCGACGCGCCGGTGCCCCTCACCTTGGTTGAAGGCACCCCGACAGACGTAGCGATCGGCCAATGGGACGGCGCTGAAGGGCTCGACGTGCTCGTCGCGGGTAGCGGCCTCACCTACTTTTCGAACGACACGGCGCACGAGTTTGCGTCAAGTACGTGGGTTGGCAAGGCGGGCATCGTCCTGGCCGCAGGGCAGCTCGACACGGCTGGCAGCAACCTCGACTTGCTGCTCGGGCAAGCCAACTCGGGTAACTCACTCATCGAGTTCGGCGATGGGGAGGGCGTCGTGGCGCGCGAAGAGAGCTCGTATTTCAACTCCGAAGGCGTGCTCTACAACTATTTCGTCGCCGACGTGGCCGGCTCTCCAGCAAGCGCGGACATCGTGGTCACCTTCAGCAACAGCATCAGTGTGGTTCCGACCACGGGCACGGAGGGCGAGGGATTTTTGGGGCCGATCCAGAGCAGCTATCCGGCCAGCCCGCAGGACGCCGTGCTGGTCAAATTGGGCTCCGCGCAGTGGCTCGTCTATTCGACGGAGACTAACGTTGCCCGACAGCGAGTGACCTACGATCTCGGGTCGATCACGCTCGATAGCGCTGTGGCAACGGCGGTAGGCGGCACGGCAAGCCAGCTCGACGTGGGCGACTTCGACGAAGATGGCTTTGGCGACCTGGCGGTCGCCTTGAAAGACAGCGGCGACCTGAATGTGCTCTACGGCAGCGGGGTCGACGTTGGCGGTTTTCGAGCGGTCACCGCCACCGCCGACTTCTTGACGCTCACGATCGGCACCAGCGACCAAGCCAAGACGCAGCGCGACGTGAAGGTTGGAGACTTCAACGGCGACGGTCACGCCGACATCGCTGTCAGCGTGCAGGGCCTCGACTCGGTCGCGATCTTCTCCGGTGACGGCGCGGGCGCTTTCGGCGAGCCCAAGCTCGTCAGCACTGGCGTGGGCTCTGGGCCGACGCGCTTGGCCGTCGGCGATCTCAACGACGACGCCGTCGACGATCTGGCCGTCGTCGGCACGGGGAGCAACAATGTCATCGTCTTGCTGTCCGATCCGTGAGCGCGCGCGAAGCCATCATTCAGCTGCTCTCGAGCTCGGCCCCGCAGGAGCCTCGTCATGATCGTCACGCTTCCAGATCTGCTCGATGAACCGACGCTCCAAGCCGTGCGCCAAGCGCTCGCGGGCGCCCCCTGGCAAGATGGCAAGAGCAGCGCGCAGGGCAAGGCGCGCGAAGCCAAGCACAACCTGGTCGTGCCGTTGGAGGACGCCGCTTCCGTTTCTGCCGGGCGCAGGGTGCTGGAGCGCTTGTCACAGCACGACGGCTTTCGCGCCGCGGCGTTACCCAAGGTGATTATGCCGCTCAAGTTCTGCCGCTACGACGTCGGTATGGGTTACGGCGATCACCTCGATTTGCCGCTGATGGGCACGGCGACGGGCGGTATCCGTACCGACATTTCGGCGACCGTCTTCTTGTCGGACAGCGCCGACTACGAAGGCGGCGATCTGGTGTTCGAATCCGACTACGGCACGCAGCGCGTGCGCGGCAAGGCGGGCGAAGCCGTGCTCTATCCGGCTTCCACGCTCCACCGCGTCGAACCGGTGACGCGCGGCTCGCGCTTGGTCGCCATCACGTGGATCCAGAGCCTGGTGCGCGACGCCGCCAAGCGCAGAATCGTCTTCGACCTCGCGCAAGTCGCCACGGCCCTCGACGCCGCCGGCAACCACGACGACCACGCCCGCACCGTTCGACAGTCGCAGTTCAACCTGCTGCGTCTGTGGGCCGAGCAATAGGCCAAGCCAGCTCGTCCTGCCTCCTGGACAAGGACAAGGGCGGCAGCCAGTCGCTACCCGAGTCGATCTTCGGCGACGCGGCCCGCACGCCCTAGCGCGCGCGAAACCCCGAAGACCACTTACAACCAGCGCCGAGGGGGCCCCCTGCGGGAGCTAGTTTCGCGCCTTCGACGAGGATAGCTCCGGCGGCAGCCAAACCTTACCGGTTTCGCAGTCGATGTGCGTGAGCTTCGCGCTCGTGGGACTGACGTCGATGGTGCCGAGCACGATCGGGAGCTGAAAACGGCGGGGGCCGATCGAGCCAGGGTTGAACAGCGTCAGGCCTCGATCGCGCCCAATGAAGGGCACGTGCGAGTGCCCGCACACCACCAGCGACGCCCGCTCGCTGGTAGCCAAGCGCGCCACTTCGGCGCGCAGCTTGGGGCCGTAGACCGCAATGTGTGTCAACAGCAACCGCAGCTTCATCACGGCGCCTTGCATGAGCTCGACCAGCAGTACCTCTGGCACGTCGCTCACCTGCGCGTCGATGTTGCCGCGGACCGCCAACACGGGCGCCACCTTGCCCAGCTCGTCGAGCACCCCCAGCTCGCCGATGTCACCGCCGTGCAGAATGACGTCTGGCCGAAGCTCGCTGAGACGGTCATGTGTCGCCGGGTGCGGCTTCGAGTGCGTGTCGGCCACGACAGCAAAGCGAAACGCGCCATCTGCTCGGGCTTGCAGCTTGATCTTGCGTGGCGCTACGGCTCGAGGCACGGCGCGGAGTGTGGCACTCACCCGCAGGCGTGTCGAACCTGCTCAGTCGACGCACGGCAGGTAGACCGTGAAGCACGCGCCCCCCTCGGACGGCGCCTCGAACGCCACCCCGCCGCCGCTGAGCTGGGCAATGCGCAGCACGGTCGCGAGCCCGAGTCCGGTTCCGGTACCGACGGGTTTGGTGGTGAAGAACAGCTCGAAGATGCGCTCCCGCAGCTCCGGAGCGATGCCGATGCCCGAGTCTTTGACCTGCAGCATCGCCCAGCGCCCGGGTGCCAGCGTGCCCCCCACCACCTCGAGCGCGTCGGGGCCCTCGAGCGTGCTCATGACTACCCGAATGGTGCCGCCCTCGGCGACCGCGTCGCGCGCGTTGAGGATGAGGTTGAAGACCACTTGCTGCAGCTCGGTCTCGTCCGCGTTGACGTTGGCCTCGGCTCGCGCTTCGAATGACAACGTGATGCCATTGGGCATGACCCGTCGCAGCGTATTTACGGAAGAGTGGACCGACTGTCGCAGTTGGATGCGGGTGGGGGACCGCTTGTCGCGCCGGGCGAGCGTGAGCAGCCGGCGCGTCAGAGCTCGGCCCTGTTGCATGGCGCTATCCACGGCGTCTTTCGCCTCTTCGCGTTCGGTCGAGGGCGGCAGGTCCAAAATCAGCAGCTCGGCCCAGCTGCCCACGACGCCGAGCACGTTGTTGAAGTCGTGCGCGACGCCTGCGGCTAGTCGCCCAACTAGCTCCATCTTTTGCGCCTGCAGGGCCGCCTCTTGCGCCAGCTGGCGCTCACGCTCGGCCTGTTCTCGGCGCGCTTGTTCGGCGCGCAGCTCATCGATGGCGTGTTTGGCCCTGGCCAGGCTGGCTTCGACGCGCCGCACGACGAACGTCACTGCCAGGCCCACCATCGCCCAAACCGCGAGCGAGACGAAGGTGGTACGCGCCCAGGCTCGCGGCATCGTCAGGGCAAAGTCCATGTTCTCGGTCGGGTGCAGCCTGCCGCTCAGCATGGCGGCGCCCGCCAGGAGAGGGGCTGCCAAGGCCAACCCCAGCACCGCGGTCATGTGACGACGGTCGAACAGCAACGCCGCAAAGACGATCGCGCTTGCTGCGATCAAACTGGCATTGCCGACGAAGCCGACGAGCCCGTAGGTCACGTACGTGGCGAACAGCAAGGGGCCGATGAGCAACCAAGCGCGCAGGTGGAAGGACCACTGCTTGGCGAATACCGCGGCCAACTGCAGCGGCACCACCGGCAGCATCAGGCTCATGACGATGCGGTTTCGTCCGTGTGAGGTCCAGAGCGCCATCATCAACGCCGCGGCCACGATCGGCGTCGTCGCCACGAGCAGTCGCTGCAGCAGCACGGTTCGCCACTCCCGCGCCGGCCCTTCCTCTTCAGACGCCTGACTCAATGGAAACTCGGATACTACCCCCATTGCGCGGGCGGCGTCCCTCGTCCGGCTCGAACCGCGAGATTTCGGCTCCTCAGCGGGCTGGCCTGGCACTCGTTGAGGGGTTGCTACCGCGTTTTGGCGGGCCTAAGTAGCAAGCATGAACATCGACATCGGCATCGACGCCAAGGGGCGCGAACAGATTGCTGGCGGTCTATCGCGCGTGTTGGCCGACACGTACACGCTCTACCTGAAGACCCACTACTTTCACTGGAACGTGACCGGGCCGATGTTCCAGACGCTGCACCTCATGTTCGAGACTCAATATAACGAGCTCGCACTAGCTGTCGATTTGGTGGCCGAACGCATCCGCGCGCTCGGCTTCCCCGCGCCCGGCACCTACAAGCAATTTGCCCAACTCTCCTCCATTCAAGAGGAGGACGGCGTGCCCAAGGCTCAGGACATGATCCGCCGTCTGGTCGAAGGGCACGAGACGGTAGCTCGCACGTCGCGAGAGGTCTTCAAAGCAGCCGAGGCCGCGAACGACCAGCCCACGTGTGATTTGCTCACGCAACGCATGCAGGTCCACGAAAAGACGGCGTGGATGCTGCGCAGCCTGCTCGAGTAGCGCAAGCAACGACGACCGAGCTAGGCTTGCCCAAGAACCGCACGCACCCGAGCGCGATCGTCGGAGTCGCCGAGCACGGCAATTCAGCCGTGCTCGTTACGGTGACCCGCGGCGCCTCGCTGCTCGATCGGCGTCGCATCGACCTCACCGAACCTGGCACGCCCACGCACCCCTACCACCACGAAGGTTCGTGGGCGGTGGGGCGCTACCTCGACAGCCCGTGGGCGCGCCCCGTTTCGCTGGCCGAGGCCGTGGCGTTGGTCCAGCGGGTGACCCATGCGGCCGCGGTCGGTGCTCGGCAAGGGCTCGAAGCGCTAGAGGCCGCCGTCGCCGCGCCCATCGCGGGCATTTCGCTGCGCGTTTGTCCGCGGCTCCCGGCCACGATTGAAGAGCGAATCGCCGACAATCGGGCGCAATCCGTCGCCGATTCCGTGATGTACCGCCAAGCCTTGGCCAGCGCGGCTCGCGAGCGCGGCTGGGCCGTACACTGGTACGAGCCAGACGCCGTTTTTCGGGACGCAGCACAAGCGCTAGGTGTGGCTGACGTCGCCGTGACCCTTCAGGCGATGGGTAAGGCCGTAGGACCGCCCTGGCAGGCCAAGCACAAGCTGGCGGCGGCAGCTGCCATCGCGCGCGTCAACCGCGGCTAGCGGGGCCGCGCAGCTCGCGCAAGTGGCTGACCAGCTCCAGATCAGCATCGGAGAGCGAGCGGTGCCTCTGCTGCATGGTCTCGATGTACTGGTCCAGCATCACGCCGTCAGCGCGATCGAGCAAATTGCGAGACAGCCGCAGCGAGGCGAGCAGCTTGGGGCTCAAGGGCGCGTCCGTGATCAGGTGCAGTTCGATCACCCAGTCCAGCCACGGCACGCTGGCGGTGCGGCGCGCCAAGTCGAGCGCAAAGCTGCACACCAGCTCGCGCAGCTCGGCCGGCACCGCGCCGCCGCGCCCTGCGTGTCGCAGCAAGCGCGCGACCTGAATGGCCAGGAGTTGCTCGGCTTCTTCCAGCTCTCCCGTGGCGGCTTGTTCGACGGCTAGCGTTACGTTGTCGGCGATCTCGTCGGTCGTGTTCAGGCTGCGAGCAAGCGGCAAGGGAAGTCCTCTTGTGGAATCGATACTATGTAGGCGCCAGGGGATGCAATGCCCCCTAATGGCGGCTGCTGGTCGCTGGCTTCGATCCCGTCCGTTGCCCGGAGCCTTTTTGTCGAGCGTGCTCGTCCGCTCAGCTCGCCCGACGCACGCCGGTGCTCGTCACTTGACCTCTTGGCACTCCAGATCTTCCTTGTCCACGTTGCCGTCGCCGTCGTTGTCGACGCCGTCGTCGCAGATTTCGAGGTTGCAGTCGTCGATCACGCAGTCGCAATCGTTGTCGACGCCGTCGCCGCAAATCTCTTCGGCTTGGCACACCGAGCAGTCCTTTTCGTCGGCCGTACCGTCGCAGTCGTTGTCCAGCGCGTCACCGCACACGTCCACGCAGCGGCACTGCGTGTCTTCGGAGGCGTGCGTCCAGAAGGCGCGGTGGTTGCCTTCTTCAGTGGATTGGAAGGGCGCCCAGAAGCCGGCATAGCCGGGATCGTCGGCGGTGGGATCCACGGCGGCGATCCAGATCTGATCCTTGTCCTTGTCCGTCGGGCGCACGATCGAATAGGCGCGGATGCTCGAGAACGCGAGCCAGAAGGTGCCCTGCTTGGTGGACGGCGCCCAGGTGGGCATGGAATTACCGGTGTCGAGCACGCCATCCTCGTTGTTCACGCGCTGATTCAAGCGCGTCATCGAGATGAGCTTGCTCGTGGCCACGTCGAACAAGCGCAGCTCGGCGCTCACGGCGTCCTTGGATTTGCCCTCGGCGTGCACGTACGCCAGGTATTTGCTGTCGGGGCTCCAGACCGGGAAAAAGTTGTTGTCGTTTGCGCCCGTGCTCTCGATCACGACCTCGGCTTCGCCCCACGCTCCGCCGTCGTAGCTCAAGATTGCGATGGATCCGGCTTCGATTTCCTTGTTTCCGCCCTTGGTGCCGAGCGCGATCGCGACGCGATCACCGGTGGCCGCCCAGTCCGGGTGCGTGGCGACGGTGCCTGCCGGAATTGGCACCACCCCTGCGTCGTCGCCGATCGTGGCGCCCGTATCGGAGTCGATGAGCGTGAGAACTCCGTTGGCCGCGACCAGCAGCATCTCGCCGTCGGGCGAGAACGTGGTCCAAGCCGACGCCATGCCTTCACCCATCATGCCCTTCGGGGGCTTGGGCATCTTGCCAGGCATCATGCCGGGGTCTGGCATCATCGGATCGGCAGCTGCGGCTTCGCCGCCGACGATCGTTTCACGCTCCGGGACCGACACCTCGCGGAGTCGCTCGCCGTTGTAGCCGACGGCCAGGCGCTTGCCATCTCGCGACAGCGTATGACAGGCAACGCACTGCTCGGCGTCGGCGGCCGTGGGATCGGTGTAGAACTTCTCGGGTATCGGGTTCCCGACCGTCGCGCGCATGACGCCCTTGGTGCCCGTGGACCAGTAATAGATGGCGCCATCGACCGCGGAGTCGCTGAAGTACAGGGTAATGGGTGCAGAGGACCAAGCGTCGGTCGGAGCGCTCGTGTCCAGGCCATACACCGCTAGCTCGACGGACGCTCCGCGATTGGACTCGGCGATCCAATCCCACTGCTCTTCTGTCGGGGTCCAGGTCAAAGACGAAGTGAATACGCTCACGGTCGTCTTGGGGCCCACGAAGCGCAGCTCGAACAGGTCGCTGGCTCCTGCCGTGTAGTCGTGCCGAATCTGCGACACGTTGAGCGGGAACATCGTCTCGTGCGACGGGTAGATGATGGCCGGCTCACGCTCGGCGTTTTCGCCCGGAGCGTGAGGCGTGGCGCCGTCGAACAGCTCACCCGCGTCTTCGGGCGTGTTCTCTTCGACGAAGGTCTTGTCGCCCTGATGATCGGCGCAGGGCGCGGCGCCGCAGGGGTAGGCGTCGCTGCCGTTCGAGCCGCCGCCCGTGCTTGCCTTGGTACCGCCCAGGTTGAGCGAGCCGCCCGTCGTGCTAGCACCGGCCTTGCCAGGATCTTGTCCCATGTCGACGTCGGTCTTCCCGCAGCCGGCGAGCGCGGCGGCGCTGATGCTCGCGGCGAGCAGCACCCGAGAAACCGAGAAAGTGGCGAGGCGATGCATAGAAGAGACCTCCAGCCGTGTATGGGGGAGGGGAAACCCTTTTCTGAACCAGGCAGCTACTTGAGCAGCTCGCCCAGCTGTTTTCGGTAAGGGGATGTGGGGAAAGCCTGCTCGAAGCGCGCGCCCCGCGAGAGTGCCGCGGTGCGACGACCCGACGCGACCAGAGCGGAAATCGCGATGAGCTCTCGCTCTTGGCTCAGCTTGCCTTGGGGGTAGACCCGAGCGTGTTGCTCTGCGAACGCCAAGGCCGCGGCGGGTGATTGGCGCAGAGCCAGGCGTGCGTCCCGCAGCAGCTCGATCTCGCTCGGGGCGCCCAGCACGCCAGACGGACCGGGTGCAGGACTTCCGCCGGAAGCGGGCTGCGAGGTGCGCAGCGCGCCGCTCGGCGTCGCGCCATCGGGCGCAGCAGCACTCGCAGGCGGTCGCAGCGTTGCGCTGGCCGGTGGTGGCGTTTCGGTGTTGGTCGCTGCCGCTGGCGGAGCAGCTTCATCGGGCACAGGCGTGTCGACTGCCGGGGGCTCGAGCGCTGCGCCGCTGGGTGTCGGTTTGCCGCTCCCGTTGCCGCGCGCCTCGGGCGTTGACGGCGCGTCGTGGCTTCGCTGCGCTTCCGTCGCCTGCGCCCTCGCTTGCGCCTCGGCGTCGCTGCCTTGGACTTGCGCGGGAGCCGCGCCGCGCAGCGCGAGCCAAAGCAAGCCGAGCGCTGCTCCTCCACCACCGGCGAGCAGCCACGGTTTCCATGGCTTGGGAGCCGCCGCTGGAGGCTTGGGCGGCACGGATGCGGCGATGCCGCGCAGAGAAAGCCGCGAGGCTAGCAATCCGAGCTCGGTCGCGTCCGGCCCGCGCTCGCGCAGCGCCGAGAGGCTAGCTCCCAACGGCGACGCTTCGCTCGCCAAAAGCCGAGCCAGCTCCTGCTCTTCGTCAACCGGCTTCAAGTGTAGCTCCTTTCTCGGCGCCTTCCGCGAGCTCGAGCCGCAGCGCGTCGCGCGCGGACTTGATGCGTGAGTAGGCGGTTTGCAGCGGCACCCCGAGCGCTTCCGAGATCTCCGCCAGGGTGAGCTCTTCGACCTCGTAGAGCACGAAGGCCGTGCGCCGCTCGTCGTTGAGACGATCGAGCGCGCCGAGCACGCGCCGCAGCCTGCGTGAGCGCTCCACTTGCTCCGGTTGCTCGGCGTCGAACCCCGGGTCGGGTAGGTCGAGATGAGGTACCTCGCGCCGCACCCGCGCGCTGCGGCGGTAGTCCGAGGCGTGGCGTACGCAGATGCCGTACAGCCAGCCGCGCAACGACCTGCCGTCGAAATCCGGCAAGCGCCGGTGCACGGTGAGCATGACTTCCTGGCATAGGTCCTGCGCCTCGTGGCTCGGCACGCCCAGATTCATGAGGGTTCGCCACAGAAAACGAGCGTGCTGCTGGAAAATTTCTGGAAAGCTTTCGATACCTGGTCGAGGCAGGGCTGCCGGCTGAGCCTCGGATTCGGCCACCTCGTGAAATGGCGATGGTGCGGCGTTTTTCTGATCCAAGCGCTTACGTGCTCTATTTTACGAGCAGCCCGACTCCCAGGCTCGCGGTCACGACCAGGGAGGCCAGCTCGTGGGCTGGTAGCGTCATGCCCTGGGGATCGCGATAGACGTAGCGATCTGCTGACAACGGAAACGCGACGTCGAGCCCGCCGCCAAGTAGCCAGGAGCCTGCGGCGATCCAGGCTGCGCGGGCGCTCAAGCTGGGTAGCGCAAACCACTGCGTCTTGCGGCGCGAGTCGAATAGGTCGTGGCTCTTGGCGCGGAGGCGAGCGGCGCCGAAGCTGGCGCAGGCGCTGTACCAGGTCGCGCCGTCCACGCCTTGGAGCGGGCAGATGCTCCCGCTCAGCGCCAGCAGCGATACGTCGAGCGAGCCCGACCCCAGCGCCTTACGCTGCGGCGCGAGCAGCAAGATGTCTGCCCCCAAACCGACGAACGAGCGCGGCTTCACGCTGACGAGCGCTCGGCCACCTGCGGCGGTGGCCGGCAGCGCGCCCATCGTGGCGACACCGAACGCGAGAAACGCCGCGTGGCCCGGCGCGCTTTCGGCGTGCGCGAGGCTTGGGGCCGTCTCAATCTCACCGCTGCCGCTCTGACTGGGCGGCTCCGTGGCTCGTTCCGAAGCGGGCGGCTTCGGCTCGGCGGGCGGCTCGGCGGGCGGCTCTTCCGCCGCCGGGGCGGGGGCGTCGACCATCAGCGCCACGACCAGCGTGAGCGGCTCGTCGAGCGAGGCGCAGCTCGCGTCGCCGGTGACGCGGCGCTCGCCCCAGACCTTGCCGGAGGCGTCGTGCTGCGTCACGTTGGCCACCACGCGGGGCACGCCCGCTTCTGCTACCCGCGACAGCCGGACTTGAACCACCAGCTCCCCATCGCTGGAAAACACGCTCCGCCCTAGGTAGGCCTCGACGCCGGCCTGGACGGTCGCGGCGCGTTCACACTCCGCTTCCAGTGCTCCACGGTCCCATTCGAGCACGGCTTGCGGCACGTCCATTCCGGGTCAACCCCATACCATTCGCGAGGACGAAGGCGTCGCACAATCGAAACCAAGTCGTTGCATTGATGCGCTACTGCCTAGGTCACGTCATGGAAGCGATCCTTTCGCGCGCAAATCCCGGCCGCGGTGCGACGCTACGGCGCTTTGCCATCCCGCTCTTGGCGCTCGCCACCTCGCTCTTGGTCGTCGCCCTGGTGTGGCGCTCGCAGGGCCTGGTCGACAAGCGGCCAGATCCGTATTGGTTCTCGGCGATGGCCGAGAGCCTGCTGCGCGGCGAGGGCTTCACGGCCTACGGGTCGATGCTGCACCGGCGCATGCCGGGCTACCCGTTCTTCATCGCGGGCCTGTATGCGGTCTTCGGCGTCCACGCGTTGGTCGTACAGCTGGCCCAATGCCTGCTGTTTGCCGGCACTTGCTGGCTGGTGCAGGACATCGGTCGCGGTCTGTTTACCGAGCGGGTAGGGCTGTTCGCGGGCGCTTTGTGCGCGCTGCACCCATCGCTGCTGCGCTACGTGGGCGATCTGCACCTGGAGACACTGTTCACCTTTTGCATCACGCTCAGCGTTTGGCTCTCGTGCCGCTTTTACCATCACCCCACGTTCAAGCGCGGCGTGGCGCTCGGGGTCGCTTGGGGCGTCGCGTGCTTGATCAAGGCCGTCGTACTCTTGTACCCACCGGTCTTTGCGGCGCTTTTCTGGTGGAGCCGCCGCCGTAGCACCGAGCCGAAGCAACCCTTTTTGGCATCGCTGCGGCCGCTCGTTCCGGTTGCCGTGGCGTGTGTTGCGATGGCGCTGACAATCAGCCCTTGGACGGCGCGCAACTACGTGGTGTCGGGGCACTTCGTGCCTACCACCACCGGCGCTGGCGACGCCATCATGCGAAGCTTCGTATTTTCGCGGACCGAGTTCATCACCTTGCAGCGCCCGCCGTACACGGACGCGGAGAACGAATCCAATGCTCTCTTTCGAGCGCTGTGCAAGGCGCAGGGCGCGGTCTGGGAGGCAGATGATCTGCAGAGCGAGAAGATCTTGGCGGCCGAAGCCAAGCGCCGCATCATGGCTGAGCCGCTAGTCTTCGTGAAAAAGACGCTCATCGGCGTCTTCACCTTCTGGTACCAGATGACGTCGCTGCCGAACTCGCTCGCGGCTGGCGCTATGGCGATTTTTGCCTGGTTTTTTGCGGCTTTCGGGCTGGTGCGCTCGCGCCGAGAAGGGCGACCAGCTTGGCTCGTGCTGGCGCCGGTCGTTTACCTGAATCTACTGCTGGCGGCGTTGCTGTCGCTGGGTCGCTATTCGGTGCCGGTGCTGCCGAGCCTGCTGGTGCTGTCAGCGGCAGGGTTGGATTGGTTGCTCGAGCGGCGGCGGCAGGTCGCGCTGGGCGCTACGTGACTTCGCGCGCGCGGTACGTGCGGGGTGGCGTCGCCTCGGTCGCGCTGACGGCTCTGCTCATTTGGCTGCTCAGCTCGGGGGGCCTGCCGCTGGTACCCTCGGCCAGCGAGCTCGCGGCGGTCGACACCAGCGGTGTGGTCTTGGCGGGGGCGCTCATGCTGTGCAACATGCTGACGCGCTTTCTGCGCTGCCACTATTTGATTGCGCCGCTCGCGCCGGTGCCGCTTCGGCGTCTCATGACGACCAACGCCATAGGCATGGCGGCCATTACGTTCCTGCCGCTGCGTTTGGGCGAGTTCGTGCGTCCGGCCATGTTGCGGGAAAGAGGCGGTCTTTCCGCCTGGGCGGTCACTGGCACCGTGGGCGCCGAGCGCGTCATCGACGGCGTCGTGTTCAGCCTGATGCTGCTGGGCGGGCTGGCGCTCGCGCCTCCACAGGAGCCGCTACCCGATCACGTGGGGGCCTTGGCAGTGCCGGTTTGGTTGGTGCCCCGCTCGGCACAGATCGCCAGCCTGGCTTTCATCGGCGCGTTCGCGCTGATGCTGTCGTTCTATCGCTTTCGAGCGTTCGCGCGTCGCGTTACAGAGCGATGTTTCGGCGTGCTTTCGCCAGCGCTCGGGCGCCGCGTCGCGGACATCGTCGAGCGCTTGAGCGACGGGCTGGGATTCTTGACGAAGTGGCGCTACTCGCTGCCCTACTTGGCGGTCACGCTGGTTTCCGTGACCAGCCTGGCGCTCACCATCGACGTTTTGGCACGCGCCGCAGGCATTCCGGAGCTGACCTTCGCCCAATCCTTCGTGGTGCTCGGCGTCCTGGCGCTGGGCTTCTCCGCGCCGAATACGCCTGGTTTTTTCGGCGTCGTGCAGCTGGCGCTCTACGCTGGTCTCGCTACGTACGTCGCGCCCGAAAAGGTGGCGCAGCAAGGCGGGGCGTTCGTCTTCGTGTATTACCTGCTTTACCTCGGCAGCGTGACTTCGCTCGCACTAGTTGCGCTCGCTACCGAAATGATACCGGCCCGACGCGGAGCAGTCACACCAGCCCGCTAAGCTCGCGAGACGGTGTTCATTTGCGCCGTCTCGTAACATGGCTGAAGCAAAGGTTCCGGGTCACGTATCCACCGCCGTACCGGTAAAGGGCCGCGCGACATTTCGCGGGCACCTCGCCATCTGCCGCATCGATCACTGGTTCAAGAACGTGTTCGTTCTGCCAGGTATCGTGGCGGCCATCGGCGTCGATCCCGATCACGTATCGCCGCGCCTCTGGTTCAACATCGTGGTCGGGCTGGCTTCCATCTGCCTGGTGGCGTCCAGTAACTACGTCGTCAACGAGGTGCTCGACGCTCCCTCGGATCTGTCGCACCCTGTCAAACACACCCGCCCCGTACCCTCGGGCAAGGTGAACATCCCGCTCGCCTACGTGCAGTGGCTGGTGCTCATGCTAGTGGGGGTGGGGCTAGGTAGCCTGATCTCCACGCCGTTCATGCTCACCGCGCTGGTTTTGTGGGTGATGGGCTGCGTCTACAACATCCGCCCCATCCGCAGCAAAGACCTGCCCTACGTCGACGTGCTTTCGGAGTCCGTCAACAACCCGATCCGCA
>DATAKF010000441.1:0-53213 GCA_036261775.1 Polyangiaceae bacterium | reverse complement strand
CAGGCTGACGACGCCGTCTCCGCAAATGGGAATGCATTCACTGCGCGCGGTGTCGAAGCCCGCCAACGTGAGGCGGAAGCTGGAGCTCTCTTTCTTGCGCTCGGCTTGAAAGACGCTGATCTTGTAGACCTTGCCGTCGGTCAGACCGTAGGTCGCGGCGGTAGCGGCACCGATGGTCACGCTGCCGTTGACCGGCTGGTGCACGCCACCCAAATCGACCGCCAGCTTCCCGTTGACGAACACCCACACGTCGTCGTCACCCGTAAAGTCGAGCGAGGCCGTGGCGGTGGCGTCGTATTTGAACCAGTAGGTGACTTGGCTCGTGAAATGGAAGTTGTGGGCGGCCTTGCCGGCCGTGTGAGCCGCGCCGTACACGGGCACCACCGTGTCTTCGAACGGCCACTCGTAGCCGTACTGCGGCGGCACCTTCGCGTCGATCCGCGGATCAGTCATGGGCTCGTCGTCGATCGGGAAGAACAACGGCGTGCCGTCGTACGTGTTCGTAACGCTCACGGTACCGGCGCAGGTGTCGGTGGCGTTGCCGAGCATCTGCGGACACGGGAAGAAGCAGGTATCGACCGTCGCGTCGAAATTACAGCCGGGGAACGCGGGCGGCGCCGCGGTGCACTTGCTGTCACCGTTGCCGCACCAGCGCCCTGTGTAGACCGGCTGCGTCGCCCACTGCTCACCCATCGCGCCGTGGCGGTTCACGTAGCCCCCCTTGCCGTTGTCGAACAAAACCAGGTCGCGCACGATCGCGGGTGAGCCCGCGTCCGAATACCAGTCACCCAGCTTGGTGATGCACTGGGTCGTGGCCGCGGCAGTCGCGGTCGGCACGCCGCCCGTCAGCGTCGCGGCCACCAGCCCTGTCGCCGCCTCGAGACCATCCATCTGGCCCTTGCAGTCGACCTCGAAGTCAGCGTGAGCGGCCGCGAAGTCACGGTAGATGACCGGCACGCGCAGCACGCATGCGTCGTTGATCTTTTCGCAGTTGGCCTGCTGCGAGCACTGGAAACCTGCCTCTTTCTTGCAGGCAGCCGAGCAGCCGTCGCCGTCTTTGGTGTTGCCGTCGTCGCACTCTTCACCGATCAAAAGGCCGTCGCCGCACTCCGAGGTACAGCCGTCGCCGCTGCAGTTCGGCTCGGTTTGACAGGTCGAAGAGCAACCGTCGAAAGGCACGGCGTTGCCGTCATCGCAGCTCTCGGCGCCTTCTTTCTGCTTGTCGCCGCACACGGTCGGGACACACTTGCTCGGCTCGCCGTCGCACTTGAAGCCGACCTCGAACTTGCAGGTGGGCGAGCAGCCGTCTGCCGCGACCTTGTTGCCGTCGTCGCACTGCTCGGAAGAGCCGACGATGTTGTCACCACAGAGCACGAGCTCGTGACACGGCTTGCCGGGCGGGTTGCACGAGTAGCCGGGCTGCGTTGCCAGGCAGTTGCCTTGGCAGCCGTCGTTGTCTGCGCGGTTGGCGTCGTCGCAGGCTTCGTCGTCCGTCAGCATGCCGTCGCCGCAGCCTGGCGGAGCTGGCGCGTCGGGGCTGCAGGGAGAGCCGGGCATGTTGGGGTCGCAACCGACCACCAGCTCGTTTCCTCCGGTGCCGACGTTGATGCTCGGGCCCCCGCCGCCAGCGGGTGTGTGCGAGCTACCGCCGGTGTTGCCGCTCGAGTCCCGCTTGACGCCCGCAGGGCTGCACGCGAACGCCAACGCAAGGACGCCTAAGCACGGCCCGACAAGCCGAGTGACCCGCCAACGCATACGCTGACGCTACAGCGCATCTGACTTTGCGCCAATCGCTAGAGCGCCAGTCTGGAACCGGTTTCGGGAACCGGTTCCAGACTGGCGGAAGTTTCTAGCGCTCGCCGACCAACTGCGCCTCTTTCACTACCTCCGCCCGCCGCGCCTCTCAGCGCCGCCCGAGTCCTGACCGGTAACCCTTCGCCCCCTTCGCCCCTTGCTTTCCTGACCCCTGATCCCTAACCCCTACCCCCTAAAACTCCCTCAGTTTCGCTCGGTTGACAAAAAGCACCCGACCCCGCCCCCACCATGTCGAGAATGCGCCCCCAGCTCCGACCTGTAGGTGAAGCGCCAATCGGGGCGCAGTCAGAAAGGCTCGACGATGAAGTTCATGCTGATGATGAATGCGCCACGCGGCGATGGCGACTGGAACATGAAGGATTTCACGATGGACGACCTGAAGGCGCACATCGGCTTCATGAAGACGTTCATTGGCGAGCTGAAGACGGAAGGCGTGTTGGTTGGCGCCGAAGGGCTCGGCACGCCCGCCCAGGCGCGCCTGGTGCGCGCGAATCCGAAGGACCACACGCCCGAGGTCACCGACGGCCCCTTCGCCGAGTCCAAGGAGTTCTTGGCGGGCTACTGGATTGTCGATGTCGAAACGCCCGAGCAAGCGTACGCCATCGCGGCGCGCGCGTCGGTCGCACCCGGCCCCGGCGGCAAGCCCATGTACCTGACGCTCGAAGTGCGCGAAGTGATGAGCGGACCGCCCGTCGAGCCCTGAGTGAAGGACCAGAGCGAGCGCCTGCTGCGTGAGTTGGCGCCCCAGGTGCTCGGCATCCTGGCGCGGCGCTACGGCGATTTTTCGGCCGCCGAGGACGCCGTGCAAGAGGCGCTGCTGATCGCCGCCACGCGCTGGCCCAGCGAGGGCGTACCCGACAACCCGCGCGCCTGGCTGATCCAAGTCGGCGCGCGTCGCGTTACCGACCAGCTGCGCGCGGAGCTGGCGCGCCGGCGCCGCGAAACCACGCTCGTGCAGCAGACGCCCGAGGACGAGCAGCTGGCGCCGGCCGCCGACAGTGACGACGAACCCGAAAAGGAAGACACGTTGCTGCTCTTGTTCATGTGCTGCCATCCAGCCCTCACCCGCACCAGCGCTATCGCGCTGACGTTGCGGGCAGTGGCCGGCCTGAGCACGGCCGAGATTGCGCACGCCTTCTTGGTGCCAGAAGCAACGATGGCTCAGCGCATCAGCCGCGCCAAGCAGCTGATCAAGAAGTCGGGCGTCGGCTTTCAGATGCCCACCTTGGCCGAGCGCGACGAACGCTTGGAGGCGGTGTTGCACGTGCTGTACTTGATCTTCAACGAAGGTTACGCGAGCAGCTCGGGCGAGCACCTGCAGCGCATCGATCTCTCGAGCGAGGCCATTCGCTTGTCCCGCGCCGTGCAGCGCTTGCTGCCCGACGACGGCGAGGTGGCGGGCCTGCTCGCGTTGATGCTACTGACCGACGCGCGGCGGCGAGCGCGCACGGGGCTCGACGGCGAAATCATCCCGCTGGACGAGCAAGATCGCGCGCTGTGGGATCGCCAGGCGATCGAAGAAGGCGTCGCGCTGGTCAGCGGCGCGATTTCGCGCGGCGCCGTGGGCGCTTACCAGCTGCAAGCCGCCATCGCCGCGTGTCACGACGAAGCCACGCGGCCCGAAGACACCGATTGGCCGCAGATTCTAGCGCTGTACGGCTTGCTCGGGCGCATGTCGGACAACCCGATGCTGACCCTGAATCGAGCCGTGGCGCTGGCGATGGTGCAAGGCCCCCGCGCGGGCCTTACGCTGCTCGCCACGCTCGACGACGACGCGCGCATTGCCCAACACCACCGGTTGGCGGCCGTGCGCGCTCACTTGCACGAGAAAGCTGGCGACCACGCGGCGGCAATCGAGAGCTACCGAGCCGCCGCCGCCAGCACGTCCAGCACTCCCGAGCGCAACTACCTGCTTCTGAAGGCCGCGCGCCTGCGCGACCGCGCGCATTGAAGCCATAGCCGAGCGGGGCAAAGCTGACCTAACCTGGCACGGAATGTCAGGCTGGCTGAGGCTCGGGGTCGTCTCGTGTGTAGCTGCGTGGGCCACTGCGTGCGCTTCGAGTCGGCCAGCACCTGCGCCCGTGCCGCAGCGGGCACCGAGCAGCTTCACCGCAGAGCCTTCGATACCCCCGCCCGTGCCTCAGTACCGGCTGGCATGGATCTACCCTGAGCAAGCCGCGCCCGAGCAGGGGATCCTGGGTGGCCTGCGCTTCGAGCAGAGCGCCGAGGGCCTGACGGCGGCCGACAGCGCCACCAAGAATCGACTCGACGGCGGCCGCGCTCTGCCACCGTTTGCGGGCAGCGGCTTCGTGTTTTGGGATGGCGCGGGACTCTACCGGGCCAGCAGCTTCTTGGGGCGGCTCGAGCCGCTGATCATGGCCCCGTTCGGGATCGACGACGTATCGTTTGGTCCAAACTTTTGGCTGCTGCGCTCACGCGAGGGTGAGCGCTGGGCCATCGATCCCAAGACCGGCGCCGACGTTTTGCTCGAGCCGCAGGGCGTGCTCGACATCGAAACGGCGGGCGACGGGCGTGTCGTGGCTGCGCTCGAGCTGGGGCGCGCGCTGGTCAGCACCGACGGAGGCGGGACCTACCGCGAGGTACAGCGCGAGCTGGGCAGAGCCCCAATCGAGCTTTCGCGCGAGCCGCTCGGCTTCGTGCTCGACCAGAGACAACTGGTGACGCTCGAGCGCGACGGCAGCTTGGTGCGCCGCCCAGCAACTGGAAATCTCGCCGAAGACGGCAAATTTCGCGATCGACGCTTGGTGTCTCCGTACACCGTACCGACGGCTGAACGCGAGCGCTTTGCGCCGCTGAATCAGGCGTTGGCGCGCGGTGTGAGCGGTCCGCCCGGCCATGCGCTGGTCGCGCTCGAAGCCTCGGTGTGCGAGGTCGACTTGAGCACGGGCAAGGTCGTGCGCCAGGGGCCCGAGCTCCTGCCTGGCTCACCCGACTGTCAGCTGCTGCGTCCGAACGGTGAGCTGCTGATGGCGTGTCGAAGCGGGGACGCGCTGGCCATCTTGAGCAAGGTGGACAGCGAGCAACCGGTGTTGGAGCGTAGCTTCAAAGGCCACCCGGCGTTGCACGTCACCGCCGATCGGCTGCTGATCGATCTGGGCTGTGACGCCGAGCCGGCGCCGTTCTCGGCCTGCACCCGCTTTGCTTCCGGCGAATGGAAGCAGCTCAGCCGGCGGCAGGACCCGGCGGAAAAGGCCGCGCTCGATGCTGCTGCGGCGGCTGGCGCAGCGATTCCACCCGACCCTCCCGTCACGGCCTTCGTGCCGCGCTCCGACGGCGGCGCCGTCGCGCTGGTCTCGGTGCTTGGCGGCTACGTCGATCTGGCGAGCGGTCGCGCCATCCGCCTGAAGGGCGGTCAGGAAGGGCGCGTCATGAAAGACGACGCTCGTTGCTGGGTCGATGGAGCGGGCGCGCTGCGCTGCCTCACCTCGGCCGGAGCCTACGCCTGGGACGAAGATGGCAACCCCGAGCCGCAGGTCTTTCAGTTCAGCTGGGTGCGGGCAGCTGGCGCTCGCGGCCTGGGTAAAGACAAAGACGGACGGTTCTTCCAAACCGAAGACTACGGCAAGACGTGGGTGGAGGTGCCCGGCCCACCTGGCAAGGCCGATGGCAACAACCAGCAGATGAGCTGCTCCGACGTCGGCTGCATCTTCAATGGCTGGTTGCGCACGGGCTGGGAGGTGAAAGCGGTCAAGCCGTCCCCGCCGCCGTTGCAAGTCCAAGTCCCCGCGCGCCCGCCGGCGCCGCTGCCCAGCGTGACCTGCAACGTCGCCAAGCCAGTAGCGCCCGCCTTCTTTCAATCCCCAAACAGCGTCGAGGCCGATGCCGCTGACGATCCGAAGCGCAGGGTCGCGGGGTTCGGCGTCGAGCTGCTGCGGGCTGACTACGACCAACTCACTCTCGAGACGGCGTTGTCCAGCCTGGACGGCAACTCGATGCACGGCTTGCTGTCTACGTTCTCGCGTCGCGTGCACGATCCGCGCGCGCCCGAGGCCGAGGTGTACGAGCAGGAGCCGCTGCGCTTTCGCTACCTCGACTATTTCGATACCAGCGCGCGCATCAACACCGCCATCGTGAGAGTAGCGGAGCTGTCGCAAGCCGCCCGACGTCTGGGCACCGCCAGCCCTGGCACTGATTTCGAGGGCGGAGGACCGCTACCCATCGTCCCAGTGCTGGCTCGCGAGCCCGGGCGCACGGCGGGTTTCATCCTGACGATGGAACGAGCGCGGCTGTGGGTGAACGCTGGGCGCGTCACGCTGCTGGCCCCGTGGAGCGACATTTGGAGCACCGTCAGCGCCTCGCTCGAGCGTGATGGCTCGCTGTTGGTGTTGGCAACGACCGACGCCGAAGGGCCGCGCGTTTGGCGGCACCGCCAAGAGCTCGGCACCGAAGTATTCGGGTTGCCGCACACACCTTTACGAACGACTCATGACCCCGCCGATGCCTTGGGCACATCGGAGCAAGGGGAAATCGCGGTATTGCGCTTTCCCTCGTCTCCCCGCCCGCCAACGGCCGACGATCCCCCGCTCGCCTACGTGCCCGGCAAGCCCCTCGAACCACTCGCACCGTGGAGTACCTTGCAGCCGGCCACGGCGCCCGCCTGCGCTGACAAGGCCGGCTATCGCGCGCTCGTGATGCCGCAGTCGAGCTGGTTCCAGGCCATCCACGGAGCTACCGAAGTCGCGGGTGATCGCGGGATGGTAGCGGCCGTGCGCTGGTCCAAAGAGCGCGTGTGCTTGGAGGCGCTCGAGGTGCAGGGCAGCTACTTGTGGATGGGCGACCAAGAGGTCGAGACACGGCTGCTATGGAACCCCGCGCAGAAAAACGCGGCGAGCCACGTCGGCATCGGCCCCGGCTACGAGCTCCGCGAGCAAGCGAGCTGCCAGCTGACCGTGGCGCCTTAGCCTGCGCCGTGCGCCTTGAGCCAAGCGTGCAGCCGCTTGAAGCCGTCCTCGGCGTCGGCCTTGCGGTAGCTGGGGCGGTAGTCGGCCGCGAAGGCGTGACCCGCTTCCGGGTAGATGTGAAACTCCGAGCGGTTGGCGGCGGCATTCTTGCTGGCCAAGAGCGCGCCCCGCGTTTGCCCGATGCTGGCCAGCGGAATGCCCTGATCGAGGCCGCCGTACAGCCCAAGCACCGGAGCTTTGAGCTGCTCGACCAAGTCGAGCGGAAACGTCGGGTGCAGCGGATCGCGATCGCCGACCAGCTTGCCGTACCAGGCGACGCCTGCTTTCAAGCTGGATCGGTGCGCCGCGTACAGCCAGGTGATGCGACCGCCCCAGCAAAAGCCCGTGACGCCGAGCCGCTCCACGTCCGCGCGAGCCTCGTGCGACGCCCAATCGACGCACGCATCGAGATCCGCCAAGACTTGCGCGTCCGGCACCTTGGAGACGAGATCTCGCACCAACTGCTTCATGTCGGGGATCTTGCTCGCATCGCCTTGCCGCACGAACAGCTCCGGCGCGATCGCAAAATAGCCGAGCTTGGCAAGCCGACGACAAACGTCTTTGATGTGCTCGTGCACGCCGAAGATCTCGTGCACCACTAGCAGCACCGGCAGCTTCTTCTTGCCGTCGCCTTTGGGGTAAGCCCGATACGCCGGAATATCCCCGGCTGAAGTCGGGATCTTCACCTCCCCCGCTTCGAGCCCGTCCGCGCCCGTCGCCAGGACCGTGCTCGCGATGGGCGTGACCGCGAGCGCAAAACCGCTGCTCAAAGTGTGGCGAATCAGGTCGCGGCGTGAGGGAATCATGGTGTCCGAGCTTATCAGCCCGGAAAGGGCTTGTGACTGGGCGTGAGGGGGCCATACTGAAGGTCCGGTTTCGGCGGGCCCCACGGCTCGGGCGACGCCGGAACTAGGGGCGCGAATCTTGATCGAGGCTGCGGAGCAGGTGCTTCAACTTGAAGACCGAGTGCGCGTCATCTCCGACGTGACGCGGCGCTTTGCTGAGGCAACCACCAATTACCAACGCTTGTTGGACAGTGTGGCACAAAGCCTCGCCGAGTCGGTGCGCGAGGCCTGCACGGTGTTCCTCCTGACGCCTGACGGCGCGCACCTGACGGTCAGCTCCGTTCATGCCCTCGACCCGCAGGTGTTGTCCGACATCCGCGCCAGCTTCACCGAGCGCGTGTTGCCGCTCGAGAGTCAGGTCACGCTGAAGCACGTCCTGAGCAGCGGGCAGCCGCTGCTCATTGCGCGCATGGCCGAGCGGCCCGATCCGGAGGGCGCAGGCAAAAAATGGCAGCGCCGAGGCCTGCACAGCGCGTTGATGGTGCCGGTGCGGGTGCTCGGCCGCCCCATCGGGGTGCTCACGCTCGGGCGCTTCCGGCCCGAGTCACCAGCCTTCGAGCTGACTGATCAAGTCCTCGCCCAAACGCTGGCCGACCACGCCGGGCTCGCCATCGAAAACGCTCGGCTCTACGCGGCTGCGACCGAGGCCCAGCAGAGCGCCCAGCGCGCCCAGGCCGAGCGAGACGACAACGCGGCCCGGCTACAGCGCACGCTCGACAACATGCGCGAAGGCTACACGATCATGGATCCTGAGCTGCGCTACGTCTACGTGAACCGCGCCGGCGCAGAGCACACGCATTTGACGCGCGAGCAGTTGCTCGACCATACGCCGCTCGAGCTGTACCCCGGCTTCGAAGGCAGCCCGATCCACCAGGCGCTCCAGCGCGCGCTCAGCGAACAACAGCCGCAGCGCGTCGAAGAAGAGTTCGTGCACGCCGATGGCGAGCAAGGCTACTTCGAGCTCAACATTCAACCCGTGCCCGAAGGCCTGGTCGTGATGTCGGTCGATCAAACCGAGCGTCGGCGCGCCGAGAACCGGCGAGATTCGTTGGCCGAGCAGCTGCGCCAAGCCCAAAAGCTGGAAGCCGTGGGCAGGCTCGCGGGCGGCGTGGCCCACGACTTCAACAACGTGCTCTCGGTCATTTTGGGTTACGCCGAAGACCTGCTCGGCACCTTTCCTTCCGATGACCCGCGCCGTCAGGACATGCTCGAGATCCACAACGCTGGCCAGCGCGCGGCGGCGCTGACTCGGCAATTGCTACTGTTTAGCCGCCAGCAGGTGCTGGAGCCCAAGGTCCTGGACTTGAACGAGGTGCTCGCCAACATGGACCGCATGCTCGAGCGGCTGCTGGGCAAGCAGGTCGAGCTCAAGCTCTTACCGGGACCCAAGCTGGGCCGTGTGCGCGCCGATCGCGGAAACATCGAGCAAGTGATCGTGAACTTGGTCGTCAACGCTCGCGACGCGATGCCCGAGGGCGGCTGCGTGACGATCGAGACGACCAACGTCATTGCAGACGAAGCCTTCGCGCAGCAGCACTTGGCCTGCAAGCCCGGCCCCTACGTGCGCCTCGCGGTGACCGACACCGGCGTGGGAATGGATCCGGTGACGCGCGCCCGCATCTTCGAGCCGTTTTTCAGCACCAAAGAGCACGGCAAGGGCACCGGGCTCGGGCTGTCCACGGTGTTTGGCATCGCCCAGCAGAGCGGCGGCGGCGTGTGGGTGTACAGCGAGCCGGGCCACGGCAGCACCTTCAAGGTGTACCTGCCTCAGGTCGACGCCGAGCTCGATCCGATCGCCGCCGAGCCGCCGGTCGGGGACCTCATGGGCACCGAAACCATCCTGCTGGTGGAAGACGAGCAGGCCGTGCGCGAGGTCGCGCGGCGCATCCTCGAGCGCCACGGCTACACCGTGCTGGTGGCCGACTCTGCCACGGACGCCGTACGCCTGTGCGACGAGCACCCGAGCCCCATCGGGCTCTTGATTACGGACGTGGTGATGCCGAAGCTGAGCGGCGGACAGCTAGCCCAGCAAGCCTTGGTCAAGCGCCCCGACCTCAAGGTGTTGTACATCTCCGGCTACACCGATGGCAGCGTCGAGGCGCAGGGCGGCTTGCCGCAGGGCGTCTCGTTCCTGCAAAAGCCGTTCACGTCCGAGCTGCTCGCCGGCAAGGTACGCAGCGTGCTCGATCGCGCCCCCAGCTCTTCGCTGCGGCCCTAAGCGGCCGAGCCGCCTCTAGGCGGCCGAGCGCGGCACTTCACCCAGCGTGAGCAGCGCCGCGCAATCCAAGCTGACTTCGCCTTCGCCCAAGCGCGCGCGCAGCTCCGCCAACACACGCGCACAGACGCCCGCGTACTCGACCTCGCCGAGCTTCTGCTTCAGCAGCGAGAGCGGCGCGGCCGCGCGCTCGAAGCCGCGCCAGTACTCGTCGACCGACGCGAACTTGACGCTGCTCTTGAACAGCTGCGTCCGCGCGTGCTCGAAGCCCACGGCGTCCAGCTCGGCCACGCACTTTTCGGGAACTTGGGTGGGCAGCGGGCCCGACGGGCGCGGCAGCTCCGGAAGCACGGCACGTACGGCCTGCATGCCGGCGCTGAACAGGGTGTTCTGTTCGAGGGTAGCCCAGCTGCTGATCAGCACTCGCCCCCCGGGCACCACGACGCGAAACAGCTCTCGCAGGGCGCGTTTGCGATCGTCGAACAGGAACACGCCGAACATCGAGATCGCGCAGTCGAAGGAGCCGTCGCTGAACAGCAGCTCTTGGCCGTCCATCAGCCGTACTTCCAGGTTGTGCAGGTGCTTTTGCATCACGTGCAGGCGCAGCCGCTCCAGCATGACCTCGGCAAAATCGATCGCTACGACACGGTGGACGCGCGGGGCGAGCCGAACCGCCAGCGTGCCCGGGCCGGTGGCCACGTCGAGCACGGTGTCCTCCTTGTCACATGACAGGAGCTCGATGGCGGCTTCGGTCAGCTCGGGGACCTGGCCGAACACGACCTCGTCGTAGCCAACCGCGACCGAGTTCCACGGGCCAGGCTCGGTCAACGGATCTTTGGGCGGCGGCCCCACCGAGTGCATGGGTACATCCTACAGCTTAGGGCCCCCATCTGGCAGCTCGAGAGCAGCAGCGCCGCAGATTTCCTGGAAACCCGTACGATTTGGCAGTTCCTTCGTTCAACGGAGAAGGCCTTCTGCAGGCACTAACCGTGGGTGCCGTGAAGCATTTGGGCTGCCTGCCCCAATCTGAACATGTCAGGCTTCGTGGGCGCCGCGGGTCGGCGCAGGAGATTTGTGATGCGAGCTTCTTACGCGCTTTTGGCCGTTACCCTTGGTCTCACGCCCCTGCTGGGCGCCGCTACCGCCCACGCCCATGTGGACATGATCAGCCCCACGCCGCGCCTGGGAGGAGAAGCTGGCGGCAACCAGCTGAAGACCAAGCCGTGTGGTCAGACGACGAACAAGCGCACGACCGATAAGGTCACGACCTTCACGCCCGGGCAAAAGGTCGAGATCAAGATGAAGGAATACATCAACCACCCGGGCTACTTCGCGGTGGCGTTCGATCCCGACGGCGACGACAACTTCCCCTTCCCGATCGCAAACATGGACAAGGTCGTGGCAGCCACCGACGATCCTAAGGCCCAGTTTCCGCTCAGCGCTACGGTGCTCGGCGTTCGGACCGACAAAGAAGCCGACTGCTACGCGGGCGCCAATCACGAGTGCACGCTGTCGATCACGATTCCGAACATGACCTGTCAGAACTGCACGTTGCAGTTGATTCAGTTCATGTACGACAAGCTCGGCGACAACAACGACAACGAATATTACTACCAGTGCGCCGACATCAAGATTGAGGGCACGCCAGCGGGCGGCACGGGCGGTACAGGCTCGGGCGGCGCGGCGGGCGCGGGTGGCACCGGTACGGGCGGCGCGAGCGCGGGTACCGGCTCGGGCGGCGCGAGCGCGGGTACGGGCACGGCCGGCGCCGGCAGCGGCGGACAACTTGGGTGCTCGCTCTGCGCGGGCACGACGAGCACGGCTGGCACCACCAGCACTGCAGGCACCGGCACGACCCCGACCGCGGGCACGACCGGCACGACCGTCACGCCCATCAACGGCGAAGACGACAGCGGCTGCGGCATCGCCAAGCATTCGAGCGGTGGAGCGTCGCTAGTTGCTGCGCTCGGCCTGATGTACGCGCTGGTCCGTCGCCGCCGCGCGAGCTAGCAGGCGAACGAGCACCGCTAGTCAGCTGACAGGGATTTTCAAGCGCAGCCGCGTTCCGGCGCTCTGCGCTTGAAGTCGCTTTCGCGCGCCTTGAAAGCCCATTCGCGCTAGCAACTCCGCGGGCGGGGCGCCGGACGATTGCGATCGTCGGCGAGCGACGCTAGGCATGAGGGCGGCATGTCAAAAACCATCATCGTGGGCGGGTTTGGTCCTGGTATTGCGACTTCGGTAGCGGAAAAGTTCGGCTCGCAGGGCTTCGCGGTGGCGCTGGTAGGCAGAAACGCCGAGCGCTTGGCGGCAGGCGTCACGGCGCTCGAGGCCAAGGGCATCAAGGCCGCGCCGTTCCAGGCAGATCTGGGCTCGCCGGTGGCGGTCAAAGCGCTCGTCGGCCAAGTTCGCCAAAAGCTCGGACCGATCGGCGTGCTGCACTGGAACGCCTACTCCGCGAGCGCTGGAGACGTGCTGAGCGCCGACGTGCCCGGGTTGCAAAACGTGTTCGACGTCGCGGTCACGGGGCTGGTGACCGCAGTGCAAGAGTCGCTCGCTGATTTGAAGCAGGCCAAGGGCGCGGTCTTGGTGACCAACGGCGGTTTGCTGTTCGACGACGCCAAGATCGACGAGGCCGCAGCCAAGCGCAATTTGATGGGCCTGGCGATGGGCAACGCTGCCAAGCACAAGCTCGTGGGCCTGCTGGCAGCCAAGCTGAAGGCCGACGACATCTACGTGGGCGAGGTCATCGTCACCGGCACCGTGATTGGCAGCGCCTTCGACAGCGGGCACGGCACGCTGGCCGGCGCCACGGTCGCGCAAAAATTCTGGGACCTATACACCGCCCGCAGCGAAGTCTCGGTCAAGGCCTGACGCGCGATGTGGATTCCGGTGGTCTTTGGCGGTCTGCTGCTGGTCGGCTACCTGTTTTGGCTGCGCGCCCAGGAGCTGTTTTGCATCCAGATCAAAGACGGCAAGCAAACGGTAACGCGCGGCTACGTGCCGACCGGGCTTTTGAACGACTTTGGCAGCGCCGTCCGAGGCGTAAAGAACGGCGAAGTGAAGGCGCACAAAGCCGAAGACGGCGCGCGCCTCAGCTTCGGTGGTGACGTCGACGCCGGCGTCGCTCAGCGGCTGCGCAACATCTTTGGGCTCTATCCGGTGGCCCGGCTGCGCGCTCCGCACATCGACAAGCGAAAGACTATTTCCGATATCTTCAACGTCGCCTGGCTCATCTCCGTCCTGCGTAGCCTTTTCAGGTGAGCGCCGAGCCAACACCGGCGCTATCCTGGGATTGGGATGAAACAGCCGGGCTGGGTCTATTGGTCTTCGTTGGCTGCGTGGGGCTTCGCGCTGACACCGCTGGGCTGCGGCGACACCGAGAAAAACGCGCACCCGGCGACCCCTGACAACTTTGCCGGCACTAGCTCCGGCGGCAAGTCGAGCCAAGGCGGGAGCACGAGCCAGGGCGGCGGCGGCAAAACCAGTACGGCGGGCAGCGGCACCGGCAACGACGCCACCGACTTGGACACCTTCTTGGAGCAGCAGGGTCAAGGCTTCTGCGGGCGTCTGTTTCGCTGCCTCGAAGCCGACGACGACTTCTTGGGCGAACGGATCGTGATCGAAACCGCCGCGGCCTGCGAAGAGCTGCTGGGGCGCGTCAACGCCACCAGCCGCACGATGCGCGATCTGCGCGCCGAGGTAGCAGCCGGCAACCTCCACTACGTGCCCGAGCAGGGCCAAGCCTGCCTGGCGGAGCTCTCGGTCTGCAACGGCCTCAACTCGATGAGCGACGGCTCGTGTCGTGAAGCCTTCGACGGCAACGCCAAGACCGGTGAGGCGTGTCATCGCAGCGAAGACTGCGCGGGCGACGCCTATTGCTCGCTCGGCGGCGCATGTCCCGGCACCTGCGCGCCGCGCAAGCCTGCAGGCGCGGCCTGTGAGTTCGACATGGAGTGCGCGTTCACGACCGGGTTCGTGTTCTGCGAGCATGAAAGCGGCGTCGCCGGTACTTGTCGGAGGCTGGAAAAGGCCAAGCCCGCGGCCAAGGGTGAGCCCTGCACGCGCAACCTGGCAGGCGCAGATTCGCTAGTTTTGTGCCAAGACGGCCTGTGGTGCGCGACGCTGAGCGGCGGCGATCCGGTCGCCGACGCGTTGGGCGAATGCGCGCTACCGATTCCGCTCGACATGCCCTGCCTCGACGGCGACGACGTGTGCGAAGATGGCTTGTGTGACACGGGTTCGCACCTGTGCCAGAGGGTCACCGTGCGCAAAGTCGCCGGACAGGCCTGCGACGAAGAGGCGTTCACCTACTGTGGCCCGCTGCAGGGCTTGCGCTGCGGCGCCGACGGCACGTGCCACGGCTCGGGCGACGGAACCGAAGGCTCCGACTGCTTCAGCAGCGACCTACAGCGCGGCTGCGACGCCGGCCTGTACTGCGCCAAGGCGGCCGGGACCACCGCGGCCGATCCGGGCCAGTGCCAGCCGTTCTTGGCCGACGGCGCAGCGTGCACGAGCGCCTCACAGTGCCTGAGTGGCAACTGCGAGAACGACGTGTGCGGCGGGCGCGGCTGTTTGTACTGAAGCGCCGGGTCTAGTGTGCCGAGTCCGTAGAAGTGTCTTCGGCAGGACACTAGCCGCGACCGACGTACGGCATCTTGGTGGCCATGATGGCCAGCACGACGCGGTAACCCTCTTTCAGCATCTCCAACGCCGCCGCCCGTCCGATGCCAGATCCGGCGCCCGTGACCAGCGCGACACGCCCGTTCGTCGTCATCGCGGCAGCATAGCCGCGTCGCTCGCTCGTTCGTCGGCCCTGGCGCGCTGGCGCGCCTCGAACAGCTGAAAAATCAGCATGCCGCCCAACATGGCAGCAAAGAACACGCTGCCTTCGCGAGCGCCCAGCCCGAGCGCCACCACCGCGGGCCCCGGGCAGTAGCCGGCCAAGCCCCAGCCGGCGCCGAACACGACGGCTCCGAGCACCAGCGAGCGCGTCACCGGTGCGCGCGGCGCGATCGAGAAAGGCTGAGCCTCGGCCGGTTGCCGGCGCGCCGACAGCCAGAGCCAGCCGAAATGCACGCCGATGGCGCCCGCCATCACCAGCGCCAAGCGCGGATCCCAATCACCCGCAAAGTCGAGGAACGCCAGCACGCGCGCGGGATCCGTCATGCCCGACAGCACCAGCCCAGCGGCAAAGATCAAACCGCTCACCAGCCCAACGGCGGCTGAACGCCACGTCGCCATCAGCCTGCGCTCCAACCGGTCAACACGTGCCTCGTGAACAGCACGACCAGCGCGGCCGCCGCCATGAACACGCACGTTGCCACTACCGAACGCAACGAGCCCCGGCTGATGCCGCACACGCCGTGACCCGAGGTGCAGCCACTGCCCAGGCGCGTACCGAACCCGACCAGCAAACCCGAAGCGACCAAGAGCCAGAGCGGGCGCGGCCCCAGCGCGCTCGCGCCTGCGAGCACCGGCGCAAAGCGCGCGATCAGCAGCCCACCGAGCACGAGGCCCATGATGAACCAGAGCCCGAAGCTCAGCGGGCGCGTCGGTCCACGCAGCAGCCCTCCCAAGATGCCGCTGACGCCCGCGATCTGGCGCGCTCCGGAATGAACGAGGGAAGCGCTCAGGCCTATCAAAACACCGCCGAAAAGGGCTGTCAGCATGGTTCTACAATATCCCCAGCGGGTAGGTAGTTTGATAACCTAACCCGGCGCCGCCGATCTGTCCAGGCGGCCGGAGCCGAGCGAACTTACCCGCCGAGAACTGAAACGAAGGAGCAGGAGGTCGATCCCGCGCTGCGTGCTAGGGTTTGACCCGACGCCTAGGTGGCCATCCCCCCCCCGGTTGCTTAGGCGTCACTAAAAGCCCCTCTTCTATTGAGGGCTCAAGGTCGAGCCACCGCCGCTGCCACGGCGATCAGGACGCCGACCAGCACGAGGGCGAGGATGAAAGCGGCGACGACGCAGCCAGCTGGATTCATGCGTCGTTGCAGGCCCTTCTCGATGCCGGCTCCGAAAGCCAGGCTCGCCGCAAAGCCGGCGCTGCCACCACCGCGCATGGTGAGCGAGTCGTCATCGCGCACCACCGCCTGAATCGGCAGGGTCGCGCTGTGGGGCGTGATGCCGTGCATGCGCCGCACGGCAGTTCCAACGGCGACGACCTCGAGCAGCCCCGGCGACAGCTCGCGGATCTGCAGCCGATTGCCGATCACGCGCTCCGCCCCGAGCGACTGCGCCTCCTGCCGCAACAGCGCCAGGCAGTTTTCGCGCGCGCCGTAGATCAGCTCGGTCAGCTCGCGCAGCTCACCCTTCGCCAACGCGGCAAAGCTTGCGCCGATACCGCCAGCCAGGCCGAGCGAGTACACGCTGGTCGCCATCACCAGCTGCACTGGCGCGTAGCCCATTTGAGCAAGACTGAAGATCTCCGCGCCCGTCAACTCGCTGGTCGTAACTTGTGTGGGATCGCGACTATCCGCGGCCAGGGCCGGGTGACGCGACGCCGTACCGGTCATGAGTAGCTCGACCACCCCAGTGCCGAACGGCCTCAAATCGATGCGCACGTCGACCACCGCGTTGGCGCCGACGGCCGCAGCTTCGCGGCGCAAACGGAACAGCGCCAAGTGGCGGATGCGGTTGTACATCTCCGAGTATTGCCGCACCTCGCCGCGGGCCAAGGTGGAGAGACCACCGGTGATGCCGCGCCCGATACCGAGCGCGTAGGCGACGTTGCCCATCACGAAGCTGATCGGGGCGTAGCCCGCGTCCAAGTGACAGTACAGCTCGGTGCCGGACGCAGACGTGGTGAAGAAGTTGGTGGGGGCGCCCGCCACGACGCCGGTGCCCTGCGACAGGAACTCGGTGTAGCCGGCCAGCGTCGACAGCTCGGTCGTGACCCCGGTGACGCCGTGCGCGCCGTGACGCCGTGCTTCCTCGACCAGACGCCCGATGGCTGCGTGCCGGCCTTCGGAGATCAGTGCGGTGATGTTCTCGACCTCGCCACCGGCCAAGGTGCGCAGGCTCGAGCCGATCGCCCCAGCGAGACCCAAGCTGCGTACGCTGTTGCCGACGACGAGCTCCGCCGGCATGAAGCCCTTGAGTTGAAGGCAATAAATCTCGTTACCGGAAAGCGAGGAGACGTACACACGCGGAACGATAGCCGCTTGAACACGCTGAATCCAGCGGCCCCTCGGGGCCGCCTCTAGGTTCTCGAACCCACCATGGACGCAGCCTGCTTCGAGCTTCAATCAAGCGCGAACGTTCGCAACACTCAGTGGTGATTGCGGGCAAAAGTGAGCATGCCTTTCTCAAGTTTCGAACGGCCGCTCTCGATGAACGCGACTACGTTCGCACGCGATGAGAGTCGGTCGTCCGTCACTCGCCCTCACCTTCACCGTTGCCGTGTTTTGGCCGTCTGCTTGCGCCGTCTACAACGACGAGTCGCTCGGCTTGGGCCTGGGCGGCACCGTTCCTATCGACAACAGCCCTGGTGGCGCCAACGCCGCTTCCGGCAAAGGGGGTGACACCAACACCGGCAAGACCGGCGGCACCAGCGCCGCGCAAGCTGGTAGCGCGCCAGCCGGCGGTACCGAGGCCGAAACCCGTGCCGGCAGTGGCAACGGCGGCGACATGCCGGCCAGCGGCGGCGACGGCTCGGCAGACGGCGGTGAAGCGTCCGGCGGCGGCGCGAGCGGCTCCGGTGGCTCGAGTGGCTCGAGTGGCTCGAGTGGCTCGAGTGGCTCCGGCGGGAAGGGTGGCGCTGGCGGCAGCGGCGGCGCGCCCACGACCGCAGGAGCCAGCGGCGGTGGCGGCGGCCCCAGCATTCCCGCGTGCGCCGATCACCCGCTTACGGCGCGCTCCAGTTGGATCGCCAGCGCCTCGCACCCAACGAGCGGCGACGTGCCGGCCAACCTGCTCGACGGCAAGGTCACGCGCTGGTCGACCGGCAAGGCGCAGAGCGGCGACGAGTGGCTGCAGCTGGACTTCGGCGCTGCCGTCACCATCAATCACGTCAACCTGCAGCAGGGCGGCGACACCAACGACTACCCGCGGACCTACTCGGTCATCGTCTCGAACACCGCCAAAGATCTGAACGGAACCGTGCGCAGCACCGGCAGCGGCAAGAGCGGCGTTTCGACGGCGATTTTGCTACCGGCTCTGGCCACCGGGCGCTACCTGCTGATCAAGCAAACGGCCTCTTCCCTCAGCTGGTGGTCGGCAGAAGAGCTCGAAGTCAGCTGCGCTGACTAGGGTACAAAGCCGCGCCCCCAGCGGCAGGCCCGCTCCACGAAGGGCGCCCAGCTCGGCCCTGGCTAGCCGCTCGTGGGCTGCTACCCTTTCCTCCATGGGACGGCCTGCTCGGCGATCGGGAGCGCTCGGAGTTTTGCTCTGCCTCGGCTTCGCCCGCGCGGCGCACGCCGAAGAGCCGGCGGCCGCCGGCACGAGCGCCGCCGAAAAGCCCAGCGTCTCACACTACCTCGAGCTGCCGCAGGTGCCTTCACTCCGTCTGACCTGGCCGGTCGCGCCGCTGCGCTTCTCGTTCAGCGGCAGCGAAGAGGGCAACTACGCCAACGGCCCGCTCCGCTTGTTCCGCGCGGAGTCGTTGTGGCTACACACGCCGAGCTTCCAACTGTTGACCATCGGGAGCGCCGAGCGTGACTTCGAGCTGGACTGCAGTGGCCTGACCTGCCAACCCGTCGTGAAGAGCGGCGTCGCCGTGGAGGCTCGCCTGGCGCTGCCCCGCTTCAGCGGCGCCGTGCCGAGCACGTACGCCTACGTGCGCGGGTCATCGTACCGGACACCGCAACCGATGAGCGCGCGCTCGGGCGGGCTGATCAGCGCGGGCTTCGCCGGCACCCTGGATTTTTGAGGCGTTTGCTACGGACTGACCGACTGCTGCCAGAAGACCACTTGGCCTGCGCGGTTGGCGACGAAGCTGACCGCGCCATCTTGCGAGATGACGACGGCAAGACCTCCGGGATGGTCGTTCACGAAGCGGTAGGCAGCGCGGTGGCGCGTGCCAACGTTCTCGATCGGCTCTGGCTCTCGCTCGTCCCCCTCGGCGTCCAGTGCCCGATACACCTGCTGAGGCGTGGGAAGCTCCGCCGATACTTCGGCGCCGAAACCCAAGACGCTAAAGCGCTTGTCCAGCACGAGCGCGCCGTCGATGCTGGTCAGGTTCGCCAGCACGCGGCTGAGCTCGAACACCTGTTGCTCGAGCGCAGCAAAATGCGGGTTCTCGTTGGAAGCGAAATCCGTCCAGCCGACGGAGGGCTTGGTGCTGGTCTCGGCCACCGCCCGGAGGATGTTCAAGAGCAGCGTGCGGTAACGACGTGGCGGCTCGTCTCGCCCGAAGGTGTATTTGAGGCGCAGGCCGCTCAGCTGTGGCGCGCCGTCAGGACCGTCGCTCGCGACCAAGACGAGCCCGCCGTGGTTCGCGCCGCGAGCCAGCTGAATGGCTCGACGCAGCATTTGCTGGCCCACCTTGCCAACCAGTGAGTGCTCGACCTCGGTGGGTACGGCCGCTTGGGCTTGCTCCGCAGCGTGCTCAGCCCGAATATCCTCGCGTTCGCGCTCGAACATGGCGCGTAGCCAGCGTGACTCGAACACGTCGAGCGTCGCGTCCACGACCAAGCCCCGCTCGATGGCTCCCACCAGGTGGCCGGCGCAGCGCACCGCGATGTGACCCGGCGCCGTGACGTGAATGATCGGATCGTAGGTCCAATTCGGCACGACGTCGCGACCGCCCCAAGTGGGCGCGAGCCAGGCCGGGCCGGAGTGCGCGACGCCCCAGATGCGCAGTTTGCCGTGCTCGGGGTGCGCGCCAATCAGCGCCGTCTCGAACGGCACGGCGGGGGCCAAACGCCGCAGCTCATCGGCGTTCAAGGTGCGCGACTCGGCGAACATCAACCGCAGCACGCCCTGATTGGGCGTTCCGGATTCGGGCAAGTTCGTGGGCGCGGTGAGCAAGAGTCGAAAGCGCGTCGGCCGCGCTTCTTCGACGGTGAGCGAGGCTTGAAAAGCGACGCCTAGCGCTTCTTCGAGCAGCTCACGCGAAGGCCGGCGCGCAGCGCCGACCTCGAGACCGGGGGCAAGAGGCCAGTTGGCTTCCACGTAGTGCGCCAAGTCTGGCGGGTAGGCGTGGGACCGGGGCATTGGCGGCAGTATGCCATCCTTCGGCCACGAATCCGCGCGGTTGCGTGCGGCCTTGTTGTAGGGTACCGGCCGGAGCTTTCGCGATGTCGGACAGCATTTCGAGCAGGTATTTGCAGCTGAACAACGGCGTCAGCATTCCCCAAGTGGGGCTTGGCGTCTGGCAAGCCGGCGGCGGCACCAAGCGGGCGGTCGTGGCCGCGCTGGCGGCCGGTTACCGCCACATCGACACCGCCGCGGTGTACGGCAACGAGGCGCAGGTCGGCGCGGCCATCGCCGAAGCGGGCGTGCCGCGTGAGCAAGTCTTCGTGACCAGCAAGCTGTGGAATCAGGACCACGGCTACGACAAGGCGCTAGCCGCCTTCGATACGAGCCTCAAGCGCCTGAAGCTCGATTACCTGGATCTGTACCTGGTGCATTGGCCCGTCGCTGGGCTGAGGCTCGAGTCGTGGCGAGCGCTGGAACGGCTGGCAGCAGATGGCCGCGTGCGCGCCATCGGGGTCAGCAACTTCTTGGTGCCACATCTGCGAGAGCTGACCAAGAGCGCCAAGATTCTGCCGGCAGTCAATCAAATCGAGCTGACGCCATTTTTGCAGCGAGCGCCGACAGTCGCCCTGTGCCGCGAGCTGGGCATCACCCTCGAGGCATACAGCCCGTTGACCCGCGGCCAACGGCTGAATCACCCGGTCGTGGTCGAGCTGGCGCAGGCAGCGGCGCGCTCGCCAGCGCAAGTCTTGCTGCGCTGGGGCATCCAAAAAGGCTTCGTGGTCTTGCCCAAGTCCGTGCAGCCCGCGCGCATTGCAGAGAACGCAGCGCTGTTCGACTTCGAGCTCGACGCCTCCGCCATGCAGCGCCTGGATGCGCTCGAAGAAGGTCTCGTCACCGGTTGGGACCCAGAAACGCAGAGCTGACGCTCGCGAAGCTGTACTCACGAAAATCGCGGTAACTATAGATATTTGACCACGATTTCAACGGTCTTGCGTCAGACGGCAGCGCAAACTAGTCGCGCATGTCGGGTCTCAAACACGCTTTCTGGGGCTTCCTCACCGCGGCACTTTCGTTGGCTCCTTCGGCCTCCGCGGTGCTCCAACCCACACCCGGTGGCGTGCAGATCCCAATCATCGACGCGGGCGTGACGTCGTGCACCGACAAGAACGTCGAGTTCTGTCTCGACGAGCAAGAGGGCGACCCGGCGTTGATCGATGCCAAGGTCGACGCGCTGGTAGCGCCCGAGACCTTCCAGCCCACCTGCCAACTCACCTTCACGCCGTTGGTCAAGGGCGGCGCCATCGCCGGCGTGTTCGGCTGGTACAACGTCAAGACCGACCCCACGGACGCGACCAAGTTCCTGAAGCCGACGCAGGCCGAGCTATACGGCATGTTCTACGCCAACGGCTTTCAAACCAGCGCGCAGCTAGCGGGCAAGGCCGTGGTGCTCGACCTGGGCGTCGAGGCTGCGGCCGGCCGCTACAAGGGCGGCCAAATCGGCTTCTTTTTGGTGTCGACCGACGGCGCCATCTCGATCAACCCGACCACGCACGCCGTGACGGGCGACGCCAAGTTTCAGTTCTTCACCCAGCACGCGCTGAACGTGGGCAGCTCGGCAGCGCAGACGTTTTACAACGTGCTCACCTGGGAGAGCGTCGCCAAGAAGAACACCTTCTACTTCGGTTGGGAGGACTTGCCGCCCAACACCGCCATCGACAACGACTTCGACGACTTCTTGTTCTCGGTCTCGGGCGTGCAGTGCGGTGGTGGTGGGCAACCCTGTGAAACCGGCAACATGGGCGTGTGCGCGGCCGGCGTGCTGCAGTGCAAGAAGAGCGTCATCACCTGCGTGCAGACGCTGGCTGCCACCGACGAGACCTGCAACGCGCTCGACGACGACTGCAACGGCGCGGTTGACGATGGGGACGCCATCTGTCCCGAGAGTCAAGTGTGCAACCGCGGCGTGTGCGTACCCAAGTGCGGCACCGGAGAGTTCCGTTGCCCAGCCGACAGCGTGTGCAGCACTGGCGGCGTGTGCGTCGACCCTGCCTGCAAAGACGTCGAGTGCCCCGAAGGCAAGGTGTGTGCGGCTGGCGACTGCGTGGACAGCTGCACCGGTATCGTCTGCCCGCATGGACGCGCGTGTCGCAACGGTGGCTGCGTAGACCCGTGCGTCGGCATCGAGTGCGACGACGGCTTTGCCTGCGTGGACGGCATTTGCACCAGCTGCGACTGCTCGGCTTGCGCCGACGGCGAGGTCTGCGCAGGCGCGCCGGCCACGCCCGGGGTGAAGCTGTGCCTCGACAGCGGCTGCGAAGGCAAGACGTGCACGACCGGTACTCACTGCTCCGGTGGTGAATGCGTCGACGACTGCGACGGCGCCACGTGTCCCCAGGGTCAGCTGTGCTCCGGCGGTGAGTGCGTGGCCGACCCGAACGGACCCGTCGGCACGGGTGGCACCACGGGCGTTGGCGGCACTTTCGACCCGAGCATCGGCGGCACGATCACGTTCGGCGGCAGCAGCAGCTCCGGCGGCAAGGGCACGAGCGTCACCCCCAAGCCGGTGACCACCGATCAGAAGTCGTGCAACTGCAGCGTGCCGGGCGGCACGACGGCCGGGAGCAGCGCGGCGCTCCTGCTAGCCGGAATGCTCGCGCTTTCCCGACGTCGGCGTCGCGGCTGAAACACGGCCGTCGCGTCGCCCTCGCTCTTGCGCTAGTCGTGAGGGTTAGAGGGTGAATGAGCACGGCTTCCTTCAGAATTTGGCACGCCGACGGGCGCACCGAGGATCGCACCTTGGGGCTCGGTCAGCACGAGCTCGGCCGCAGCATCGGCGCGCTGGTGATCGACGACCCCGGCATTTCGACGCGGCACGCGCGCATCAGCGTCGAACCAGCGCGCGTCACCATCGAAGACCTGGGCTCGAGCAACGGTACGCTGGCCAACGGGCAGCGCGTCAGCGGCGCGTTCACGATGATGCCCGAGCAGCCGGTACAAGTAGGCAGCACCCGCATCGCCTTGCTCGCGAGATCCGGCGGACCGCCTGGCACACAGCTCGTTCCTGCCATGGCTCCCCCCGGCTACGGCGCGCCGCCCGGCTACGGCACGCCGCCACCAGGGCAGTACGGAGCCTCGCCACCTGGCTACGGCGCGCCGCCCGGCTACGGGCCGGCGTCCGGACAATATGGCGCACCGCCGCCCGGCTCGTACGGTCCAGGCGCACCACCCCCAGGCCAGTACGGTGCACCACCCGGCTATGGGGCGCCGACGCCCGGCTACGGCCCGCCCGGCTACGGCCCGCCCGGTCCCGGCGGATTCGCGCCGCCACCGGTCGGCCTCGCCACCTGGCCGCATCCGGGCAGCGGCGCACGCCCCGACGCGCCGTTCGGCATCGATCCGGTGTCCGGTGAGCCGTACTCCGACAAGTCGAAGTTGATCGCCGGCCTGCTGCAGATCTTCTTCGGCGGCTTGGCCGTGGGACGCTTCTACATCGGCGACACCTCCACTGCGCTGCTCCAGCTAGGCGCGGTGTGGTTGGTGGGCGTAGGGGGGTCCTTCTTCACCTGCGGCGCGTCGCTTGCGGTCATGCTGTGGCCGACCATCGACGGCATCATGCTGCTGACCGGCCACCACCGTGATGCCCAAGGTCGCCCCCTTCGCCCCTGACACGCCGCTCGGCCTGCGCGCGCAGCCGCACCTGCGTTGGCTCAGCTTGGGCGTCGCCGCAGCCGCCGTGTTACGGCTCACTGCCGGCGACTGGCTCGCGTGCCCGATGCAGCAGCTGTTTCACCACGCCTGCCCCACCTGCGGCATGAGCCGCGCGCTGGGGCTGCTCTTGCACGGACAATTCGCGGAGTCGTTCACGCTGCAGCCGCTGACGCTACCGGCGGTCGCGTGCAGCTGGTTGGTGCTCGGCGCCGGGCTCGAAGGCGTGCTGAGAGGCACAGCAGCCGTCTCGCTTTGGCGTAGCCACCGCTGGCTATTCGCGGTCACGGCGAGCGTATTTTTCCTGGTCTTCGCGCTGTGGCTCGCTCGCTCGCTCGGCTACGCGGGCGCCGTCGGCTAGGCAAGCGGCTTGCCCAGCGGAGCGGATCGCGGTACCGGGGCCGGCCATGGCGGATGACACGCCCAGCTCGGAACCCACGCCGGAGCAAGAGCTCGAGGCGGGCGGGCGCGCGCTGGGCGGGCGCCCGTCTTACTCGTGGCTGCAGCAGAACCGCTCGCTCGCGCTGGGCGTCGGCTGCGTGCTGCTCTGCGGCGTGATCGCCGTGGACATCGTGTTCATGCTCAAGAGCGACGCCAAGCGAAGCGCCGCAGCGCCGCCGACAGCGAGCGTGCCGGCGCCGAGCATCGCGGGGCCTGCGTCGGCCACACCGCTCAGCGCGCCTAGCAACGGCAGCGCGGGCAGCGACGAGCCCGGCGACGACTCGGGTGCCGCCATGGACTACGAAAGCGACGATGGCGAGCCTCATCCGTCGAAACCCGCCGCCCCCAAGCGCTACGACACCGTGCAGCACGCGGCCGTCGAGAGCTGCACGACCGCCAGCGTCGACGGCTTGAGCCGCCAGATCATCGCGCAGGCGCGCTGCATCCGCCCGAACGCTTTCGTGCCGCTGCCCAGCCGCCCCAACCTGGTGATTCAATCGCAAGTATTCCCGTATCTCGAGCTGGAAGCGAAGAATCAGCTGGTCAAAGCGCTGGACGCCAACCCCAAAATCAAGATGACCGTGAACAGCGCGCTGCGCACGGTGGCACAGCAGTACTTGGTGTGGCGATGGTCGGCGACCAAGCGCTGCGGCGTGCCTTTGGCGACGCCGCCGGGTGAGAGCAACCACGAGATCGGCATTGCGCTCGACATCGCCGAGGCCGCTGCGTGGCGCGGCCCGCTCGAGGCGCAAAAGTTCAAGTGGCTGGGCGCCTCGGATCGCGTGCACTTCGACTACAAGGGCGGTAGCGCGGCGGGTCGCACGTCCACGGACGTGCTCGCGTTCCAGAAGCTTTGGAACAAGAACAACCCCAAAGACAAGATCCCCGAGGACGGTCGCTACAGCCCCGCGACCGAACAACGCCTCAAACAAGCCCCCGCTGACGGCTTCGCGCAAGGCCCCAGCTGCACCAAAAAGTAACGGCTACTTTCCGACGTCTTTGAACTCGAGCGCAATGTACGGCGGCGCGCCGGTCGTGCTCGTCTCGCCCGGTTCCAGCTTGACCAAGTATTCGGTCGTGATGATGGTCCCGCTGATGGTGCTGGAAGCGCTGGTGCACGTGCCGTTTGCGTTCGGGACGCAGTTGCAGGTTCCGGTCAAGCACTGGCGCTGCGTGCCGGCTTGCGCCGAGAACGTGAACAGCGCAGCCTCAATCTGCTGCGCTTGGACGCAGCTGGCGGGGCTGGTCGCGGCCGGCGGCATGCACTGCGCGGGCAGAGTCTGCGGCACCGCAAAGCGCCCGTCCCACGGCACGTCCACGGTCTGTCCTGGCCCGAGCGTGATGGTCGAAGGCGCCGCGCAGGCCAGCGGACAAGCCACCGGACCCGTTTGCATCAGCTGCTGACACGAGGTGTGACAGCCATCCAAGCTTGGCAGCACGTGGCGCGCGCCGTCTTCCACCTGAAACAGACGCTCGATTTGGCAGTTCGAATCTTGCTGCCCCAAGTACAGCGTGACCTGTGACGTGTTCTTGATGTGGACCGGCAACGTGTAGCCGGCCTGATCCATGTAGGCCGTGCACGCCATGGCGCCCCCGCTAGCAGTCCCGCCCGCGCTCTGACCAGCGCTGCCGCCGGTGCTCGCTCCCCCCGTGGCGGCGCCACCGCCACCTTGCGCCAACATGCCCGCGCCGGAAGCGCCGGCCGGAAGCGCGCTACCGGCAGCTCCGCCGAGCGGAGCCTCGGTGGCGGGCTCACCACACGCAACCAGCTGCCATGCACACAAAGCAAAGGCGAGGCGTCCGAGGGGGCGCAACATACCTTCATTGTTAGAAGGCAGTCGGCCCCGATGCCAGTCCGAAGTGCTCTGTAAGAATCGCTATCTACTAGAAAGCACGTTTACACTGACACTTTGACTGTCAAAGTGGCGTGACGGCGTTACGAAACACTTCGTCGTGGTCGCAGGCGCCGCAATGCCACGGCGCACGCAGCGCCTACGAACCACCAACCTGGCGTGGCTCTTGCCGCGCCTGCGCTCGCGAATGACGCGGGGGGCGTCAGCGCACAACCGGTTGAAGCGGTGCCCCCCAGCGGGCCCATCGGCAACGGCTTCACCGGCGCAAGCTCGTCGGGCACTACGGTCTCGGGTACGTCGTCGAGCTCCAGCAGGTAGCGCACGAGCTGTCCGAGCTCGACGTCGGTCAGGTTGCTCACGGTACCCATGTTGTCTTTGGTGTACGTGGTGAAGACCTCGAGCAGCGTCGCGGCACGCCCATCGTGTAGGTACGGCGCGGATTGCCACAGGCCCTTCAACGTGGGCGTGTCGAACCCGGTCAGCGGCGCGCCCAAGCGTCCACCCGAGGTCGGCAAGATGGTGCCGACGTCGTGCATCGGGCTGTCCATGGTGCTGTCGGTGAAGTCGGCGCCGAGGTGACAAGCGGGGCAACCAGCGCGCACGAACACCTCGCGCCCCAAGCGGGCGTCTTTGGTGAAGCTGCCATCGGGGTTCCTGAAAGGGCTGCGCGGCACCTGATCGAAGGTCGCAAAATAGGCCGAAAGCGCGTCCAGCTCTGGGCTCACTCCCGCGGCCGCCGCGCTGAACGGATCGTACGTGCCCGTCGCGTCCTTGCGCACGTCGTAGTCCGAGGCGGCCATGAAGCCCGAGCCGCCAAAGCTGTCGCGGATGTCGCGATCGAAGTCTTGGATCTCGTCCATGTTGCCGGTCCAGTGCACGCGCCCTTGCCCGGTGCCGCGCACTCCCAGCAACGACTTGGTGTTGCGCAGCCCTTCGCCGCGATCCGAAAAATCCCAAACCCGGCCGTCGCTCATGCCGCCCAGGTGACACGACGAGCACGCCCAATAGCCGGCATGCCCCATACGGGTGTCGCTGGCGTTGTGGAAGATCTGCTTACCGAGCAGCACGTTGGTGGGCAGCGGCTCGACGTCGACGGTGCGGATCTTGGCCAGCGCCTCCGGCGCCGTGTGGTCGATCGAAGCGATCGACTGGCTCAAATCGTAGACAATGACCTCGCGCGACAGGTAGGAGCTAACGAACAGCCGACCGTCGGGCAGCAGCACTAGGCCGTCCGGTGCGGCGCCTACTTGCTTGATACCGCTCAGATTGCCGCCCGTGTAAGCGTCCGTAATGCCGAGCCAATTGTCCGGTTGCACCAGCACGTACCCGTAGTCACCCACTGGAGAAAACGCGACCGCGTTGGGCGTGGAGCGGTTGTCGATGTCTTGCCGCTTCTCGAGCATCTCGGTCTCGGTCCGCAGATCGATGGCGCAAACTGCGGTGCGGACGAAGTTGTCGAAGGTCATGGCCTGACCGTCGCGCTGCTTGCCACGCGCCACGTTGTCTTTCTTGGCGGTGACCCAGCCCTGCGTTCCGTCCGGCGAAATCACCATGGACGACACGTAGTTCGGCACGCCACGCCCCGACGACTGCGTGTCGACCGTTTGGTCGAAGGCGAGCGGAATCGTCTTGCTCACCGTGAGCGAGTCGGGGGAAACGACCCAAACCTCACCTTGGTTTACCGGCGAGATGAAGCGCGTGACGAAGATGCGCCCGTCGGCTGCGACGGCAACGCCCGCCGGAGTCGGACCGATGGCTAGCTCACGGCGCGGCGCGCGCGTGGCCGGATCGATTTCGACCAGTTTGCCGGTCGCGAACAGCGAAACGTACGAAAGTCCGTTCGGACCAAACGCCAACGAGTGCGGCTGGGAGGCGTAGGCCAGCGGAATGCGCGTCTGCACGTCGCCACTCGCGCCGTCAAGCACCGTGATTTCGTCGGACAATTGGTTGGTGACCCAGACGCTGCCGTCGGGCGCCAGCGCCAACGCGCGTGGCTGCTTGCCGACCGGCGCTTCGCGGATGCGCCGCAACGTCTGGGCGTCCATCACGCTGACGGAGCCGCTGTCCGGGTTCACGTTCCAGACGCGGCCGCGAGCTGCATCGAAAATGATGCTGGATGAATGCGTGGGCGGCGTCGCGGTAAGCGGGTAGTGCGCGGCAAAGATCTGCGTGTCGCTCGTGCGCGACGCGTCGTCCGTCGCGGTCACGATCAGCGTAAAGTGTCCGGCCTTTTCGTAGGTGTGCGTCGCCAACAGCTCGGTCGTCTCCAGCGAGGGCGTGCCATCGCCGAAGTTCCAACGCAGGCTGACTGCACCGACTGCTTCGGTGATGCTGGCGACCTTGAACGTCTGCGGCGCGCCGACGTCTCCGGCGTGCAGCTGCTCGAGCTTCAGCACTACGGCTCGTGCCGCTGGGGCGCCCGAGAACGCCGCAGCGGCGAGCGAAAGGGCGAGAGCCAGGCGTCTCATGCTCGAAAGCAAGCTCAGCTCGAGCTGGCGCGCGTGCGCCGGCGTCGAGAAGCGCCGCGCAACGCTGCCAGCCCAGCAAAAGCGGCCGCAAATAGCCCAGCCGCCCCGAACCGCGAGTGCCCCGGCACGCTGCAGCCGCAGCCGGCAGGCTCTGCAGGCGCCGGCGCGATCCCGGTACCGTCACCGCCAGGGCTCACCGACGAAGCGCCGCTGCTGCCGCCGGCTCCAGCCGTCATCGCGCCAGCCGTGCCGGCGCTGCCGGCCGCACTGGCGCCGCCCGTGGCTGGCGTGCCCGCCGCGCTACCGCCCATGCCACCTGTACCGCCCGCGCCGGCTGCGCCAGTTCCGCCTTGGCCGCCGGGTGACGTCACGTTGCCATCGCTCGGGCAGGGCACGACGGCTTCGGCGGTGGTCCCTGTCGAAAAGTGCGAGACGCGGCCAACCTGCACCGCGTTGCCGGCAAGGTCCTTCAAGCCGCCCGCCGGCACGCTCACGACGTACGTGGAGTTGGCGAGCAGCGGCTGCTTGGCGCCGAACGAGATGGCGTTGAACGACGACTTGCTGAACACGCCCGCAAGCGGCGTACAGTCGCCGTTCCTGCGCACGATGAGGTTCTTGTCGTTCACGCTATCCAGCTCGATATCGTCGGAGAAATACGCGGTAATGCGCGAGGTCAGCGGCTGCTTCACGTCGCCTTCGGCGGGGTAAACGTTCAGCACCTTGGGCGGCACCGAGTCGGCCGCCATGCTGTGGGGAATCAAGGCCGCGCCCGAGCCGTGGTCGTTGCCGAGATAAACCAAGTTGCCGAGCGGCGTTGCAAAGTCGAAGTCGCCGCCTTCGGCTTCTGGATCGGTGCCGTGACCAGCCTCTTTGATGTTGGCGTCGTCGCGCGCGTCGAACTTCTTGTAGCCTTCAGCCGATTGCCCGCAGATCACGAAGCCGTCCGTGTAGCCGCAGTAGCCGCCGCGGTCCGTGCCCGACGTCGCGCGGTGCACGACCGAGACAGCATCTGTAGTCCACTTCAAGAAGGCGTAGCTGCCCTTGGTGCCGGCGCCGTAAATGTGATCGCCAATCACCAGGACCGAGTAGAGCGAGTCTGCCGTCTGCCCCGTGCTGAGCAGAAACGGCTTCTTCGGATCGCCCACGTCGAGCACCGAGAAGTGCGTGGTGGCCTGATCCATCTGCGCGGCGATCACGTAGTTGCCGGCCGCGTACACCGGGCCCACCCGAAAATTGCCCACCTCGGGCGAGGTGATGCGCTCGAGCTCGACCGGGGCCGCCGGGTCGGTGGCGTCGACGATGTAGACGCCGTTGCCAGTGCCGCCCACGTACACGTAAGGCCAAGCCCAAGACAGCATCCAGGCCGCGTTGTCGTAGTCGCCCGCGTTGACGCCCGTGAGCTTGAGCGAGCCAGACGCCTTGGGCGCCATCGGATCGGTGAAGTCGAAGAATTGCAGGCCCGTGGTGGTCGGCACCACCAAGAAGTCTTTCCCGTCGATCTTGGCGATCGGCATGGCGTGTAGCTCGCGGATGTTCGCCGTCTCGGGCGTGCCGTCGAACGTGTGCTTGTGCACCGGCTTGCGCGGGTCAGTGATGTCGTACACGTGGAACGAGCCCGGCGGCTTGCCGCTGTCGTACGAGCCCATCACGACCATGTAGCCGTGCAGCATCAGCACGGTGTTGCTGCCGTTGGGTCCGCTCGGGAACTTGTTCGCGCCGTCTCCACCGAAGAAGGACACCGGCTTTTCGAGCTCGTCCTGCGTGTAGGTAAGGTTGCCGAGGCTGGCGGCCCCTGCCATTTCTGGAAAGCCCACCGCAGAGGCCAACAAAGCCCCCACCACCGCAGATCGCCGCCAGAACATGCGCGCAGCCGTCATGACGCTCCAGTTCCCGTCCGAAGGCAGCGCGGCTCACGAAAGGGGTGGCCTGAGCTAGTCGCTTATTGGCCGCAAATGGGCGGATCTGCAGCCATGGGAGTGCCTGGCAGGTCCAGGACGGCGTGATTCTGGCTCGGCGAGGTGTCTTTGGCCTGCGTGCCGCTCAGGTCGTCGAGACGGTAGTAGCCAACCAACCCAGCTTCGTTGCCTTCCAGCCGCCGGTGCATGTTCTCGAGAATTTCTGCCTGGGTGCGAACCGTCGACCAGATCCTGAGGTCGCTCATTTGCCCGGTGAAGAAGTCGCGCTCAGCACGGCCGCCGATGGTCATGCTGGGGGAAGCAGCCAGGGTGTTCGTGTTGCCCGTGCCGATGCCTTCGAGCACGCCGTCGACGAACACCAGCACGATGCCGCTGGCGCGCGTGCGTGTGGCCGCGAGGTGAACCCACCGGTCCGCAGTCACGTTACTGGTGCTGCGCACCGGGGTGTCGGGGTTGCCAACGGTCATCTGGAACTTGTCGTTCAGCAGGCCCGCGCCAAAGTCGTCGGCGACGATGGTTGGCACGTCGGCGAACAGGATCGGATTGCCGGCGTAGGCGCCGGTGCCAGCCAGCGACTGAGCCGTCTTGACCCACACCTCGATGCTGAAGTCGTCCTGAATCAGCCGCGTGATCGTGCCGAAGTTGGTGCCGTCGAAGGCCTGCACGGGCTCCTGGCAGGTAGAACCATCACCCACGGCGGGCGCGCCCGCTGCGCCGCTAGCGCCGGCTTCGGCGCCGGTATCGCCTTGTGCGTCACGAATCGGGTCCGCGAATTGCGTGCCGCAACCGCACACGCACAACCCCAAAAGCAGCGCCCTCATTGCTGCCCCACGGACGCGCTCAGCTCGAGCCCCAGCGCCGCGCTGAGCGCCGGGCGGCCCCATTCGGTGGCTTCACGCCCGGCCACGCGAACCACGGTCTTCGGGAAGGCGATGGAGCCGTTGCCGTCGACGAACAAGCGCAAGTGGGGAGCCAACGCGAAGCGCGCCGTGACGCCCAGCGAAGGACAAGCCACCCAACGGCTCTCGGTCACGCCCTCGTAGTTTGGGCTCGCCTGGCCGCTCAGTTGGAGTCGCCCAACCCCGGCCGCCGCGGTAAGCCGGAGCGAGACGGGCGCCTGAGGGCCGGTGGCTTCGAGTACGCCGCCCAAGCGATAGAACGAGCCGTGCAGCTCGACCGCACCCTCCTGGCGCGACAGCCGCTGCGGCAGCACCGGTACGAGCGCGGATGCGCTCAGCCCGAGCCGCGCGAACGGCATCCAGGTCAGACCGGACAACACGTGCGCGCCCGGACGAAAATCGGTGCTGTAGAGCACCGCAGGACCGAGCCACAGCGAGAGATTCTCCCGCGATTCACGCGCCAGCTCGGCGGGCGGAGCGGGCGGGCGCGTAGGCGCGGGCGGCGACTCTGGTCTGGCCGCCATTTGCAGCAAACTAGCCCGCAAAAGCTCGACGGAACGCGTCGCGATCAGCTCACCCGCTGCTGGCTCCGTCGGGCTTGCTGCAACCAGCTTCCAGCTCACGGTCTTGCCCGTGGCACGATCGAAGATGCTCATCTCGACGTCACTGCCGCCCATCGGCGCGATGCGGATCGACGCGACGGCGCCGGCGCTCGCGGCCTCTTGCTCGAGCGAAGGCAGCTGCGCACGCTCGGAAGGTAGCCACCTGACCGCCAGCCCCAGCGACTCGATCTCTTGGCGCAAACGCAGCGCCAGCGGCAGCGCGCTGGGAGCCACGACCATCACGACCGTCTTGGTGGAGGTCTGAGCCCAAGCCAAGGGTGACCAGCTCACGACGAGCAGGCCAAGCAGCCACAGGAGCAGCGGCGAGAGCAACGCGCGCGACGCAAGCGCCCGACGCCAAGCAGTCCTCATGTCACACGTAGCGTACTACTTCAGCACCGAGCGTGCGACATCGGCGTGCGGTCCATCCGGATAGCGGGCTAGGTATTCGCGCGCGGTGCGCTGCGCCCCCGCGCCATCCCCCGAGTTGCGGAGCGCTTCGATTTGGCGCCCCCAAGCTTCGCGCACCAGCGGACCATTCGGTTGCTCGCGCACGCAGGTGGAGAACCACTCGGCGGCTTGGGCGTACGCATGACGCTGATCGAAGGCCACCTTGCCCAGCGCAAACGCGGCAGCCGCGCGCCGAGGATCCCGCGGAAAACGCCGCCGCAGCGTGAAGAGCGCCTCGGTGGCGCGATCGGCGCGTCCGGAGACGCGCGCCGCGTCACCCAGCAGCAGCAGCTCGGCCGGGGTCGCGCTGTCGCACACGCTCTGAAAGCCGTGCGCGTCGGCCGCAGCAAAGGCCTGGCGCAGATCACCCTGTTTGGCCAACTCGCGCCAACCACCCGCGGCGTCTTTGCTGGGAGCCTCGACGCGGCTCGGCTCTGCCCCGGCTTGCGCCGCTTGCGCCGCTTGTCTCGGCGCGCCAGGCGCCAAGGCCGGATCACCGAAGGCTGGGCCGTCGATCGGCGGAGCCGCCGCAGCTCCGCCTGCCTGCCCGGCCAGCCGCTGCGCACCATTGATCAAATCGAAGCGGCTCTCGGCCACCGACGCCACCAGCGTCTCACCTGCCCGCACCGCGCGCTCGGCGCCGACGATGGAGCCAGCGACGCCGACGCTGCCCTCTTGCACCGTGATGGAGAAGCGCTGCGACGCCGAATCCCACCGCAAATCGAAGCGAGTGCCGGTGACTCGCACCGCAAACGGCCCGGCGATGAGCTGCCAGGCGCTGTGTGAGGTGTGCACGACGTTGGCGGAGAGCGAGCCGTTCTCGAGCGCGATGCTGGCGCCGTGAGCGCCCGTATCGACCACGCGGGCGCGCGACAGTGGCTCGACCACGAGCCGCGTGCCGTCAGAGAACTCGACCAAGACCGAGCGCGCCGCCGGCGCCGCCAGCCAAGTTTGCGCCCGCCCGGTCGAGCCATCGACCGTAAACGCCAGCTGTTGTCGGGGCCGAAGCACCGCGAAACCCACCAGAACCAGAGCCAGGCAGGCAGCCAAAAGTGACCACGCCCAGGTGCGCTGCTTGCTGCGGCTCGCAGCGGGGAGGCGCGTGGCCGTCAAGAACATCCGCTCGGCACGAGCGATGGCCAGCTGGCGCGCGGCCTTCTCTTGCTCGAAGGACTCGGCGACCTTCTCGCCCAAGCTGCCGAGTGGCGTCAGCGGTCGCGCCATCGCGCACCTCCCTCCAGCCACGGCTTCAGCTCGGGGTAGCGGGTCGCCACGGCGACGAAGCGCCTTTCGCTGCGCACGAGCCGGCGCTTGATGGTCGCGAGCGACACGTCGCAAGCCGCCGCCACCTCGGTGAGCTCCATGCCGTCGACGAAGCGCAGCGCAAACGCGATGCGTTCGTCCGCAGGGAGCACGTCCAGCACGCGGTACACGGCCCGTAGCGCCTGCCGAGCCTCGGGCGCAAACGCGACGGCGGACGGCTCGTAGCGTTCCTCTTCGGCCGAGTCGACGAAGCGGCGCAGCCAGTTGCGGCGGCTGCGGCTACGCAGCACCTTGCGCGCCGTGTGGGTGGCGACCCGACCGAGCCACGGCTCGAGCGCCGACGGATCCTTCAGGGAGTGGATGCTGGCGAGGGCCCGCGTGAACACTTCTTGTAGAATGTCCGACAGCTCGGCATCGAAGCCGATGACGTGCGTGATGATGCGCTCGACCCAGCCGACATGGCGCTGAAAGAACGCGGCCTTGGCCCCCGGATGGTTGGCGCGCAGGGCTTCGACCAGCGCGGCGGCGTCGCCGGCAAAGCCAAGCGGCAACACCACGCCCTCGGCCTTTGGGGCGGCGCGCGAGGGAACCATCGGATTCTTCAAGGTAACCGAATCGTCAGTCCCCGGTAGCCTGGTGCGCGGCTCACCTTTTACGAGCGAGCCGGCGCTGGCCGGGCGCCACAATCATCATACAAAACATGAGCTTACGATCCGCTGCCTAGGATGCGGCGCGGCTGGTGGCGTGCTTCGCGAGCGCCTGCTCGAGGACCTGAGCCAGGGTCTCGAAGTCGAGCGGCTTGCTCACCAGTTCTCGGATACCGAGCTTTTGGGCGTCGGCTCGGGTCAATTTCCCGCCAAACCCTGAAGCCAAGACGATGGGAAAGTCGGGCCGGAGCTGCAGCATCTGCCGCGCCAAGTCGAGGCCCGAGAGCCCGGGCATGCTCAGGTCGGAGACCAAAGCGGCGTAAGCGTCGGGGTCTTTTTGGAAGGCGGCCAGCACCGCTTCGGAGCTGGCGAACACGGCCGGCTCGTAGCCGAGCCGCACGAGCATTTTGCGAGCAACGCCGCGCAGCGACTCCTCGTCGTCGACGAACAGCACCCGCTGCCCGGCGCCGCGCGCAAGCTCCCGAGCTTGCGCGACGGCCGGTACCGTCGCCGTCGCGAGCGCCGGAAAGTGAATGGTGACGGTGGTGCCTTTGCCGAGCGCGCTGTCGACGCGGATGGCGCCGCCATGCTCCTTCACGATGCCGTGCACGACCGATAGACCGAGCCCCGAGCCCGTCCCGGCGCGCTTGGTCGTAAAGAACGGCTCGAAGATGCGCTGTCGGGTCGACTCGTCCATGCCGCGCCCGGTATCGGCAACTACCAGCTTCAAGTAGTCGCCAGGCGCGAGCTCGGCCTCGTGGCGCGCCTCGGCCTCGCACAAGCTCACCCGGCTGAGCGAAACCGTCACGCGCCCCGGTTGATCCTTGATCGCGTGCGCCGCGTTCGTGCCCAGGTTCATCACGATTTGGTGAACCTGCGTCGAGTTCACCAGGGCGTCGGGCAAGCCCGCCTCGAGCTGGCGCTCGATTTGAACGTGGGCAGGCAACGTGGCGCGCAGCAGCGTGAGCGCTTCGTCGACCACGGGCGCGAGCGGCTGGCTCAGGCGTTCGGGCTTGCCCTGGCGGCTGAACGACAGAATCTGCTGCACCAAGCTGGCCCCGCGACGTCCGGCCTTGAGCACCTCCCCCAGGTTCTTCTGCAGCTCGGGGTTGTCTGGATTCTCGGCCACGCTAACCTGCGAGAAGGCCACGATGCCGGACAAGATGTTGTTGAAGTCGTGCGCGATGCCGCCTGCCAAGGTGCCGAGCGCTTCGAGCTTCTGGGCCTGACGGAGCTGCTCTTCCAGCTGGCGCTGCTGCGCCTCCGCCTTGCGCTGCTCGGTGAGGTCGAGACCTGCGACCAGCAGGCACGCCTCACCCGCGATTTGGACCTGATCGATCCAGAGCAGCATGTGCCGGGGCTCGCCCGACTTGGTGTGAATCGTCTGCTCCAGCGCGTGCAGAAAGCCCTCGCGCTGCACGCGCTCTAGAATGTGCGCGCGCGTTGCTGGGTCGGAGTACAGCCCCAAGTCGTTGGTCGAGCGCCCCACGACCTCGTCCTTCTCGTAGCCCATCATGCGCAGGAAGCTGTCGTTGGCGTCCAGCACCGTGCCTCCGCTCTGGCGCATGACGCAGATCGGAATCGGGCTGTAGTTGAAGATCTGCGCGAAGCGAGCAGCGGTCTGCTGCAGCACCACGTCGGCTTGCTGACGCTCGGTCACGTCGGTCTCGATGCCGTCCCACAGCCAGCGCCCGTCGTCCAAGCGCCGGGGCGCCGACGAAAACTGCATCCAGCGCAGCTCGCCATCTGCGCGAATGATGCGCACCGTCACGTTGATGGCGCTCAGCTTGGCCATCGACTCGGCCAGCGCGTCGCGCATCAACGGCAAGTCGTCTGGTACGAACTGCGCGAAGAGCAGGCTCGAGTCTGCCAGCACCGCCTCGGCGCTGAGGCCGTGCAGCCGTTCCACGCCCGCGCTCACGTACAGAAAGCTCATCTGCTCGTCAGCGCTGCGCACGAACTGGTACGTCATGCCGCGGGGCAAGTTGTCGCCCAGCGCCCGCAGCTGCAACTCCTTCGAGCGGATTTCTTCTTGGTTCTTCTGCAGCTCGGCGTAGCGAGCCGCCAGCAAGCTGCGAATCACCAACCCCATGCCCAGTGCCGCGAGCAAGAGCGTGGCGACGATGACGGCGTAGCGCAGCGTGCGCTTCTGGCCGATGGCTTCCAGGCGCTTCTCGAGCAGCAGGTCCAGCTCTTGTGACGTCAAATCCCACAGCCGAAAGCTCTCGCTGCGCGCCTGCCACCCCAAGGACTCGAGCTGATCGGCGTCGATCGACTCGCCAGCACCAGCGCGCTCGAGCTGCTCGAGCAGCGGTCTTAGCGACGCTTCGAAGCGAGCCACCGCCTCCGGCAGCTTGGCCTGAAGTGACGGACTTTTGCCGTAGAAGCGCGGGTCTTCACGCAGCGAGGTCGTGGCGTCGCGCTGGACGCGCTCGAGGTGCCTGCGCAAGAGCACCGCCTGCGCGATCACGTCACGGCGATCCGCTTCGCCTAGCTGCGTTCTGAGCCGCTGGCTGAGCTTCAGGCTGATATCGCCCAGGCGCTCTTGGGCTTCCGGCAACGTGCTGAGCGTGATGTCCGCCAGGTAGAAGCTATCCAAATCGTCATCCAGGATGAGATTCGAATGGTCGCCTATCAGGCGAATCAGCGTGCGGACACCCAAGACCAAGTCGGAGACGGCCTGCGCGGTGGCTACGTCTGCCAGGGGCGCCTGAGCCAAGCCTCGCCACTTGCCCTCCAGCACGTCCAGGCGCGAAGTACCGTGGCCTCCGCGAGCCAGAGCCTCGTCGAGCTCCAGCGCGCGTCCGGCCTCGCCGCGGTATTCGGCCCCAAGCTGAGCGAAGGCTCGCTCGATCTCTGCCTTCAAGGCCCCGGCGCCCGGCGCTACCTGGTCCCCCGGCAGCCGCGAGCGCGCGACAGCCGCCTGGTAGCGCGGCAAGAGGTCGAGCAAGCGCTCGAGCGGCCGCTGCAAGCGATTGCCACGCTGCTCTTGCTCGCCAAAGCGAATTAGCTCGCTGTAGCCCGTTTTGATCAGAGTAAGCGAGACGATGAATAGCGGCACGGCTCCGGTCAGGGCCACGAGCAAGAGGCGCCGCCACAAGGCAACGTCCCGCAGCTGAAGCGTCGGCCTTTCCATGCGTCTTGCCAGAGCCCTGGGGCGCGCCGCGCACGCCCCCCGCTTCAGATTCGCCGAAAAATGGGCCCAAGTCCAGGCATCTACCGCGTTTGCGCGTAGGCGCGTAGGCGCGTAGGCGTGTAGGCTTTTTGGGGAATGAGCTCGGTGCTGGTCGTCGAAGACGACGCGCAGATGCGCACGCTCCTGGCGCGCTACCTCGCGCGACAGGGGCATGTCGTCTTCGGAGCGCCCACGCTCGCCGAAGGCCGCGCGCTGCAAGCCAAAGAAGCGCCCGATCTGATCATCGTCGACTACAACCTGCCAGACGGTACGGCCTTCGACCTGCTCGGCTCGCGCCAAGAGCAAGACGGAGCAGAAGCCGTGATCGTGCTCACGGGCGTCGGCACCATCGACTTGGCCGTCCACGCCATCAAGCTGGGGGCCGAGCACTTCCTGACCAAGCCTGTCGACATCGAATCGCTGGGCGTGCTGGTACAGCGTACCTTGGAGGCGCAGCGCGACCGTCGGCAGCGCGCGTTGGCTGCAGCCGCTGCCCAGGACACCGCCAACCCGTTCTTGGGCACCAGTCGACGCATCAGAGAGCTGCGCGAGCTCGCAGAAGCGCTGCTCGACTCCGACGCGCCAGTGCTGCTGCAAGGCGAGACAGGCTGCGGCAAGGGCGTGATGGCGCGCTGGCTTCACGCCAACAGCTCGCGCAAAGACGAAGCTTTCGTCGACCTGAACTGCGCCGGCCTCTCGCTCGAGCTGGTCGAATCCGAGCTATTCGGGCACCGGCGCGGCGCCTTTACGGGCGCCGTGAACAACAAGCCCGGGCTGCTCGAGGTCGCGCACCGCGGCACCTTGTTCTTGGACGAGATTGGCGATCTGGAGCTGGGCGTGCAGCCCAAGCTGCTCAAGGCGCTCGAAGAAGGCAGCTTCCGTCGCGTCGGTGATCACGCCAGCCGCTCGGCGGACGTGCGGCTGATCGCGGCGACGCACAAGAACCTGGGCGCCATGGCACAGCAGGAGAAATTCCGCGGCGACCTGCTGTTCCGCATCAACACGCTGGTCTTGGAAATCCCTCCGCTGCGCGAGCGCGACGAAGATCTGCGCGCCATCGCGGAGGTCTTGCTCCTGCAGCTCTCGCGCAAAACCGGCCGCGCTGTACCCGCCCTGACCCCAGAAGCACTGGAGATCTTGCGCGCCTACCACTGGCCCGGCAACGTGCGAGAGCTGCGCAACGTGCTCGAGCGCGCGCTCCTCTTTTGCAAGACCGACAGCCTCGATCGCAAAGCGCTACGCTTCGATCGCTCGCTCGTCGATCCCGAAGACAAGGTACAAGGCCTCTCGCTAGAAGAGGTGGAGCGCCGCCACATCGCCAGCGTGCTGCGCAGCGCCCAAGGCAACGTCGAAAAAGCCGCCGAGGTGCTGGTGCTCTCGCGCAGCGCCCTCTACGTCAAGCTCAAGAAATACGGCATCAAAGCCGAGCGCACCGCCTAGTTTCGTCCCATAGCGACCTCTCGCGCGCCCATGAACGTACCCGTGGGACGCTGCCTAGCCGATGCAGCACTCGCGGCGGGCTTTGATGCTCCAGGTGACGCGCAGTGGGCTCTGAGCATCGACGAGCAGCGTGGCCGAGTAGGTTTTGGCCTCGGGCTCGGGCGCGGGCAAGCCGCGATGGAGCGAGGGCAGCCCAATGTAGTGAGCGTCGTCCAGGTAGCGATCGACCAGCGCGAAGGCCAAGGCGTTGGCCAGCTCGGCCAGAGCGCCACCGGAGTGCGCGAGCAGCTCGAGCTCGCTGCGGTTGTCGCCGAGCAGGTCGGAGGCAAAACGCAGGGTTAGCTCTTGCGGCGCCGAGAGCATCAAGCGCGCGGGCGGCGTGCCCTGGACGTCGACGACGGCGTGGAGCACGTCGCCGACCAACGCGCCCCGGTCGTCGACGGGTTGCACACGCAAAAAGGCGCAGTCGAGCAGCACACCAGCCGAGAAGCTGGCAAGGTCGTACACGAGCGGGTTGTCGAGCGCGCTGGCGTTCATGCGAGCGCTACCTTGCGGTACACCGAGCCAGCGAGGTGCGGCTGAGCGTCACGCGTCAGCGCCAGCGCAGCCGCGTTCACCGCCGCCCTCGACGGTTCCCGAGAAAACTCTGACTGGGCCACTCGCTGGCGCGCAGCGAGTCCGCCCCAGTCAGGACCAACGTGGCCCGAATGCTCCCGAGCACGACCTCCACGGCCTCCACGCGCCCGGCGCGCATGTGCCGAGAGAAGCCATCGACGAAAATGGTCGACCGGAACACCAATCGGTGGTCCGGATCGACGTGATCCAAAAAGCGCAGGCCCAGCTGGTAGGCTAGCGCAGACAGCGGCGCCTTCACGCCGCGCTCTTCGGGCTCGCGCACCCTCGCCAAGGTGCCGGCGAGCAGGTCGCAGCTGCAGACGTCCGACAGCACGCCGACGTGAAAGGTTTCGCCGCGGCCGACAATCGGCACGTAGGCGCCGATCAACCCGCCGGGGAGCGAGTCGCGATAGGCCAACGCGCGGCACGGAGCGAGCTCGGGCGCGAACTGCTCCAGGTCTTCGGCCGCCGCGATCAGGGCCGCACGCGCGTGTGGCGCCAACTGCCATTCGGAGCCGGCGCGCGCGGGCGGGCGGGGCTCGACGGCGGTCAGGGCGGCTTCAGGGTCCTCGGGTGCACGCTCGCTATTCATCGGTAGAGAGCCCGGCGCCGTGTTGGTCCAGCGCCAGGCCGCCCAACACTTTGCAACCGCCGGGCCAGCCACCAAACTGCCGGCTTACCGGCAAATACGAGCCCTTTTGGCTCACGCTAGCGCGGTGCGGCGTCCATCTTTCAGGATGAGCGCAGTCCCGAAGGCGGGATTTGAAGCAGCCAGCTCGAGCGGTGTTGCTACCTGAGACTCGGGCGGTTCTACTAGGTCCAATGGCCGACCAGCCACTGCGGGTGGGCGAAGCGCTCGAGGGCCTGCTGGGTATCCCCTACTCCATCACCGAGTTGGCGACCGGCCAGATTCTGCGTGTCAGCCATGGCTTCGAGCGGTTCTTCGGCTTTTCACCGGACGAAGCCCTGGCTGGTACCACCCTGAGCCTCGGCATTTGGCCCAGCGTCGCCGCGCGGCAAGCGTTCTTGGACAGCTTGCTGCAGCACGGCGTGGTGCGAGCGTACGAAGCTACCCTACAGCTGCGCTCACGCGGCCCGCGTACGTGCCTGATCTCCGCCCAAGCGCTCGAGCTCGAAGGACGTCGCTGCGTGATGGCGGTGTTCGAGGACGTCACCGAGCAGCGGCGCGTCCAAGCCGCCAAGACCCTGCTCGAAGAGCAGCTGTTGCAAGTGCAAAAGCTCGACGCCATTGGCGCGCTGGCAGGCGGCATCGCGCACGACTTCAACAACATCTTGGGCGTCGTGTTGGGCTACGCGCAGATGGCCAAGCTCGAGGCAGCCGAGCAGCCCGATGCGCTCGAGAGCTTGTCGGAGGTGCTGCGCGCGGGCCAGCGCGGCAAGGAGCTGGTGCGGCAGATTCTCACCTTCTCCCGGCAGCACGCGCCTGACAAGCGACCGATTCGGCTACAAGCGGTGGTCGAAGAAACCGTGCGCCTGCTGCGCGCCACCCTACCAGCCACGCTCGAGCTCGCGCTGCGGGTGAGTCCCACGGCCGCGCGCGTCCACGCCGATCCGACACAGATGCAGCAAGTGCTTTTGAACCTCGCGACCAACGCCGCGCACGCCATGCAGGGTCGCGCAGGCACTTTGACGATTCGCCTGGGCGACCACCAGGTTCTGTCCGAAGACGCCGGCTCCGATCGCATTCCCAACCTGCGCGCCGGAAGGTACGTCGAGCTCGTGGTCAGCGATGAGGGCTGCGGCATGACGCGCGCCACGTTGGAGCGCATCTTCGAACCGTTCTTCACCACCAAGACTCGCGGCGACGGCACGGGTCTTGGGCTCTCGGTCGTGCACGGCATCGTGACCGCGCACGAGGGCTTCGTTCACGTCGACAGCGAGCCAGGCGTGGGCACGACCTTCCACCTACTTTTGCCGGCGTTTTTGGCCGAGGTCGCAGAAGAAGCCGAAGCCGAGGAGACGGTGCTGCAGGGCTCGGGCGAGCGCGTGCTGTTCATCGACGACGAGCCCATGCTGTGCAGCGCTGCCGAGAGGCTGCTCTCGCGGCTCAACTACGTGGTCACCACCAGAACGAGCGCCGTCGACGCGCTCAGGCTGTTTCGAGCCGATCCTACGGCGTTCGATCTGATCATCACCGACCTGACCATGCCCGGGATGACGGGCGTGGACGTGGCAGCGCAAGTGCTGCTGGCCCGCCCCGGCATGCCGTTGCTCTTGGCCACCGGCTTCAACGCCAACTGGACGTTGGATGCCCTGCGCAAGCTGGGCATCCACGACCTAGTGATGAAGCCGCTATCGCTCGCTACGCTGTCGACGCGGATGCGCTCAGCGTTGGCGTGAGCGCAAGCTCACTCGTCGGAGTCGTCGGAATCGGAGTCCGAGTCGTCCGCTGCGGGCGCGGCAGCTACGGCCTTGGCACGCGGCTTGGCGACGACGCGACCCTTGGGCGCAGCGCCCGACGTCAGGCGAATGAAGTCGTACACGTCGAGCAAGTCGCGCGGCTCTTGGTTCTGCTCGCGCAGCTTGTTGAAGACCAGGCGAGCGACGCTCAGGAAGCGCGTGTAGCCAGCCGCAGAAGCGCGGGCCGGCGCCGAGCCGCGGCCGCCCATGATCTTGACCTGCTGCTTGAAAGCCGCGGGATGTACGACGATGTGCTCGTTCGGGGCGTACACGGCGATGACGGCCGTCGCCAGCTCCCAGCGGGCGCCTTCGCCGTAAGCGGTGTTGAACGCGCTCAAGAAACCTTCGAAACGCTGGTCGTACGCGGCTGTGCCGTGCAGCAGCTCACGCACCGCGAGCGCCAAGGCCTTCATGGCGTCGTCCTTCACGCCGCGCGGCTTCTTCAGCTGAGCCGCCGGCACTAGATCAGTGTGGCTGAGCACCGCGAGCACGGCTTCCCACACCTGAGCGTAGCTCTGCGACTTGATCAGCGGCTCGATCGCGCTGGGCGACAAGCGCTCCTTGGCTTCTTTCACCAGCGCGTCGCGGTGGCGGGGAGCGCGGTCGGCCGCGCCTTCACCACGCACCTCGGCCGTCCACTTGGCGTCCAAGATGCCAGCCGTGTACGAGTCGTGGAGCGTGTCAAGCTGGTCGAGGAAGCTGCGACCATCCGACGGCGATCCCGACGAGCTGGCTTTTTCGCGCCGCGCCAACACGGCGCGCTGACGCTCGTAGAACGCGCGCTGGTCGACGCTGGGTTGCTCCACGCGGCGCATCAGCTGGTGGTAGCCGCTGGCCATGGTCCGCTCTTCACCGTCTTCGAACAGGTAGGCACGCTTGCCGGCTTCTTCGCGCACCAAGACCGCGACTCCCCAATCCTTGCGAGCGGTGTGGTTGTAGAGGGGGAGTTCGCTTTCGGTGGTTGATTCGGTCATGAGTTTCTTTCTGGACGGGAGCCCTGGCGGTGGGGCGCCGCGCGGGCATCGGGACCGCGGCATCTGCGAGTTGTGACCTCTTTTGACGCCGAGAAAACGTCAAGCGACCACGCGGGAACGGAACCCTAGCACACTGGGTACCCACACGCCCTTGGAGACCCACAAAGCTACGGCCTCGACATGAGGGCTCGGGACCGCAGCGACCAGCTCGGCGCATCCGGCTGGCGAGTCAGTCCCCGCGGCGAGAGGCTGGGCGGGCCGGTCGCGGGACTCGGTGGCGGCACGGTCTTGCGGTAAACCTGCGAGGTCAATGACCATTGCCGTCGTCGCCGAAAAGCCCTCCGTGGGGCGAGATTTGGCGAACGCGCTGGGAGCGACGCGGCGCGGCGACGGGACGCTTTCGGGCAACGGCTACGTGGTGACCTGGGCCATCGGTCACTTGGTGGGGTTAGCGGAGCCCGAAGGCATTCAAAGCGAGTGGAAACGCTGGCGACGCGAAGACCTACCGATGCTGCCCGAGCGCTGGCCGCTGACGGTGTTCGACGCCACCCGCGACCAATTCGAGGTGGTGCGGCGCGTGCTCAACGCGCCCGATGTGGAATCGGTGATTTGCGCCACGGACGCCGGGCGTGAAGGCGAGCTGATCTTTCGTTTCATCTACGAGGCGGCGGGCTGCCGGCGCCCGGTCTCGCGTTTGTGGATCTCTTCGCTCACCGAGAGCGCGATTCGCGAAGGGCTACGGCGCTTGCGACCGGCCCGTGACTACGACGCTTTGGCCAACGCCGCGCTCGGGCGCAGCCGCGCCGACTGGCTCGTGGGCATGAACCTATCGCGTGCCTACGGGTTGGCGTTCGACGCGCCACTTTCGGTGGGGCGCGTGCAAACCCCGACGCTCGCGATGCTGGTCGAGCGCGAGCTCTTGATTCGCGACTTCGAGCCCGAGGACTACCTTGAGGTTTTGGCCACATTTTCGCCGCCCAGCGGCGGTAAATACGTCGGCACTTGGTTCGATCCGAAGGCCAAGGAGCATCCGCAACGGCTGCCACCTTCGGGCGAAGCCGCGCAGGCCGTCGTGGAGCGCGCGCTCGGCGGGCAGGCACGCATCGCCAGCGTCAGCTCGCAGACCAAACGCCTACCGCCGCCGCTCTTGTACGACCTGACGGAGCTGCAGCGCCACGCCAACCGGCTGTACGGGTTTTCGGCGCAGCGCACGCTCGACGTAGCGCAAGCGCTGTACGAAAAGCACAAGCTCATCAGCTACCCGCGCACCGACAGCCGTCACTTGTCGAGCGAGATCGCGCGAAACCTGCCTGAAATCGTCGAAGCGGTGGCGGCGCCCTATCGCGCGCAGCTGGCCGCCGGCACGGGGGCGCGACCGCTGCCTCGGCGCTTCGTCGACGACAGCAAGGTGAGCGACCACCACGCCATCATCCCTACCAACGCTTCGGCTGAAGGCCGAGCGCTGAGCGCCGACGAGCGCAAGCTGTACGAGCTAGTGTGTCGGCGGTTGCTGCAAGCCTGGCACGAGGACTTCGTGTGGGCAGCGACGTTGGTCGTCACCGAAGTTCGGCCCAAGAGCGCGGCCGAGCCAGTCGACAGCTTTCGTAGCCACGGCACCGCCATCGAGCAGCGAGGCTGGAAGGTGCTCGACGTCGGTGACGTGAAAGCTCCGCGAGAAAAGCGCCGCGACGGCGCCGAAAACGACGCTGATAACGACGACGGCGAGCTGCCAGCTGGCTTGAAGCAGGGGCAAGAGCCGCGCGTTTTGGACGCGAAAGCCGTCAAAAAGACCACCAGGCCCCCTGCCCCCTTCAACGACGCCACGCTGCTCACGGCCATGGAAACGGCCGGCAAAGCGCTCGACGAAAAGGAGCTATCGGACGCCATGAAAGACAGCGGGCTCGGCACGCCCGCCACCCGCGCCGCCATCATCGAGACCCTACTGACGCGCGGTTTCGCGGCCCGCGATGGCAAAGCCTTGCACGCGACCGAGCGCGGCATCGGCTTGATCGCCGTCGTCGATCCGGACGTGAAGAGCGCAGCGATGACCGGCGCATGGGAAGCGCGTCTGCAAGGTATTGCGCGCGGCAACGGCGAGCTGAGCGATTTTTTGAAGCAGATCGAAGCGTACGTGACGACGGTGGTCGGTCGCGTACCGCCGCTGTTGCCACCGCTGCCGGGTGACAACGGAGGCAAGCCGCGCTCGACGGCGTCATCGCGTTCGGCAGCGCCGTCACGTTCAGCAACTCCGTCGCGTTCGGCAGCGCCGTCACGTTCAGCAACTCCGTCACGTTCAGCAACTCCGTCGCGTTCGGCAACGCCGTCACGTGCGGCAACGCCGTCACGTGCGGCAACGCCGTCGCACGCGGCAACTCCGCCACGCCAAACCGAGTTGGCTCTCGCCTCGCCCGGGCCGGCGCGCTCGGCCTCAGCGCGTCCGTCACCGCCGGCGCCGAGCGCGCCAGCCGCGCCGCGCCGCGCGCCCGCTGAACCGCCGTCGTCGCTCGACGAGCTGCTGCGAGATCGCTTCGGTTTCCCTGCATTTCGGCCTCATCAGCGCGCCGTGTGCGAGGCCGCCACGGCCGGCGAAGACGTCCTGCTGGTGATGCCGACCGGCGCGGGGAAATCGCTCTGCTACCAGCTGCCGGGCTTGGCGCGAGGCGGCACCACCCTGGTGATAAGCCCGCTGATCGCGCTGATGGACGATCAGGTCGCGCGCCTACAATCGCTGGGCTTGCGCGCCGAGCGGATTCACTCGGGACGGCCGCGCACCGAGTCCCGCCAAGCCTGCATTGACTACGTCGCGGGCGCGCTCGACTACCTCTTCATCGCTCCCGAACGGCTTGGCGTGAGCGGCTTTCCGGAGCTGCTGGCACGGCGACCACTTGGCCTTATCGCGATCGACGAGGCGCATTGCATCTCGCAATGGGGTCACGACTTTCGCCCCGACTACCGGCTGCTGGGGCAACGCCTGCCGCAGCTGCGCCCCGCGCCGGTCGTCGCCTTGACGGCGACCGCGACTCCGCTCGTGCAGCGCGACATCGTGGCGCAGCTCGGCCTAGGGCAAAGCGCACGCCTGTTCATTCACGGCTTTCGCCGCGACAACTTGGCGCTCGAGACGCTCGAGGTCGCGCCCAAAGAGCGCCCCGCCTACGCCGCCGCTTGGCTGAGCGCGCCCGAGCGATTGCCGGCCATCGTCTACGCGCCGACGCGGAAAGCCGCGGAGGTAACGGCAACATTGCTAGCCGGGAGTTTCCGCGCCGAGGCGTATCACGCGGGCCTGGGCGCCGAGGTGCGCGAGCGCGTACAGACGGATTTTTTGGCGGGCAAGCTCGATGTGGTGGTCGCGACCGTGGCGTTCGGGATGGGCGTCGACAAGGCGAACATCCGCACGGTGCTGCACCTGGCACTGCCGGGCAGCGTGGAGTCCTACTACCAGGAGATTGGCCGCGCCGGCCGCGACGGCAAGCCGTCCCGCGCGGTGTTGATGCATCATTTTTCGGATCGCAAGACGCACGAGTTCTTCATGGACCGTGACTACCCGGACGCGGCAGTCCTGGAGAAGCTGTTCACGGCGCTCAAGCCCAAGCCGGTGACGGCGCAAACCTTGCGCAAAAAGAGCCGCGTCGCCAAAGCCGACTTCGACAAGGCGCTCGAGAAGCTGTGGGTGCACGGCGGCGTGCGCGGCGTGATCGAAGAAGAGCTGGTGCGCGGTTACGACGACTGGCGCGCGCCCTACGCGGCCCAGCGCGCCTTGCGGATCGAACAGCTGGCGTTGATGGCACGCTTCGCCGAGGGCCGCGGCTGCCGCATGCTGGCGTTGGTTCGGCACTTTGGCGATCAAGAAGACTCGGGCAAGCCCTGCGGCTTGTGCGACTTCTGCGCGCCCGAAGCCTGCATCAAGGCCGAGGCACCGGCGGCCGGGGCCGTGCGCGCTGCCGTGGCCGCCTCTGCCAGCAGAGGCCGCGGAAAACGCGGCAAAAAGGGCGCCCGGCGCGGGCGTCGTGCAGCTCGGACACCCGGCGTTGCCCTGCCCTCGTCGGGGCCCAGCGCGGCGCTGGTGGCCACTTTGCGCGAGTGGCGTCTGCAAGAGTCGAAGAAGAAGCGCGTGCCGGCGTTTCGCGTCTTGACCAATCGCGCGTTGGTCGCGATCGCCGACGCGCGGCCGGGCAGCGCCCCCGCCTTGAGCGCCGTAAAAGGCGTCGGCCCCAAGCTGTTGAAGAAGTACGGACCGCAACTGGTCGAGCTGTGCAAGCGCGGCCCCAGCAAGGGCGGCACGTTGCCGTGACGCGCCGCAAAGCGAGCGCCGGGCCCATCGGCACCCCGAGTCCCAAGCCCGTCGCGAACGCGCTCGGTGACTCGCACAATTTTGGCCGCCGCGTCGCGCGCAGCAACGGCCGCATCCAAAAGCCGCGCACCTTGCTGTGGGAGTGGCTGCTGCTGGGCGCCGACAGCCCGCTTCGCAAGCTGCTCCGCGAGGCCGCAGCGCAAGACGGCTTGGGTGCGGACGCCTTCGAGTTTCTGCCCACGCTACGCTTCTTCGGTCACGAAGCCCCGCACGGTGGCGAGGTCGAGGAGCTACGGCTCGAGCCGCTGCCCCACGCGTCGGCCGAGGGGCGACGCGAGCTGGCCGTGATTTTGGGGCGCTCGCTCGCGCTTTGGAGCTGGCTGGGTGTCGCCGATTTGCACTGGGAAAACCTGGTTTTGGGCGTCGATGCCCGGGGCCGCATGGTGTTCGGCCCGCTCGATATCGAGATGATCTTGGCCGAGCTGTCGCTGCCGACCGAGACCAAGCTGCTGCCCGACGCCGACCCCGAGTACGCGGAGTTGTGCCGCCACGCAGCGGGCGCGCGGCGCGTCTTGCCGTACCTGGGCAAACCCGTTCAGGCGACGGAGCTCGTGGCCATGGCCGCCGCCTACCACGGCAGCTTGGTCTTTCTCGATCGGAACGCTGCCGCGATCGCGAAGGTTTTTTTGGACTTGCCCGCCCTGCGCGACACGCCGCTGCGCGTGCTCCTGCGCAGCACCGGCGACTACGTTCACGCTCAAGAGCACCCGCAGTCGCTGTGGCCGCCCTTGCTAGAGGCCGAAACCGAGCAGATGGCGCGCGGCGACATTCCGTATTTCTTTCGGCTCTACGGGCGCCCCGGCATTCACTACTACGCTAGCGTTGCCCTCACCGAGCTGCAGTGCCTCCCCCAGCACGGCGACGTGCCACAGCTCGACCCCATGCTCTCCCTGTCGCGCAGCTTGCGCTCCCCAGCCCGCAGCAAGCTGCGTCAAGATGGCCTATTCACGCTGCTGGGCGCCTTCGACCACAAGGGCCTGACCGGCCAGCACTCGAGCAACGAGCTTTCCGTCAGCTGGACCGGGCGCAAGCTAGTCGTAAAGCTGCCGGGCGGGGACGAGCTGGAGACGCAGAGGAGCCTCCGCGCCTATGTCGGAAGCCTGTACCTGCCCTGTGAATGCGGCGAAGTGCGCAGCGTGTTCGTGCCCGCCGTGACGACGTGCGCGGCTCGGCGCGGCAACGTATAGTGCGCGCCCCGTGACCGACTCGGCCTGCAAAACCTGCCATCGCCCCGCCGTCGCCTGCGTGTGCGATCGCATCGTTTCCCACGCTACGGTGCGGCGCGTGCTCATCCTGCAGCACCCGCAAGAGCGCGACGCAGTGCTCGGCTCGGCGCAAATCTTGGAGGCCAGCCTGCCGCAGGCCAAGATCGTCGTCGGCTTGAGCTGGCCGAATTTCGCCAAGGCGCTGGGAGAAGAAGGCGCTGACCCGAGCCGTTGGGCCGTGCTGTTTCCCGACAAGGAATCCGAAGGCAACGAGGTCACTGGCCGCGGCCCGACGCTCGCGCCGAGCGGCCTCGAAGGCATCGTGGTGCTCGACGGCACCTGGTCCAAAGCCAAGACGCTGTGGTGGCGCAACCCGTGGCTCAACAAACTCAAGCGCTTGCCCCTGAAGCCCAAACAACCCTCCATCTACGGGCACCTGCGCGCCGAGCCGCGCCGAGAGCTCGTGTCCACGCTCGAATCCGTCGCCGCCGCGCTCACCCTGTGCGGTGAACCTCCGGAGATCGAAGCCAGCCTGCTGCGGGTCTTTCGCACGCTCGTGCAACGGGTTCGCGACGCGAAAATCATTCCGCCCAAAGGTCGTCGCCCCGCACCCAAGCCCCGCCGGCCACCCCCGGCCGTCTAGTTCGGACGCTTACTCTTCGGTCCCCGGTGTGCCGGCTTCTCCAACACCTCGCGCACGCGGCTAATCAGGCGGCTGGGCGCGAACGGCTTGCTCAAGAACTCCAGCTCGTTCTCGGAGATACCGCGCCGGAGCCCCGGATCGTCGGTGTAGCCGGAGACGAACAGCACGCGGATGTCGGGACGCAGCACGGAAATGCGCTCGGCGACGTCTCCGCCGCTGCCATCGGGCAGCACGAGATCGGTCAGGAGTAGATCGATGGTCTCGCTGGTGGCGCGCGTGAGCTCGACGGCCTGCACCAGGTTCGAGGCGTGCAGCACGCGAAAACCAGCCTGAACCAAGCTGCGCACCGTGACCTGGCGCACGCTGGCGTCGTCTTCGACGACCAGCACCGTCTCGCCTTTGCCAGCCCGCTCCGCACGCCCTTCCTCACCCTGCGTCGCCACGTCGAGCGCGCGGTCCGTGCGAGGCAAATAGACCTGAAACGTCGTGCCTTGCCCGACTTCGGTTTCGAAAAAGATCGCACCGTTCGCCTCGAGCACGATGCCGTAGCAGGTCGCAAGCCCGAGACCCGTGCCCTTCATATCCCCCTTGGTAGTGAAGAACGGCTCGAACACCCGGCGGCGCGTCTCGAGGTCCATACCGGTGCCTTGATCCGCGACTTCCAGCACCACGTATTGGCCAGCAGGGATCGAAAACAGCGCCGACGATTTGCCGGCATCCAGCGTGAGCTCCCGGGTCCGAAGCGTGAGCACCCCGCCATGCGGCATGGCGTCGCGCGCGTTGACCGCGAGGTTGACGATGATCTGATCCAGCTGCCCCGGATCGATCAGCACCCGCCACTCCATCGAAGCCAGCTCCGTGTGCACCTGAATGTTCTCGCGCAACAGGCGCGCGAGCATCTTTTGGGTCGAGCGCACACGCTCGTCCAGCCGCAGCACCTTGGGCTCGACCAGCTGCCGCCTGGCGAAGGCCAGCAGCTGCCGCGTCAAATCCGCTGCGCGATCGGCGGCTTCACGGATGCCGTCCAGGCTTTCGTGCGCGTCGTGACCGCGCGGCAAGAGCTCTTTGGTGAGCTGGGTGCAGCCCAAGATCACCGTCAAAAGGTTGTTGAAGTCGTGCGCCACGCCGCCTGAGAGCCGCGACACCGCCTCCATCTTTTGAGCCGCTACCAGCTGCGCTTCGGCGGCTTGGCGGCGCGCCATCTCGGCTTCCAAGGCGGCGTTGGCGGCGGCCAACTCCGCGCCGGCCTTCTCCAGCTCCCGCTGCCGCGCGAACGCCAGCTCGAAGCCTTCTCGCAGCGAAAGCCCGACGCGATCGAGCACGATGGCCACGACCGTAAAGCCGATGATCGCAGTGCCGACGGCGCCAAACGGCAACGACGGCGGCTCGTGCGGGCCGGTACCCCACAAGTGACCGGCGTCCCGCAAACCGCCCACCGTGAAGCCCGCCGCGTACGCCGCCATGCTGGTCCACAAGGCGCGGCGCCCGACCAGCAGCGCCGCCAGCGCAAGCGGCATCGTGAGCTCGGTCAGGTTGCCGGCATTCGAGGCAAAACCGGTGAGCGCAACGCCCACTGCGCTGAGCAGCACCGCTCCGGTCACGAACAGCGCGACTCCCTCCTTGAAGCGCCCCCGCCGAATCACCACGAAGGCCGCCGCCAGAACCAAGGCGCCGATCAGCCGCATGCAAGAGACGGCAAGATCCTGCTGCAAGGCCCCGGACTGCCACCGCACCAGCTCGCCCGCCAGGAGCGCGATCGCCCCCAGCGCACACAGCACCAGCACGGACGGCGCGTGGCGCCGCGCCACCGGATCTGGCGCGGGAATGCCAATCAGCCACGCTCGCGCGCGCGAAAGCCATCCGCTAGAGCTCGCTGCAACGTCGTTCACGAAACGGCCTAGCGTATCCGATCCGCGCGCCCCGAGCAGCCGCAACTGAGCGGTCAATCAGCCGAAAAGAAGCGCCTAGCCTCGGCATTTCTTCAATTTGGCCGCGGGCAACGCCGCTCGAGCCCAGCCCCGACGGCTTGCTCACATTTGCAATGCATTGCATTTCATAGAATTGCAAATGTACGCTGTTGTGTTACATAAGGCACGTGGCGCAACGTCGGCGAAACCTCGAGCCCAAGCCCGCTACCAAGCCGCTCGGCAACGATAGCCAGCTGGTGGTGCGCTTGCCCGCGGCGCTGGTAGGGCGCGTCGATCAGTTCGCAGAGCGTATGCGCGCCGAGCTGCCCGGCTTGCGCTTCGCGCGCGCCGAGGCCGTGCGTGTTTTGCTCACGCGCGCGCTAGACCAAACAGGCGCCAAGGCCAAGTCATGAGCGGCAAGCTGCTCTCCTTGTTCGCCCACCCCGAATTCGTGCGCCGCCAAGAAGAGCGCGCCCAGCGCGAGCTGGCCGAGCGCGTCGTGCCCGTCATCGACTTGGGTCGCGGCCGTCACCACTGCCGGCGCTGCTCGCTCGACTTCGACACCGTGCCGCAGCTGCACCGCCCCGCCAGCTCCCCGCCCCCACTCTGCCCCGACTGCGACGCCATCCCCGACATCGACAGCATCGAAGCCTTCCTAGAAGCGCTCGAGCTCGAAAAGTAAGCGCCCATGGCTGCCAACCCGCAGCCCCCCTCGCAGAAGCTTCCGTAGCGGCGCTCTCATCATTGATCGCGGGCTAAGTGTAATTTCGCAGCCTCCCAGCCAGCGGTTAGGGTGACGAGTTCTCGATAGCCGCTGCCCAGGGTCTGCCACCCTGGCTCGCCATTCCGTTTGATGTGTCCGCCAAGCGCAGCGATGGCAAGCAACGCTTCGCGTTGGGTCGGAGCTTCAGGCAAAGGCACGCGACCCATTACTCGCAGTACTTCGAGCTGTGACTTCGTCAGTACCAGTTCAGCGGGCGCGTCGGGAGTGCGGCGCGCTTCAGAACGCAAGTCGAGCAATGTGCAGGCGATGGGAGCAAAGACGGCCAGGGCATTGGCCAACGATTCGTAGTCCGCGAGCTGGCGAGCTTCGTAGGCGCAGCCCGTTTTAAGCGCCTTGAAGTACTCTTCAATCGTCCACCGTGCTCGGTAGCGATCGACGATCTTCAGAATTTGTTCGTCACTGTCGATCGGATCGGTCGTCAAGAGCACCCACTCGACCGGCTTCTCTCCCGGCGGAGGTGTGGGCTCCCAAACGCGCACGACGTTCAACGCGATTGTCGAGGCGATGGTTGCCGCTCGCCGCGCTTTCGACTGCTTCGGATGGCGCTTCGGTCTTTTCAGAGTCAACGCTCTGGCCGCAATGCTGAGTTGGGTTAGCCGCGACTCGCGTGGAGGATGGATGGTGTCATGGACGGGACTGCCCGTTTTCCGCCGTTTTGAGAGTGTCACGTCGCGCTCGACGGAGGCATTCAGGCTCGCAACTGCCTCATGTAGCTGACGAAAGTCGTCGTCCACGAGCATGCGGGTTCGAGCGCCGCTTGCACGAGCTCGGACAATGAAGCGCTGTCCGCTACTCGTTAGGTTGTGGAACAACCAATAGTCGTCTGCCTCGCGATCCATGATGTGCACGACGCTTCCATGGCTGAGCCGTTGAGCAGTGAGCTGCGCCATGAGCCACCAGCGATCGTACTCGTCGTGCCACCCACCGCCCCCAAAGCTCGAGCCACGATACCAGGTCCCTAGAGCAGCAACGCCTAGGGGGCGCCGCACGCCGTCGTCGGAGATCACCAGCGAGAGGTGAGCAAAGAATCGCTGCTTCGGCAGCGCTTTCCCATCGTCACCCCTTCGTTGCCCATCGTGACGGAAGGAGATCGCCGTCGTGTCGTGTATCGCCAGCACGGTGTCCTCCCGCTCGCACCTTCGACGCACGCCTTTGAAGTGTCCGTCGAGGATGGCATCCGGACTGACGGCTACGTTCCCGAAAAAGCGATAAGCCGCTTCCAGCCCTGCGCTGTCCCCCAGCGCTTTCGGGAAACTAGCGTCCGGCTTCAAAACCAGTCTTTCCGCTAGCCCCTGAAGCCTGGCTGCTAGCCGACGGTCCCTGAAGCAGGCTGCTCCCAGCTCAGTCACGACGCGCTTGCTGTCCAGATGCATCCCACCCGAAGATCACAAAACACCCCGCCGTCGCACGCAAATTCGAGCACCACTCGATCTTATTTTCACAACGCAAATCTTCACCGAAGCCGCGTTGAAGGATGAG
>DATAKF010000438.1:0-9574 GCA_036261775.1 Polyangiaceae bacterium | reverse complement strand
GAGGAATCCTCGAATACGACATCAATTCACCTGGGTATAGTTCCGAGCCTTATAACTACACACGCAACAGACTTGGCGAGGGCCGCTGATGACGCGCCTCTTGCTCGGCTTCGCCCTGCTAGGGGCGGCGAGCTTGGCGCTAGTAGTTGTCACCGAGCTTAGAGCCGAGAGGAACGTAGAAGACGTAGCCGAATTTTGTAACGCCATTCGGGTTGGTGACGCCATCTCGCTGGCGGTTGAGCGCAGCTATGCCAAGGGTATTTCGGCCCTCCCTCACAAGAATACAGAGGGATACCTGTTCAGGTCGAAGCGGAGCGCCAGCGTCTTTCCCGCCATCGCTTTCTGTGATGTGCGGTCGAGCGCAGGAAATGTCACCTCGAAGAGTTTCTTCCGGGACTGAGGAGTCAGCGTTTACGAAACGGAGCGCCTTCGATCCGCTGCAAGTCAGCTGAGCGCGCTACTCAACAAGCGCGTTTGCTCCGACCTTCGGCCGAGGAAGCCCCCCGGAGCCTTGCAACCCGACACCACGGCCAGGTCCAGGTTGACGACCGCCAGCGCAAGTGCTGCAGTCGGCTCCAATGTCGCGCGCGCGACCCGCCATCAGATCGTTGTGCCAGCGCTGGCTGGTGTGCGGTCTGTTTGGCGCAGTGTTGGCGATCAGCGCGCTGCTTTTTGCGGGGCGGTACGCCGCCGCGGCCGCAGCGCCGAGCGTTGACACTTCCGGGCCGAGCGTTCGCCGGGCGAGCTTGCCTCATCAGGCTGTCGAGGCGGTGCCGCGGCGGCTGGTCCACGAGGGCCGGCGCGACGGGCGAGCTTGCGACGATTTTCGCGCACCGGTGCGGCTGGCGGCTCTGGGCACTCTGCGCGTCGCGCGCGCGTGGCACTTAGCGACTGATCTGGGGCCGGGTTGGGAGCCCCCGCACGCTTTGCGGAACCCGCACCTTCGTCGTCGCCTCCCGCGCATGAGCTCCGAAGATCCTCCCTCGGTCGACGCATCTCCAGAGACCAATTCGGCAATTTAAGCGGCTCTCCTGCGAGAGCCAGGGAGAAGTGTCATGTCCGAGGAACATGCTGGCGACGCGATCGCGCGCCAATCTGACAGTGCTGGCGCTGGCGAGAAGCCCGCCCCGTACCACAAGGCCCCGTCGATGTTGTGGATCCTGGTGCCGCTGCTGGCCATGATGGCCTACGGCTACTTCAGTCGATAGGCATGCGTGACGAAGGGCTCCGTCAGTCAACCGCCGATACGGGTGCACAGGTCCTCACAACTGCGCGCTGCTGCAGCGTGGCGGCGCCGCCATCGTCGACTTGATAGACGCTTTGGTGCAGGCGAAGGCCAACGGCACCGCGCCGGAAGCGCTAGAGAAGGCCCGCCGGCTCCAGCGCCGAGCCCAGTGGCGCCTGGACTTCATCGCTGCGGAAAACAGCATGGGATTTCACGCCCCGCAGGAGGCTGCCATGGTGCTCGGCGAGGCAGCCGACTACGCCCGACAATCGTAGCCGAGGTGACGTCAGCGACAGCGGTGCCCGGACCATCCGCCAAGCCACCCGCTGCCGCGCCGCCGTCTTCTCTCCCGAGTCGGTAGGTGGGCGCTCGGCGCGCGTGGGGCGCTCGTGTTCAGGTGGGGTACAAGCGCGCCCCGCACCATTCTGCGCCAAACGTAGGCACTATCGCAAACGGACGCCAATCTCCGAGAAGGCACAGGGTGTGCAGGGCAGCGTAAGTTCGGCGGTTGCCGTTTCCAGGCCTTGGCCCCCAGCCGCAGGCTTTCTAGATGATCATCAGAGAATTGAGCAGTAAGGAATGCGGCGAAGCATTGAACGCCGCGAGTTTCGGTAGGCTCGGCTGCGCGCGGGACAACCAGCCGTACGTCGTGCCGATCTTCTTCGCCACGGACGAGGACTTCATCTGCTCGTTCGCTCTCCCTGGCCAGAAAATCGACTGGATGCGCGAGAATCGTCAGATATGCCTCCAATTTGACAACTACAGCAGCGGTGGGGACTGGACGAGCGTCGTCGTCTTCGGACAATTCGCAGAGCTCATCGACACGGACGAGCGAGAGCGAGCCCATGCGCTGCTGCAGGCGCGCCCCATGTGGTGGGAGCCGGGTGCCATCTCACCTGCTGGCAGGGACGACACCGTCGGGAACACGCCCATCTTCTATCGCATCTCCAAAACGTCGATGACCGGGTATCGCTACTCCAGTCCGCCTGGTGAAAAAGTGCGGTGACCGTTAACGGCGCGCAACGTGCAACAGGACAGGGAAGCTAAGCCGGCACTCGACCGCGGCCACTGGCGCTCTGCCCTGAAAGGGACGTTATCCCATGAAAGCCCTCGTTTATCGGGGTCCGGCGAAGATGGGTCTGGAAGACCGCCCCAAGCCCGAGATGTCGGCCGCAACCGACGCGATCGTCAAGCTGACCAAAACCACTATCTGTGGGACTGATCTACACATTCTCAAGGGCGACGTGCCAAGTTGCCAGCCGGGCCGAATTCTTGGCCACGAAGGCGTGGGCGTCGTGGAACAGGTTGGTTCGGCCGTGACCGCATTCAAGCCTGGAGATCGCGTCTTGATCTCTTGCATCAGCGCTTGCGGCACCTGCACGTACTGCCGTAAACGCATGTACTCGCATTGCACCGGCGGGGGCTGGATTCTCGGCAATACTATCGACGGCACTCAAGCCGAATGGGTACGCATCCCCTACGCAAACACTAGCCTCTACGCCGTTCCGGAGGCCGTTGACGAGGAAGCCCTGGTCCTGTTGAGCGATATTCTACCGACGGGTTTCGAGTGTGGCGTGCTGAACGGTAAAGTAGAACCCGGCAGCACCGTGGCCATCGTGGGTGCTGGACCGATTGGGCTCGCTGCGTTGCTCACCTCCCAGCTTTACTCGCCCGCGGAGGTCATCATGATTGATCTCGATGCCAATCGCCTCGAACGAGCCAAGAGCCTGGGGGCGACGGCCGTCGTCAGTAGCGCGGACGGCAAAGCGGGCGAAGCGGTGCTCAAGATGACCGGCAACCGCGGCGTGGACACCGCAATCGAGGCCGTCGGTATTCCGGCCACGTTCGAGCTGTGCCAAGAAATCATCGCCCCAGGCGGCACCATCGCCAACATAGGTGTCCACGGCAAAAAGGCAGATCTCCACCTCGAGAAGCTCTGGGATCGCAACATCACCATCACCACGCGCTTGGTCGACACCGTGAGCACGCCCATGCTGCTCAGCAGCGTGCGCTCAGCCAAGATCGATCCCAAAGTGTTGATTACTCATCGCTTCATGCTCGACGACATCTTGAAGGCCTACGAGACCTTCGGAAACGCCGCGAAGACGAATGCGCTTAAGGTGCTCATCGAGACTTAGGCACCGTGAAACTCCGAGCCGACCGACGAGTGTGGGTCGGCTCGGCCCGAGCCGCGCTGGAACGACGTCATCATCGACGACATTCAAGGGGTTGCCCCGGTCAGCGTGCCCTCGCGCAGCGGGCACCGACCACGCCGTGGTACTCCGGAACGGAGATGTGACGGGAGGCCGAGAGTAGCGTCGACGCAATGTCGTTGTTACTACCGCCGAGAAAGACGCGGTAGGACCCTGCGGACACCTCCGCACAGTCCCGGCACGGAAGGATGTATTGCTTGGGACTCCAGTCGAGCGTCCACTCCCAGGCGTTCCCGCCCAAATCGGACTGACCCCACTTGCCATCGCCCTTCGGCGACTTCGAGCCGACGCTCTGGGGAAGGCAGGCGCCGCCGCAGTAAACGGCGTAGCTGTCGTCGATCGCCTCCGACGTTGGTGGAACCGACCACGGGTAATACCGGTGCTCGCTGCCACCTGCAGCCGCGTAGTTCCACTCAGCGTAGGTCGGCAGCCGTCCGCCATCCCACGCGCAGAATGCAAAAGCCGTGTACCAATCCAAGCACTCGATCGGCTTGTTCTCGTTGCTACCCGGCGTGTCTGTCCAGGTGCCAAAGGCGGCGTCGCATTTGAGAGCAGCCTTCAATCCGGCCGTATCCAGAGCAAGCTGCGCGTTCCACCGTGAGCTCCAGCCGGAGCGCGCGATCTTGGGATGTGCCCCGGAACCCGCGGCGGGCGGGGTAGTCCGCGTGCCGAGGCCGGCGTTCACGAATACACGAAACCGGCCGACCGTGATCTCGTACTTGTCTAAGTAGAAGTCACTGACCGTCGCTGGGTGGTTCGCCTCCTTGTACAAGATGCCGTCGTAGCCGCGATTGAAGGTTCCACCGGGAACCGCCAAGCTCTTGCAGCAGTCGTCGTTCCCTTTCGCTCCGCAGGTCGCCCGGAGCTCTTTGCAACTTGGCGCCGTGCCTACCCTGCATCCGATCACAGACAGCAATCCGACCAGCGTGCCGCAGAGAAGAGTGCCGGCGAGCGGAATTCGGCAGCGACACCCATCATCAGTTCCCAGGACAGATCTCCGTCTGCCGGCTGGCGAAAGGCTTCGCAACGGCCTAGCCGCCCCAGAACGCCTTGGCCTGATTGCCCAGCACCGGCATGCCCGTGGCGCTGGCGTGGCAGCCGTCAGAGCTCTCGTTCTTGGTGGTGTCGAGCTTGAACTTACCGAGGTAAGTCAGGTCCTGATTGACGGACGAATCCGCAGCCATCTTCTGCGCCGTCGTATCGGTCCACTCTGCGCCACCAGCGCCCGCCAGCGAGCACGTGTGGCCAGCTTCGTATTGGGGCTGGCCGACCAAGTAGATGTGCGTACCCGGATTGACGTGATCGCGCGCGGCCTTGATCATCGCTTTGACGTTGTCTTCGCTGTGAGTGCTGAGGACGCAGATCTGGACCATGATCGCTTTGACCTTGTCCTTGCCGCCGATTGCATTCAATTTCGTGGCGAAGAGGCTCCAGGCATCGCCGTTCGGTCCCCAGTTCTCGACGACCTTGGCGCCAGTGCCGTAGCCGCTGTTGTTCCACATGATCTTGCCGCTGACTTGGTTGTAACCTTGTCCAATATTGTCAGCCATCGAGCAGCCGATGTAGGCCACGGAATTCGGTTCCGTCGGTGGACAGGGTTTGGCGGTGGCTCCGTTCGCACACGGGCCCGAAGAACCGCCACCCGTACCGCCCGTGGTGCCGGTGCCGCCCGCGCTGGTTCCGCCGCTGCCGCCAGAAGGCGCTCCACCCGAGCCAGTCCCGCCTGAGGACGTGCCGCCCGTGCCCCCGCGGGCGGTTGCGCCGCTAGTTCCCGTTCCGCCCGTCGACGTCGAGCCGCTGACTCCACCGGTGGTAGCCGGCATACCTGCAGTCGTGGGCGCCGTGCCGGCCGTTGGACTAGCTGAGCCGCCGGTCGTGCCGGAACCTGCGGTGCCAGTGCCAGCGCTCGACGTCGAGCCGGCCGACCCCATGTCGGTCGGCTCAGTGGCATCCGAGCAAGCGACGACCAAGGCCGCGCCAGCGCCCAACTGAAAGCCCGCTGTCATCCAAAGTTTCAGTTTTCTATGCATCGTCGCTTCCGGGAATGGCGAAGCTCTCCGCCATCTACCCATGCGAGGCGCGAGCGCGATCGATCAAAGAATTTCAGGCACCCGCATAAAGCTGACGACCTACGATTTATTGATCGAATTGCACTCTGTCCTGCATGAGCGCCTCGAAAATTACCCGAGCGTCGGCGTTGACTCGTCACTCAGCGCGATCCCGTGGCGCGGTCGATGGTGCAGAGACCCGATAGCCATCTACTGCGCTATGCAGTTGTCCTGCATGATGGCCCAGATGGAGTCGGCGATGACGCGGGCGCCGGCCTCGGAGGACTGGATGCCGTCCGGCGCTGTGTACTCGGGGTGACCGAGCCACAGCGGTTGGAGGTCGAGAAAGTGGCACGGCACCACGCTGGCCGCGCACGCCTGCTGAAAAAGCGGGCGCATGGTGGCCACCCCCGGAATCTTCGGCAGCTCGGGCATCAAGAAGTAGACGATGTGCTCGACGGTCCCGTCACTCGCAACCTCCGTCAAGAAGGCTTCGAACGTGCTGACGGCGTTGTCGATGGCGGGAGCGATGGGCTCGCCCTTCGCCTGAGCCGCGATTGGGTCCCAGGTGCCGCCATCCATCAGCAGTACCTTGACCTTCGTCGCTCCACTTTCGCGCGCCCGGTATTGCTGGGCGATGGCCGCCATGTCGGTGGCGGGGGCGGCTTCGTTGGCATAATCCTCGTTGGGGCCGATGGCTCCAGTTGCGCGCGCCGAGTCGCGGACGCGTGTATGCTGCGTCCCCGGAATTTGAATCCACGTGTCGCCGATCCAGAGCACCTCGCTGGCGAGCACCTGTCCAGCCGGGCAGGGGATGTTGCCTCCGGCGCCAGCGTCGCTGTTGGACCCAGCACCAGTATTGCCGCCAGCGCCACCAGCCGCCGCGTCGCCCAGACGGATTCGTTCGCCGCCGCAGCTTGGCAGCACCCCGAGGACGAGTGCAAGCGCGCACGACATCAGGCAAGCGGGCGGGCTCATCGAGCGACCCTACCACTGGCTTCGACGACGATCGCGGCGCTGTTTGTCGCGGCCGTGGGAACTGGCGTTCGTGATGCAGCGGCCGAGCCAGTGGTGCCCAGCGCCAGCCTGAGTGTGGATGCGAATCCAGCCTGCGCGACGAGAGCGGATGTGATCGCACGGGTGCAGGCTCGCTCACCGCGCGTCAAATTTGACGAGCAGAAAGGCGAAATCCGAATTCGAGCGCAGTTTTCCGCGAGCCCTGCGGGGATGGTCGAAAGTGCGGTGCTGCTCGCGGCGGCCGGCGCGAAGCCTTCCTTGCGCCGTGTGCTCGCAAACTCTTGCAACGAAGCCAGCGACGCGGTTGCGCTCATCATTGCGGTCACTCTCGATCCAACGGCCGCGGAGAGCGCGACCGGTACGGTTGACGCGGGTGCCTCCCCCGCCGACGCGCCCTCACCCGCCCCGCCCCAACCGCAGGCCGAACGAAAGAACGCCGAGCAGCCAAAGACGGAAGGTCGAGGGCGGCAGACTTTGGGGTTGCAGCTGGCGGGCCAGGCATTCTTGGGCCCTGCGCCCGCCGTCATGCCGGCCGTCGCGCTGTACGCGACCGTGGGTATCGATCGTCCTGCGCTGTGGTCGCCTGCCGTTTTGCTCGGTGTGACCCATGGCTGGCGCACGGACATCGGGGCCGTGGGTGGCACGGCTGCATTCAAGCTCGATGCAGCTAGCTTCGATGCTTGTCCGTGGCGGCTGCGCTTGGGGCAAATCGACGCTCGTCCCTGCGCCTCGGCGCTGATCGGTCGGCTGAGGGCCGTAGGTAGCGAGACCCGCAACCCCGCGAGCGAGATCGCTCGGCCGTTCTGGGTCGTGGGAGGTGCGGCGGTGCTGTCGGCGGAGTTGCCGTGGCTGCTCGAGGTGTCGGCACGCGTGGCCGTTGGTGCCAATTTGGTGCGCGACTCGTTCGAATTCACGCCCGTCGTCTTCCACGAAGTATCGGCAGTCACGACCGCCGCGAGCCTCGGCATCGGCTTGCGTTGGCGCTGACGTGCCGGCTCGGAGCGTCGCCGTGTTCCGGGCATGTGCTTCCCGCCTATGGCTGCCCTGCGCCCAGCAACCGCGTGACGCGATCTGTCAGCGGGCCCGGGCCGTAGTTGGCCGAGAAGCGCTCCGCCAATGCGCGAGCCTCGGCTTTGCGACCGAGCTTAAGCAAAGCTTCGATCTTGATCGCTGCGACTTCGGGATTGAAGGAGCCATTGGGATATCCGCTCTGGTAGTCGCGGACGCTGGCAAGCGCGCGTGCGGAGTCGCCACCGGCCAATGCGGCGCGCGCGGCGTCGATCAGCGCAATCTGGTTGGCGAGGTCGCTGGCCGTCGTACCGCGACGCACGCGTGGTGAGGCGGGAGGGAGGGCCGCCTTGAGTGACTCGGCGTTGTCACCCTTCGAAGGTGCCTCCGTGAGCTGCGTCGGAGCCGAAGCCACTTGGGCCGGTGCGGGCGCAGACGCCGACGGGACAGGCGCGAAGGCCGCCGCCGAGCCGGCCGGTGCCAGCACCGACTGCGTGGCGCTGGGCCGCGCTGCGAGGAAAGCGCCCGCAACGACCGCAGCCACGAGCGCACCCGAGACCCACGGCAGAAGCGAGCTGCCGACGCTTGCCGCTTTGGGCGCCGCAACCGCCGCTTTGGAGGCAGCGCCGACGGCGGCTCCGCTGCCGACGACGGGCAACGCGATTCCGAGCCCGCGCGCCATGCGTTCCGAAAGCGCACGCGACGGCAGCTCGCTCCCTGCGGCTCGTAGCAGTCGTTGCTCCAACGGCGAAGCGCCCGCAATACGCATGCGCGCGGGCAGGTCCGTCTCTGTCTTGCTCATGGTTGCCCCTCAATGCGTTGCAGGCTACGTCCAATGCGCGTCACCGCGTCTCGAAACTGTTCGCGCGCGCGCCGCAGCCGCGAGGCCACGCTGCCCAAAGGGATCTCGAGCAGCGCCGCGATCTCGGGCGAAGACAGGCCCTCGATCTCATAGAGCACGAAAGCCTCGGCCAGCTCCGGGTTCATCTTCGACAGCGCGATGTCGAAGAGTTGCAGGTCCGCGTGCTCGTCGCCGGCATCCCGAGCGCTCGAGATACGTTGGTCCATGTCTTCGTCCAGCTGCCAGCGAAGTGTCTTGCGTCCGAGCGTGTGAGCGACCCGCCGAGCCGTGCCGATCAAGAACGCGCGCTCGCTGTCCGGCGATATGTCATCGAGTCGGCCGGCAGCAATCAGGTACGTCTCCTGAGTCGCGTCCGCCGCTTCTTCGGGGCCCAATCCGCGACGACGCAGCGAGCGCCACACGCTCACGTGATGCTCCGCGAACATCCGCTCCAGCCGGCGGCGAGCCGGCTCCGACGGTGGGGCCGGATGCTCGCCGGCCACTGGATTTGCGCTCATTGTGGCTAACACCGAGGTCCACTTCGACTATGCGGGGGGCGCCTTGATTCGATCAAGGAAACTGACACCACCAGCGAAATACCCCCCGGGCCCTGCCCTCACACCGGAAAAAGGAGCGCAAGATGCTGTCAGCCAGTGTAGTGGCCAGTGCTACCGGCGTTGTTCGACAAGCCTTTACCACTCCCCGTGGATGTTCCAGCTGCGCCCCCAATTCACCGACGCGCACGCTTACGCCCACAATCTCCTCGGGGATCAAACACGAAGTCTAAGTCGAGCGCACCCAAGGGTACCGCTCGAGCCTGCGTCTTCGAGTCCATCGACAGAACCTTGGCCGGAACGGTCATTTAGCTCAAGTGACCGCTTCAAGCACTAAGCGCGAGCAGACTTAGATCCCTGTCGAAACCGGACCCGACGAGTAGAGTCGGAAAGGGGCCGCGATGGCGAACAACAACGCGGCTACATGTCAAGCTCTGGCAGCCCATGGAGGTTTGACGGTCACGTCAACGCCACCGAGCAGCTCCAGGTTGACGACCGCCAGCGCAAGTGCTGCAGTCCGCTCCATGTCGCGCGCGCGACCCGCCATCAGTTCGTTGTGCCAGCGCTGGCTGGTGTGCGGTCTGTTTGGCGCAGTGTTGGCGATCAGCGCGCTGCTTTTTGCGGGGCGGTACGCCGCCGCGGCCGCAGCGCCGAGCGTTGACACTTCC
>DATAKF010000435.1:0-2096 GCA_036261775.1 Polyangiaceae bacterium | reverse complement strand
ATGACGGGCGTGTCGCCGCGTGCGACCTTCCACTTTCCGAACAGCGCGAACGCGACCAGAAACAGGATTGCCGTGGTCGTACCGCCGCCGCGTCGACCCTTGCGGCACACCCACGCGCGCTTGCTCGATCGCACCCAACGGCTGATCTCTTGCTCGAAGCTAGGGCTAAGTCCGTGGTAGCCGGCGGCACGCAACTGGCCGTCGAGCAAGAGGAGCTTTCGAAGGAACGCGGCGGCGGATTGGTTGGCCATGGTGACTATCAACGGATGCGCGAGCGAAGATCGCTGGCGAGCGCGTTGCCGAGCGTCGACTTCTCGATCGCGTCAATGATTGCTCTAGCTGCGGCGTGTGAAACATCGTCCCACGATGCGAAGCGACCGTAGCCGTGGGGAAGGCGCGGGCGCAGGTCGAAGCTACGGCGAATCGACTGGACCTTCTCGTTCAGTTTGGTGCGCTTCGCAGTGGCCATTCTGCCAGCGTTCTCGTGCTCCTTTTGCAGCTCGAATGCTGCCGCGAATTCAGCCATGGCTGAGTCCAAGTGCTTGCGCGCGATCTGCATTCGCAAGGCCAACTCCTTGCGAAAGCCCTCCGGTGTCGAGCCGGCGACGCGCAGTGCGTCGCATTCCTCGGCCATCGGCTGAAGTGCTGCTAGTTGCTTGAGCGCGGCTTCGGCTAGCGCGAGATTGCCCGGCGCTGCCATCGCCTGCAACTGAGCGCGCTGGAAGTCGTCGCGCGTTTCGGCGCAGTCGTTTGCAAAGAGTGCCGCTTGTGCCTTTTCCAGGCGATCCTTACTCGCCTCTACTTCCGCGGCAGCGCGGTCGCGGATCTGCAGCGCGTCGCGAATCGCCGAGGCGAGAGCATCGGTCACACTGGTCGCTAGGTTTGGGTCGATCTCGCGTGACTTCATAACCTGCTGGCGCTGCGCTTCCTCGCCGACTGCAATCTCTTGACGTCGCGCGATGTTTTGGCGGTGAGTCTGATCCTGAGTGTCCCAACGAACGCCGCAGTTGGAGCACTTGATCTCATTGCTAGGTGAGAATGCGCCGCAGCTCTCGCATGCCACTTCGTCGGGCGTCGCCAGGCCGAACACTTGAGCGTGATGCTTCGGACCGGGGAGGACCTTCACTTCATCACTCGTCTCGATGGTGACGGGTTCGGGGGTTTTGATTGCGCGGGGCATTAGCGGCGTGCCTTTCGGGCCAGCTGCGCACCCTTGCTCGCCGCGTGGCGAACGGTTTCCAGATTGTGTCTTTTGAGCAGGGGCGCCCAAACGGCGTGGCGCTGCTCGTTCGTCGCGTTCGGCATTAGCTGGGCTGCCGCAGTGCTGAGAGCTAGGGCGACGGTCGGCGTAGTGCCGCGCAGTTCACGCGCGCGGGCGATGACTCGGGTTTCTAGCGACTGAGATTGAGCCATGTTCTGCTTACCTTTCGGGGAATGCGCTGGCGCATTGCGAGACGCGGCTAGCGGCTGCATGCCTTCGATGAATGGTTGATTCGTGATGGCCACGCTGGTGAGCGTCGGCCCGACCCGCACCCCCGTGATAGCGTCCACCGCATCGAACAACACGGACACGGATGCCCACTGGTAGCGACCTTCCTTGATGTACGAACGTGCGGGTTCGAGCCAGCGCGTGAGCACCCAGAGTTCCGCTCTGCCATCGGCGCCGATGCGCACTTCCGCGTCTTGAATCCAGCCCTGTGCCGGGGCACCGAGTGTGCCGACGCTCGCCGCTGGCATCTCGGAAGCATGGTGAAAGTCCCAAGCGATGACGTCCTTGTTGCCCACACCGTTGGACCCGAGACGGAAGCTTGGGTGGCGGCGCACGTTCGCCACGATCTGCTTGAACACCGGCAAGTCGAACGTGAACGGCATGTCGCCGCCCGCGTATCCCTTGTACGTGCCGGCCGTCGCGACGTGCACCCACACGGGCTTGTCGCTTCGACCTTCGGCGCCCGCTTCGAGGCGCGTTACCACCCAACCTTTTCGCTCGGTCATTCGTCGTTCTCCTGTTCTTCGCCGGCCGTGCCGGTCGTGTGATCTTCGGCGCCCGTTGCATCGGTCGCACCGGTCGGGCTGTCACTCGCGGACATGAGGCG
>DATAKF010000431.1:0-6891 GCA_036261775.1 Polyangiaceae bacterium | reverse complement strand
TGAATCAGAAAGTATTTCCCACGAGGAGAGCACGAGGAATGAGCCCTGCTCGCCATGTACCTGCAGCCTTGCCGGCGGCAGCGCGAACCCCGAAATTCTCGCCTCGCGGACCTCCCCGCCTCCCCGCCTCCCTGTGAATCTCGCAGGCACTCGATACGAGCTGTCAGGACGACAGCAGCCCGAAGCAGGGCTCAAAATCGAAACGAAACGCCCGTCAGTCCGACGACGCCGAGTGTGCGGTGATACAGGAACGCGAACGGTGCTTCGACGGCTAGGCTGAGCTTGACGCGGCGGCTGACCGGTAGCGCGGCGCCGAGCGCTGGAATGATGGCCAGGTCTGGGTTGGCGCGGCCTAGCGTGCGCGGGGCGTACGAGAAGATCAGCGCGGTGTAGAACGGATCGTAGAAGCTCCAGCCGAGCTGGGGCATCAGCGCGAAGCGTTGAAAGCGGCTCGAACCGGGCGGAGGCTGCGGCCAAATCCGCTCGGTGAATTGGATGCCCATGCCGACGCGCACGCGATCGACGAAGTAGTAGTGGAGGCCCACGACGGCGGACAGGTTGAGGGCTTGCTTGATCGAGCTCGACTCACCGGTCGTGTAGTCGTGGCTTGCCAGGAGCATGCTCAGGCTGTCGGTTTGCAAGACGTCGCCCTTCTTGGGCGCTGCCTGCGCGACGGTGTGGGCGCTGGCGACAGCGCAGCAAATTGCCGCACTGAACGACCAGGCAAGGGCACGACGACGACGCGACATCAGAGTCGAGCGCTACGACCGGTCCGATGGATTCGTTAACCCGCGGCTTTGGGGCCGAGGGGCCGAGGGGTTAGGGAGTAGTCGGCGGAGGGGCTAGGGGAAGAGGTGGGGCGAGTTGCGGCGCGTTTTTTGGGGCTAGTTTGGCGGGAGCGAGGTGATCCAGTCGGCGACGTCTTTGAGGGAGCTTTGTTCGACTGCGACGTCGGCGAGGCCTACCGGTGGCATGGGGCGGAGGCGGTTGTTGGCGCCTTCGGGCGGCGGAATCATGGTGCGCTGCATCTGCACGTACAGCACGCTCTTGGCCGGATCGCCGGGCACGACGCGCAGCCAGCCGGCAGGTGGCATGACGCTTTGCGCTTCGGTCGGTTTGCCGACGGTATTGGCGACCAGCACGTCAGGGTGAAAGTCGACTTGGCCGTTGCCGTTGTGGCACGTCACGCAGTTGCCGAAGAGGAAGCGTTTGACGCGCAGGAGGCGCCCGCCGTCATTGCTCGCGTCGGTAATGGTGGCGGGGTCTGCGGGCAAGGGCTGACTGAACACGCCCGCGTCGGCAAAGGTTTGGAGCTGCGTCTTGGCGGCGTCGGCTTTGAACTTGGAGTTCAGGCGCAGCTCGTCGAAGCCGATGAAGGTCTGCGTCACCATGCCGTTTTGCGAGTGGCACTGATCGCACGCGTCGCGCGACGGTAGCGAGTGCATGAACGGCTGACCGCCGTTGAGCATGAACGGCTGGCCGTTGACGGTGCGCTTGATGGTGATGGCGACCGGTATCTCGGCGTTGATGTCGCCCTCGAGGTCGTTCATGACGAGCGTCGCGTCGCTGCCGTCGGCGTTCCACTGGTAGATGAAGAACTCGTAGTTGCTGGCTTTTACCAGGCGAATCAGCCGCGTCTCGATCGGGCGGGGCGCGCCTTGCGGACCCGAGTCGTCGAAGAAGGTCTTGACGAACAAGGTGCCGTCCGGAAAGACCCAGCGCTTGCGGTCGGTGTTGTCGATCTGCTTGCCCGCGGGCAGCACCAGAAAGCGCTGCTTTTCCATGCCATCGCTCCACAGCGGCGGATCGGGCGCGTACTCGAGCATGCTGGCTGCGTGCTGAGTGAAGTCGGGCGCGGCCGGAAAGAGCCCGGTGCCTTTGATGCTCAGGGGTAGGGGATCGAGCGGCTTGCAGAAGACGGACGCCGGTAGCGCCGCCGTGCAGTCGGAGGCGCCGCCCGCGGCCCCGCCGCTGCCGCCCACGCCGCCCGTGCCGCTGCCAGCCGTGGCGGTTCCGCCGGTCGCGCTACCGGCGCTGCCGGCTACCGTGGCGGAGCCGGCAGCGCCGCCAGTGGTGACGCCGCCGCCCGCGCCGCTCGTCCCGGGTGGTGGCGTGGTGCCGTTGCCTTCCGACGAGCAGCCCCAAGAAAGCGCGACGATGAGCCAAGCGCCGACGGTCGAGTGCCGACTCACGAAACTTACTGCGCCTCGATCTTGTAGATGGCGTTGTTGTTCAAGCTGGCCATGTACAGCTCGCCCTCGCCGTCTTCACCGAAAGAGGTGATGTTGCCCGGCACGGCGAGCGCGGTGTGCGTGACCGTGTCGCCCACGACCTTGCCGTTTTGGACGACGACTGACTTGACGGTGCCGCCGCTGTGGTTGCCGTAGAAATAGCGCCCACAAAGCCCGGGGATTTTGTTGCCGCGGTAGACGAAGCCGCCAATGATGGCGGCGCCGTTGTTGTCGCGCAAAATACCGTCGTTGACGTCGGGGTTGCCGTTGTTGTTGCGGTACAAAAAGTCGATACCGGGGGCCGCGCCTTGGGCGCTGAAGATAATGGTGCCGCCGGGGCCGTTGGCGACGTCGGCGATGTACATGTCGCCGGTCAAGCGATCGATGCTCATGCGATACGGGTTGCGCAGGCCGTAGGCGTAGGTGGTGGCGGCCTTGGTGCCCACGTCGATCCTGAGCACGCGGCCTGCGTCGCCGTTGGCGTTGCCGGCGTCGTTGCTCTCGTTGTTGCCGACGGAGAAGTACAAGTACGGCGTCGTGTCCTTCGGGTTGAAGGTGATGGAGCCGCCGTTGTGGAACATGCCGCCACCCGCGCGCGCCTTGGTGTAGATGTTCTGCTTCTTGGTAGCTGTCGTGGGCGTCGTGCGCTCGAACTCGTCGACGGTCATGGCGCCGCCACCGGCCGCTGTGTAAAACAAGTAGAACAGGTGGTTGGTGGCAAAGTTCGGGTGCAGCGCCATCGACAGCAGGCCCTGCTCGTTGTTGCCGCCGTTGGCTACGTCGACCTTGACGAGCGGCGTCGCGGCGACCGCGCCGTTTTGCACGGTGAACACGTTGCCGTCGCGATGGCCGATCACGTAGAGGGTGCCAGGCTCGCCCGGCACGCCCACGATTTGCCCGGCCGTTTGCATACCGGTAAAGCCGTTGATGGCGGCGCCGCGCTTGAGTGTCGGTACCGTCGCGGCGGGCGCCGTGCTGCACGGAACGAACGCCGTCGCGCTGCCGCCAGTGCCCGCGCTGCCGCCAGCGCTAGCGCCCGCGCTGCCGCCGCTCGCGCCGCCATTGCCGGCCGTGGGATTGCCAGCCGCGCCAGCGTTGCTCGGGGTTCCGCCAGTAGTGGCGGCTCCGCTCGTACCCGTTGCTCCACTCGTGCCGGGCGAGCCGCCGGTCCCGGAGCCTGCGGTGCCGGGGTTCTGAGTACCGCTGGTGCCTTGGGTTTGGCCTGCGCTGCTGCCGCCGGCGCCCGCGTTGGCGTTGTCAGTAGAGCCGTCGATTGAGCAACCGGTCGCTACTTTGACCGCGAGGAGACAGGCAGAAGCGAGCCAAATGCGACCAGATTTCGAACGGAACATGACATCTCCAAACAACTAAACGGGGTGAAAGCAGGCGAATCGTAGAATCTGCACCGGTAGCTGTAGCTGGCGGCCGGGCATCATCATCAAAGGCGGGACTGGGAGATCGTGTCCGCTGTCGCGCACTTCTGCGACGTCTTCGGAGTTGAGTCAGTTCAGCACACCACAGCGCCGCGCCGGTCCGGACACTCAACGCGGGTCGGGTCCATGGCTGAAACACGCTCCAACCTCCGTGCGTCTTCTGTTCGGCCGAGTAGAGGTTGGCTACCGGTAGGTATCAGCTATTTGCTCGCTCTCGCTGCCGCGGCCTGTAGCGGCCAGCAAGGGGCTACGGGGCCTGCGAGCGGATCAGGATCGTCCGGGCCTGGTTCCACTGGCGGGGCGGGCACGAGCGGCACCGGCGGCGCGGGCGTGACGCCCGCGGCCTGCGACGGCACGGTAGCAGTCGCACCCACACCGCTGCGTCGCTTTACGCACGCTGAGTACGACCACGCGGTGCGGGCACTGCTGGGCACGGCGCTGGAACCTGCGCGTGACTTTCCGCCGGATTTGCCCGGCGGCGGCTTCGCCAGCAATCGCGGCGACGCGGTCTCGCAGCTCGGCGTCGAAAAGCTGATGTTGGCCGCCGAAGCCCTCGCGGCAGACGCTGTCACTCGCCTCGCTACGCTCGTGCCTTGCGCGGCCACGCAGCCTGACGCCGCGTGCGCGCGCCAGTTCTACACCGACTTGGCGCGCAAAGCGTACCGGCGCTCCGCCGACACCGCCGAGCTCGACGAGCTCGCGCAGCTCTACGCGTTTGGCGAGGCGAACGGCGGCTTCAAGGTCGGCGTTCAGGTGGTCATCGAACGGCTGCTGCAGTCGCCGCACTTTTTCTATCACGTGGAGCGCACCGGTACGCCGTTGAACGCCAACGTCGCCCCGCTCACCGGGCTCAGCGTTGCCGATCGCTTGGCCTCGTTCATCTGGCACAGCGTGCCTGACGCCGCGCTGCTCGACGCCGCCGAGCGCGGTGAGCTCGACACGGTGGCCGGCGTCGCCGCTCAGGCCGAGCGCATGCTGCTCGACGCCAAGGGTCGAGACGGCGTGGTGGAGTTCTTCAACGAGTACCTGGACATCGAAAAGCTCGGCTTGGCCGAGAAGAACGCCACTACGTACCCCGCGTACAACGCCGCGGTGCGCGCCGAAATGTGGGCAGAAACCGCCAACTTCGTCGACTTCGTGGTGCGCCAAGGCGACGCTCGGCTCGAGACGCTGCTCACGTCGCCGCTCGCCATGCCGAGCCCGGGGCTAGCGCCGCTCTATGGCTTGGCGCCGGGCCAAGCCTTCACGCCGATGGATCCAGCGGTGCGCAGCGGCATCCTCACGCACCCCAGCGTGCTCGCGGTGCACGCACACTCCGATCAATCGTCGCCGGTCAAGCGTGGCGCGTTCATTCGCGACCGCGTGCTGTGCACCCCGCTGCCGGACCCGCCGCCCAACGTCAACGCAAACCCGCCGGTCGTGAATCCAGGCGCGACGACTCGCCAACGCTTCGAGCAGCACCGCGCCGATCCGATCTGCGCGGGCTGCCATTCGCTGATCGATCCGGTCGGCTTTGCCTTCGAGCACTACGACGGCATGGGCATGTTCCGCTCGGCGGACGGCGCGCTGCCCATCGACGCCACCGGTAGCTTGACCGGCACCGATACCGATGGGCCGTTCCAAGACGGCGTCGAGCTGACGAAGCGTTTTGCGACGTCCGCGCAGGTGCGCGACTGCATGGCCACGCAGTGGCTGCGCTACGCCGTGCGTCGCGACGAAACCGACCAAGACGCCTGCAGCCAGGCCAAAATTGCCGCTGCCTTCCGCGACAACGGCGACCTGCGGCAGCTGGTGACCGCGGTCGTTCAAAGCGACGCCTTCCGTTACAAAGCCAAGGGGGCACTGTGAGCTCTCGGAACATGACTCGTCCCGTTCGTAGTCCGGTGCACCTCAGCTTGCCGCGCGTTGGTCGGCGCGCGCTGCTGGGCGCTGGCGCAGGCGCAGCGCTGCTGCCGTTCTTGCCCGTGCTCAACAGCCGCGCGCAGCAGGCAGGGCCGCCCAAGCGCTTCTTGTTCGTCTACCAAGACAACGGCACCATCCACGACGAGTGGAAGCCGACCGGCACCGAGACGGACTTCACCTTCAAGCGTATCTTGAAGCCGCTCGAAGCGCACAAGCAGGACCTGCTACTGCTCTCGGGCTTGAACCTGGACCCCGAGCCAGGGCCGCCGCACTCCGGTCACCCACAGCTGCTGACCAACGTCTCGCCCAACCTGGATCGCTTTCGGCTCAGCCCCGGCATCTCGCTCGACCAGCACATGGCCGCGCTGCGCCTGGATCCGACGCGCTTTCCCACGCTCGAGCTGGGCGTGGTGCCGTTCGGCGGTGACGACTTCTACACCCACGAAATCTTGTACCGCGCGCCGTACGAGGCCGTGCCGGTCGAGCCCAGCCCCTACGCGGCTTTCGACCGCATTTTCGGCGCCAGCGTCGCGCCCGACGACCCCGCGGCGCAGCTGGTCTCTGCCAAGCGCAAGAGCATCTTCAACGGCGTCAAAGGCGATCTCACCCGCCTGCGCGCGGAGCTAGGCACCGAAGACCAAGCGCTGCTCGACCGCCACACCGACGCCATCAACGAGCTCGACCGCCGCTTCAACCAGGGCGGGCCGACGGCCAGCTGCACCGGGCCCAACCTGGGCACCACGCAGCTCGACTTCCGTAGCGTGGCCAACTACCGCGAGATCGCGGATGCGCAGATGGACGTGATGGTGGCGGCCTTTGCGTGCGACGCGACGCGCATTGGCTCGCTGGTTTGGTCCACGCCGGCCAGCACGCAAACGTTCCCTTGGCTGGGTGACTTCGGCAACAACCACCACCTCTTGTCGCACGACGCCAGCAAGGTAGAGGCGCTGATTCAGATCAATACCTGGTACAGCGAGCAGCACGCCAAGCTCATCGCCAAGCTGAAAGCGGTACCAGAGGCGGGTGGCGGCACGCTGCTGGACAACACGCTCGTCTTCTTCGGCAACCCTTTGGGCGACGGCAACGCGCACCGCAAGGTCGATCTTCCGCTCATGCTCGCGGGTGGCAAATGGGCCTTCAAGACCGGGCGTTACGTGAGCTTCGCCGGCAAGCCGCACGGGCAGCTGCTGGTCAGCATTGCGCACGCCATGGGGGTGGAGATACCGTCCTTCGGAAACGCAGCTAGCGGCACTGGGCCGCTGACTGGTCTCGGAGTCTGAATGAGAATCGCCTCTGCGTTGGCCGCGGGCTGCTGGGTTTCGCTG
>DATAKF010000429.1:0-13478 GCA_036261775.1 Polyangiaceae bacterium | reverse complement strand
GAGGATCTTGCCAATGGGCGTGCGCGGCTCGTCTTTTTGCGCCTGTAGGCCCTTGTCGATCGCCGTTTGGCCGACGCGGCCTTCTTTGACCAGCATGGCCCCGAGCGGCTCGTTGATCTCGCGCTGGCGAATGCCGTGGTTGTAGAAGAAGATCTCTCGGAACGGGCTCGCAGGATCGGCGGGCTTGGCGTAAAAACCGAGCGTACCGGTCGGATTCGGCTCGGGATCAACCAGGAACGACACGCTGCTGGAGATGTGCACCCGCAGCCCGCCGCGCCGCGCGTTCGGCAGCTGCGGCGGATCGCCCGCGTTGCGATGAAAACCGATGTACGCGATGCGCTCGGTTGGAAACGGCACCTTGGGCGGCGAGCCTTTGGGCGCTGCCAGCGCCAAATCGGGCACGTTGGGCGAAAACTTCGCCAGCAGACCAACCGTGGTCTGCCCGTCGACGAGCGCGACCGTGACGGTAGCTGGCGCTTGCCCAAAGGTGCGCTCGAGGGCCATCGAAGCTTTCAAACGGCCAACACGATCGTGTCTTCAGGGCGCCGGGCCCAAACTCCTCAGAAACGAGGAATTTGGCGGTTTGCTTGCTGGCTGGCGCGTGTGCCGCTAGTTTTCGAGTCATGCGAGGGCGAGCGGTTTGGGCGCTGGTGCGACAACGCAGGGGCTGCAAACGGATTGGCGTTCTGGTGAGCGCAAGCTCGGTGTTGTTGTTTAGCGCCGTGGCAAGTGCGCAGTGCACCAAGGACACCGATTGCAAGGGTGACCGGGTGTGTGAGGCCGGCAAGTGCACGTCGCCTGTGCTGCCGCCTGCACCGCCTGCGCCTCCCGGCACCGAGACGCCAGCGACACCGCCTCCCGGCACCGATTCCGCAGCGCCGCCGGCGCCCACTGGCGGTGAGCAGCCGGCAACGGAAGCGCCCGCCCCCGCTGCGGCGCCCCTCGTCAACGTGCAGCTCGATCCCGCACCGAACAGCGCAGCGCCCGACGCCGCGCTGACGCCGCTCCACGAGGACGAACCGCAATCGCGTCGGCGTAGCAAGAACGCCATGATCGCGGGCATCGCGATGGTGTCGGTCGGTCCAATCGCGCTGCTGGGCGCGCTCGCCGCCAAGAATGCCCAAGAGCGCTGCGACACCAACCTGGAGAACGACTACCCGGATCACCGCCTGCCGCCGAGCGAGCGCTACCGCGTCGAGGAGTGCAACGACTACTCGGTGCCGCTGTACGTGTTCGGTATCGGGGGCTTGGTGCTGACCGCTGCCGGCATTCCGCTGATTGTCTATGGCGCCAAGCGCGTGCCGCTGAAGCCGCCGAGCGCCAGCTTGCACCTGCAGCCGTGGGCCAGCCCGGGCTCGGGTGGTTTGCGGCTGCGCCTGGACATGTAGCTGACGCTCCGGCGCGCTGCGGGAAAACAGGGCGAAACCTGGCCCCGGTTAGCCTGAGCCAACCATGGAGCTGCCTCGTGCGATCAACTACCACCTGCCGGATTGGGTCTTCAGCGAGTGCGACCTGGTAACGCCACGTCGCACCGACGACGAGCGCATGGAGCTTGCCATCGAGCTGTCGCGCCGCAACGTAGAGCACGGTGGCGGGCCGTTTGGCGCCGTGGTGTTCGAGCGCGAAACGGGCGAGGTGCTGGCGCCCGGCATGAACCTGGTGATGCCTCAGGCGTCGTCGCTGCTGCACGCCGAGATCGTGGCCCTGATGTTCGCGCAGGCGCGCGCACAGAGCTTTACTCTGGCGCGGGTGAACTGCGAGTTGTTCGCCAGCTCCGAGCCCTGCGTGCAGTGCCTGGGCGCCTGCTACTGGGCGGGGCTGTCACGCTTGGTCTGCGGAGCGCCGGTGGAGTTGACCGAGGCCGTGGGCTTCGACGAAGGACCACGCGCGGCCGACTGGAAGGAGCAGCTCACGGTGCGCGGCACCCCCGTCGTGACGGGCGTCAAAGCGACGCTGGCCGGTGAGATTTTGAACAGCTACGCCGAGCGCGGCGGCTTCCGCTACAACGCCCGCACACCCGCGTTGGGTTGATAGGTCAGGGCGCCGGAGGCGGCGGAGGAATCGAGTGAAAGCGCGGCTCGCAGATAGCCGCCAGCGTTTCTGCCAGGCGCTGTTGCGCCATGGTGCTGCTGCCGCGGGGCGAATGCTGGCGCACGTAGCGCGCGACGTCACCGAGTGACAAGAGACCGACCAGCACGCCTTGGTCGTCGACCACCGGCAAGCGGCGCACCTGGTTCACGCGCATGAGCTCTTCTGCCTGGCCCAAGTCGTCGTCGGGCGAGCAGGCGCACAGGTTGCGCGACATCGCGCTTTCGACGTTGGTCTCGGCCAGGTGCTTCCATTGCATGAAGGCCGCCATCGAGATGTCGCGGTCAGTCAGCATGGCCAGCGCCTGCTTGCCTGGACCGCACACGGGCAAGCAGCCCAAGTCCTTTTCCCACATCAGCTGGGCGGCGCGAGCCAGCGTGTCTTCGGGCGAGCACACGTAGACGCGCGTGCGCATGGCGTCGTGAACGGGGGCGCGAAACACGGAGTCTTCGAGGTCCGGCGAGGATGCGGGTCGGCGACTGGGACGTGACATGTGCACCAATCCTGTCCGCAAGCCGGCACGACTTGCAACGTGGCTAGCGTTGGGCGCGGAAATCTTGCCGCGCGCGCCCCCGGTGACGACTGCTCCAGCGCCGAGAGCAGGCTCTCGAATTTGCTTGCAACCCGCCGGGTAGGCACTTCATTCAGGAACGGTGACCCAATCGAGCAGCTCGCCGAGCTGGCTTTCGGCGTTGGCGCCAAAGTAGCCATGGTACGCGCAGTCGAGCGTGAAGAAACGCGCGGGGATGCGCGCGTTCACCAGTGCGTCGAATCCGGCGCGCATGTTCTCGGTCGTCTCCAGCTCGCCACCAAAGATGGCCACGCGCTTGGCGTGCGCCAGCCGCTGCGGTGACGCCTTGGTGGGCGGACCGCCCAATACCACGCGGGGGTATTGCTTGGGGTACAGGGCCGCGACGCGTTCGGCGCGTTCGGCGCCTTGGGAGTAGCCGAACAGCAACGCCCGATCGAGGTCGAGCTCGGAGTTGCGGAGCGCGTTCACCCGCTTGAACGCCGCGCGAATGCGGGCTTGGATGGTGGCTGGATCTGCCCGCCATTTGAAGCGGCCGTTTTCGCACGGGGTGTCCCCGCGCAGGGCGATCAAGGTGCCGTGAGCTCGCGCGGCTTCGCGGAAAAAGTCGGCCGCGGTGCTGTCGCCGCACATGCCGTGCAGGTAGATGATGACGCGCGGGTCACCGGCGTTGCCCGGCAAGACGTAGACGGGGCGATCGCCGGGGACTTCGACCTCTTCGCCGAGCGGCGCGTGAGGGGGGGCTGGTGGCACGGAGCCATCCGCCAAAAGCTTGGGAGCCGACGCGCAATGCTCTTCGGGGACGGGCGAGGGGGCAGCGGCTTCTGCAGGCGCAGGAGTTGAGTCTGCAGGCGCAGGAGCGGCTGCGGGCGGCAGCACACCGGGGCTCGACGAGGCCAAGGCGACCGACGGCTCGGTGGCGTTGGCCGGCGGCGTGGGCACATGTCCAAGCCCAATGGGAGCGGGCGCCGGAAGCTCCGGCGTGGGGTGCACCGGCCTTGACGCGCACTGTGTGAGCAGCGCGAGCGCGCCCGAGCCCGCCAAGGCCAACAAAAGGGGCTTCAACGGAGAGAGAGCGGCTCGCGATCGCATTGGGATACGTGAAACAGAACGCCCGTGGGCGCTTCGGCCTTCAAGAGACTGGCCAAAATCGGCAGAAAGCCACGCTCGGTGTGGGTGTGCTCGCTCAGGACGACGCTGCTACCGCTTTCGGCGCGAGCGCGGACGTCGTGGTGACGCATCTCACCGGTCACGTACAGATCGTGGCCGGACAGCTTTTCGAACATGGAGCCGCCGGCCCCAGCGCAAACGGCGATGTTGCGAATGACGGCCGCGTCAGCGGCGTGCGCGGCGGCGGCGGCGACGCGCAGCTGCGTCAGCCCGAGCTGCTGCTTGATGGCCTGCACGGCTTGGGTCAGCGAAATCGGCTGATCGAGCCGAACGAAGCGCCCTTGGCCGTAGCGCGTATCCGCCGTGCTGGGCACGCAGGGCCCGCGGGTCCCAGCGCCAAATGCTTCGGTCAGCCACACGTTGACGCCCGCAGGCGCGGCATCCAGCGCGGTGTGGGGCGAAAAGACGCTGATGCCAGCTGCCACGCAGCGAACGACGGCGCGTTCGGACGCAACGGAGCTGCGTAGCCGCTTGAGGCCCTGAAAGATCGGCGGGTGGTAAGCGACAATCAGCCCCGCGCCCAAGCTCTGCGCCTCCGCCACGACGTCGTCTGAAAGGTCGATGGTGAGCAACACGCTGCTGAGGGGCGCGGCTTGGCTCACGGGCGTCGGCTCGACCAGCAGGCCCACGTTGTCCCACGCTTCTGCGAAAGCGAGCGGCGCCAGGCGCTCCAGGGCGGCGAGCAATTCGGACAAGGCGACGGTCACGGCCCGATTGTAGTGCCAGAAATCTCGCTCATTCGGTAGGCTTTCCGACACTGCATGCGGTTCTTTCGTTGGCTCTGGCGGCTCTTGGTCATCGCGGTGCCGTTTGGGCTGCTCTCGCGGCACAAGCCACGGCACTTCCGCGAGATGCTGCGGGTGCTCTGGGAGAATCGCGGCCGTTGGCTTTACGCTCTACGCATCTTGCGTCACGGCGTGTGTGACGGCTGTTCGCTCGGGCCGCGCGGCTTGAGAGACGACGTGCTGCCGGGCGTGCACCTGTGTCTGTCTCGCTTGAAGCTGCTGCGCCTGAACACCATGGGCGCCATTGCGGACGAGCTTTTGAGCGACGTCAGCGCGTTGGAAAAGCTCTCGAACGAGGCCTTACACCAGCTGGGGCGGGTGCCGTATCCGCTGCTCCGCCGCCGGGGCGAGCGCGGATTTTCACGCATTGGCTGGGACGAAGCGTTGGCGCTGACGGCAGGGTATTGGCGGGCAGCCGCGCCAGACCGCGTCGGCGTGTTCTTGACCAGCCGTGGCCTGACGAACGAGACGTATTACACGGCGCAGAAGCTGGCTCGGGTCGGCGGCACGCCCCACGTCGATACCTGCGCGCGCCTATGCCACGCGGCGTCTTCGGTCGGGCTGAAGCAAACGCTCGGATTTGCGGCGCCCACGCTGTCGCTCAGCGACTGGCTCGAGGCCGAGCTGATCGTGATCATTGGCTCGAATTTACCGAACAATCAGCCGGTTTCGACCAAGTACCTGCGCGCCGCCAAACAGCGCGGCGCCCGCATCGTGGTCATCAATCCTTTCCGCGAGCCAGCGCTGGAGCGCTACTGGATCCCGAGCGTGCCGTGGTCGGCCCTGTTCGGCACCCGGTTGATGGACGACTACTACGCGGTGCGACCGGGCGGCGACATTGCGTTCATGAGCGGTGTCTTGAAGGCGCTCGACGAGCTCAACGGTTGGGACGAAGCCTTCGTCAACGCCCGCACCAGCGGCGCCGCCGAGCTGCGCCAAGGCCTAAAGGGGCAAAACTGGCAGGAGTTGGCAGCCGAAGCAGGCGTTTCTGTCCGAGAAATGCGCGATTTTGCCGCGCTGTATGCCGGCGTTTCGCGCGCGGTGTTCGTGTATTCGATGGGGCTCACGCAATACGAATTCGGCGTCGACAACGTGCGCATGGTCGTCAATCTGGCGTTGGCGCGCGGCATGGTCGGGCGCCCCGGTACTGGCGTGATGCCGATTCGTGGACACTCCGGTGTGCAAGGCTCGGCTGAGTGCGGCGCCGATCCGGAGAAGCTGCCCGGCGCGGTCGCGCTCGACGCCGAGAACATCGCGCGCTTCGAAGCCGACTGGCAGCACCAGATTCCGCACGAAAAGGGCCTGCGCGCCGCCGAGCTCTTGGATCGTGCCGGCGAGACTGGGCTCGACGTACTGTACCTGATCGGCGGCAATCACCTCGAGACGATGCCGGATCGCCGTCACGCCAAGCGCGCGCTGTCGCAGGTCAAGCTGCGCATCCACCAAGACATCGTGCTCAACACGTCCACGCTGCTACCTGCGGAGGACGCCGTGCTCGTGCTGCCTGCGCAGACCCGCTACGAGCAACGCTCCGGCGGCACCAGCACGTCGACGGAGCGCCGCATTCGCTTCACCCCCGAGATCTCGGGGCCGCGCCTGGCCGAAGCCAAACCGGAGTGGGAGATACCGTGCCTAATCGGCGCCGCACTGGAGCCCGACCGAAAGGATCTGTTCGGCTACCGCGACACCGCGCAGATCCGCGAGGAAATGGCGCGCCTGATGCCGCTGTACGCAGGGATCGAGAAGCTCGAAAAGGAGGGCGATTGGGTGCAGTGGGGCGGACCGCAGCTGGGGCGCGACGGCTTTCCAACGCCCGACGGCAAGGCGCGCTTCAGCACCGTCGGGCTCCCGCGCGTCGACGTGCCGCTCGGCCAGTTTCTGCTCACCACGCGCCGCGGCAAGCAGTTCAACTCCATGACGTACGGCTCGACGGATCCGCTGACCGACGGCAAGAAGCGCAGCGCCATCTTGCTCGATCCGCGCGACTGGGCCGAGCTAGGCATCCGTGAAGGCGAGCGCGTACGGGTGACGAGCCAGGCCGGCAGCATGGAGGCCACCGCGGGCTCTGGCCCCTGCCGTCGCGGTCACGCGCAGGGCTTTTGGCCGGAGTGCAACGCGCTATTGGGCCGAAAATACGATCCTGCGTCGGGCGAGCCAGACTACAACACTGCCGTGCGAATCGAGCGCGCTACATGAGCCAAGCGCCAGAAGACGAAGGCATTCTATCCGTCGCCACGCTGCAGGTGCTGGCCGACGGCACGGCACGCGAACGCCGCGAGGAGGTCGCGGTGGAAGCGCCGTTCGCGATCGAGCTCGGGGGCGAAACCTTGGCGATCACGATGCGCACGCCCGGGCACGACGCCGAGCTCACCGCCGGCTTCTTGCTGGCCGAAGGGCACGACCCGCGCGGCGTCGCCCAGGCGCGAGTCGTCAAGCGCGGCACGCTCAGCAGCGCCTCGTGCGGCGTGTGCGGGCGCGACGACATCGAGGAGCTGGTCGAGCGGCTTGGCCCCGTGGAAGCCGAAACGCAGTTCGAGCGTTCGGTGCTGGCCAAGGTGATGCAGCGCTTGCCCCAGCACCAGCCGAGCTTTGCGCGTACGGGCGGCCTGCACGCTGCCGCGCTCGTAACGCAAGCGGGGGAGTTTACGCTCGCGCGCGAAGACGTCGGTCGCCACAACGCGGTCGACAAAGTGCTCGGGCGCGCCGCGCTGGACGGCTTGCTGCCGCTTTCGAGCCATTTTTTGGTCGTCAGCGGCCGTACCAGCTTCGAGATCGTGCAGAAGGCCGTCGCGGCGGGCCTACCGGCCGTCGTGGCCATTTCGGCGCCCAGCTCGCTGGCCATCGAGCTTTCAGAGCGCTTTCGGGTGCTGCTCGTCGGCTTTGCGCGCGGCGGTGGCTTCACGGTCTACGCGGGGCGTTTTCGGTTGCAAGGCGCGGGGTAGTTTGGACAACGTCACGCACGCGCTCGCGGGCATGCTGGTTGCCGAAGCGGTCTGCGTCGCGCGCGGCGAAACGCGCGCCGAGCTGCGCGCCGCCGCGTACTTGGTCTCGGCGCTCGCCAACAACCTGCCGGACATCGACATCGTCTACACGTGGATCAGCGGGCCCAAGCCGCTCGGCAGTCTGCTGCATCACCGCGGTCACACGCACACGCTGCTCTTGGCGTTGCCCGGCGCGTGGCTGCTCGGCGTTGCGGTTTGGCGCCGCTTTTCGCGCCAGAACCCCGCGGCAAAGCCGCGCGATCGCCAGCTTTTGCTCGGCCTTTCGCTGGCCGGGGTCGTGCTGCACCTGAGCATGGACTACGGCAACAACTACGGCGTACACCCGTTCTGGCCGCTCTCCTCCCGCTGGTTCTACGGGGACAGCATCTTCATCGTCGAGCCGCTGTGGTGGGCCATCTTGATGCCACTGCTGATCACGACGGTGCGAAAGCGCTGGCTGCAGGTGCTGCTCACGGTGCTGCTGGCAGCGGTGCTGCTGGCGTGCTGGTTCGTGCCTTTCGTCAGCAGCGTCACCGCGACGCTGCTCTTGGCGCTGGCGTTCGCCTCGCTGCTGGTCGCGCGGCGCTTCTCCGAACGGGCGCGCGTCCTTGCCGCGGTCGCGGCCAGCTTGACGGTGCCGCTGGTGTTCGGCTTGGCAGCCCGCAGCGCGAAGGCCGAGCTGCGCGCGGCGACGCAGGCGGCCTTTCCGGCGCTCGAGGTGCTGGACATGGCGACCACGCCGCTTCCCGCCAACCCACGCTGCTGGGAGGGCCTGGTGGCAGGCGAGCAGGGCGGCATCTACCGGGTGCTGCGGGCCACCGTGGCCCTCGGTGGCCTTGCTCCCAACGCCTGCAAGGCGGGCATGGACGTCCAGCCCACGGCTCCCGTCTCGCTGATCACCCGCTCCAACCATGGCGGGGTGCGCTGGCTGACCGCCTACAGCGCGGACGTATCCCAGCTGAGCCGCCTACGCCGGGAAGACTGCCGCTTTCGGGCCATGCTCCAGTTTGCGCGACTGCCGTACGCGGCGCCGGCCCGCCAAATGGCGGGAGATTTGCGCTACGATCGCCAGCCGGACGCCGATTTTTCGGACGTGCCGCTACCGGCGGATCCGGCCAGCGGCGCGTGCCCGCGGCTGTTGCCCGGTTGGACCGAGCCGCGAGCAGAGCTGTTCAAGCCGTAGGCAAGGCGCTTTCCGGCGCGATCGAGCTTGCTCGGGGCTCTGGGTGTGCCAACAATCGCAGGGTGCTGCCGAGGCTGCTGGTTGGAAGCGTTGCGTTGACGCTTCTGGCGTTGGGCGCTGCGTCGTGTGGAGCCCGAACAGGCTTGGACGTGCCGGATCCGTGCCCGAGCGACGGTGACTCACGCGCTTGTCAGGACGGATGTGGGACCGGTTCCCAAACCTGCGAGAACGGTATCTGGAGCGCATGCCAGGTGCCGGTCGCCACCCGCAGCTGCAACGACGGCTGCGGCGACGGCCAAGAGAGCTGCGTGGCTGGCAAGTGGCAAGCCTGCAAGGTACCGCTCGTGCAGCGCGCCTGCGCCAGCGTCTGCGGTGCTGGTCACGAGACCTGCAACCAAGGCAAATGGGGCGCCTGCGATGCTCCCCAACCACGGCCGCCCCAGCTGAAAACGACCGTCCGCGATTTTTCGCCCACCACACACCCGGACTTCGAAGCCGGCTACGCGCCGGGTCTGGACGCGGGCATGGTGGAGAGCACGCTGGGCGTCGACGACAGACCTGTCTATGCCGGGCGCCCGATCACGCCGAGCAGCTCGGGCAAAGCCAATTTCGATCAATGGTTTCACGATAGCCCCAACAGCCAATCAGAAGCGCTCGACTTACAGCTGTTGCCCGCGCCGGGCGAGGCTGGGCTCTTCACCTACGACGACGGCGATTTCTTTCCGATCGACGGCAAGCTGCTGGGCAACGAGGGGCGCGGGCACAACTTTCATTTCACGCTCGAGGCCAGCACGACGTTCGAATACCGCGGTGGCGAGGTATTTTCGTTCTCTGGCGACGACGACATGTGGGTCTTCATCAATCGGCGTCTGGCCATCGACTTGGGAGGCCTGCATCGCAGCCTTTCGGCCAATGTCTCGCTCGATGATTTCGCGGGCCAAGCGGGGCTCATCCAGGGTCAGGTGTACCCGCTCCATTTCTTCTTCGCGGAGCGCCACACCATCGAATCGCACTTCACGATTCGGACGTCGATCGCCGAGCCTGGCTCCTGCGACTGAGCAAGCGCGCCCAAGCGCCTAAAGCACGCCCGAGCGCCGAGTCAAAGCCCTGCGGTTGCACCGCCCGCCTTGGGCCGGTATAGCCGAGACGTGGACGAAACGCCGCGCAGAGAGATCGCGCTTCCCAAGGAGTTTTACGTCGTACTGGGCGTCCTTCTGACGGGCTACCTGGTGTACGCGGCGCGCGCCGTGCTGACGCCGCTGTTCCTGGCGTTCGCCATCGCTTACGTGCTCGACCCGGTCATCGACAAGTTCGAGACCTGGAAGGTGCCGCGCCCGGCTGGTATTGCGATCGTGCTGCTTGGCCTAGTGGGGACTCTCGCAACCTTTACGGCGCTGGTGCTACCGATGGTGGCCAGTGACTTGGCGACGGTTGCCCGCGAGCTGCCGTCCAAGATCTCCGCGTTGATCGCCTCCGCCGATCCGTGGCTGCTCCGGCATGGCATCAAGGTACCGCACACCACCACCGAGTGGATGGAGCGGCTCAGCGCCAACGCCAGCTCGGTGGCGTCGTCGGTGCTGGCGCCAGCAGGTGGTATTCTGAGCGCCGTCGTGACGGGCGGCTTTTCGGTCGTGGGCTCGGTGGTGGCGGCCCTGGTGGTGCCAGTACTTTCGATCTACCTACTGAACGACTTCGATCGCATCACCGCCGGGGTGCGCGGTCATTTGCCGCGTCGCTACCGCCGCGTCATCACCGAGTACGCCCGCGAAATCGACGGAGCTCTCAGTCACTTTTTGCGCGGTCAGCTCACGGTCATGGCCATCGTGGCCGTGTTGTACAGCGTGGCGTACTCCATCTTGGGCGTGCGGCTCGCGCTGCCGATCGGCATCATTTCCGGCACGCTGAGCTTCATTCCGTATTTGGGCAGCGCCTTTGCGCTCACCTCGGGGCTGCTCATGTCGCTGCTTGGCGGCTTCAATCCCGGGCAGCTGATCAGCGTGGTCATCGCCTACGCGATCGTGCAAACGCTGGAAGGCTTCGTGATCGCGCCGCGGGTCATGGGCAAATCCGTCGGTCTTCCGGACATGTGGGTCTTGATTGCCCTGTTCGTCGGCGGCCAGATCTTCGGCTTCTTGGGCGTACTGCTGGCCGTTCCGACCGCGGCGGTGATCAAGATCTTCCTGGCCCGCGCCGTCGACATCTACCACGAGAGCGAGCTGTACCTCGAAGGCCCCGCCTCGCTGCGCTCCATTCCCCCCGCAGAACCAGTCCGCGGTTCTTCGGTCCCGCCACCAGGACCTTCGTACCCACCGCCGCCGCCAGCCGCCGGATCTTCGCCCAGCGCCACCGCAACACCGCAAAGCTCGTTCAAGACGCCGCTCACCGGAAGCCTCGCGCCGGGTCGACGCTCGGAACCGCCCAAGGGCTGAGCTAGCACGAGCCTCATCGCTCGAGCGGCGTTCGCGTCAGTTCCAGTTCAGCCGCTTGATCGCGACCATGGCGGCGGCGCTGTTGTAGCAGTCGTGGATCGTCCAGCTCATTGCATAGGTCGAGTTGGTGATGGCGTAGGCGGTCAGCATGCCCATGCGGTCCGGCGACGCTTGCACCGCGGAATAGGCAACGGTGGGGGTCGGACTCGGGGTGGTATCGAACGAGATGCCCGAGGCTCCTCGTGCAGTCATCAACCCGAACACCAGCGAGCCCGCCTGGTTGAAAGTCAGGCTGGCGTTGCGCACGGAGGTGGAGCCACAAGCCCCATCACCCTTGACGCCCACGCTGGCGATGGGCGCAACTTGCATGGCGTTTTGTAGCTCCACCACGTTCACCCCGCCGTGACCCCAGGTGTTGCCTCCGCCGAACGACGCGGCCACCGTACCGGAGTCCGGCAGCTGAGCGTCGAGCAAGTAGTAGATACCCGCGTAGGAGTGCGTGTTGGTGTCCATCTGCTCGAAGGCGAGCAACATGGTTTGGCTCCCGTACTTGACGCTGATGTTCTCTGCCGCTGTGTAGTTGTCCGTGGCGGAGACGGCCGCCAGCAGCATGCGATTGGAGTTGGAGTTGGTCTTGTTGACCATCGTGTACGGCTGCTTGATCTCGGCAATGACGCCGCTGCTGCCGTCCCAACCGCTGGTCCAGCCCGCGCTGCCGACCACCTTGATGGGTCGAGACCCAACACAACCGCCCGGATCGCAGAACGGCGTGGTGCCGCTGCAGGCTTCGCCGCACTTGGAGCAGTTGCTGGTGGTACCGAGCTGGGTCGGGCAGCCCGAGGTTTCGGTGGTCGTGCACTTGGCGCAGCCGGTGTCGCAGCTGGGGTTGCACCTGCCGGTGCCACAGGCGGTGCCGCCGGAGGCGTGCAGGGTGCCGCACGTATCTCCGCAGCCGCCGCAGTTGTTCACATCGGCAGAGACGTCTTTTTCGCAGCCGTTCACCGGCTTGCCGTCGCAGTCGTCCCACAAACCGCTACAAACGGGCTGACAGCTGCTGCCGCTGCACAGGTTGCTGGTCACGTGGGCAGCCGCCGCGGTGCTGCAGGCGAAGGTGGCCCCGCAACCTCCGCAGTTGGCGGCGCTCGTGGCGGTATCGACCTCGCAGCCGTTGGTGCGGCTGCTGTCACAGTCTTTGTACGTGCCGGAACAAACCGGGTTGCAAGCGCCGCTCAGGCAGTCGTTGCTGACCACGTGAGCGGTCGGGCCCGAGCTGCAGACGGTGCCACAAGCGTTGCAGTTGTTCTCGTCCGTGAACGAGTCGGCTTCGCAGCCGTTCGGCTTGATGCCGTCGCAGCTCAGGTAGCTGCCGGTGCATTTGGGGTCACATTGCCCGGCCACGCAGTTGTTGGTCGAGACGTGCGCGCCCGTGGTGGCGCAAACCGTGCCGCAACCACCGCAGTTGGAGCCGTCCGTGCGGGTGTCGGTCTCGCAGCCGTTGGTCAGCGGCCCCGTGCAATGCGCGTAGTTGGCGTCGCACGTGGGCGAAATGCAGGCGCTGCCCGAGCACGTCGAGTTGGCGTTCGGGTAGAAATTGCCGCAATCCTTGCCCTGGGCGCCGCAGCCACCGCAATTCTTGGCGTCGGTGCCTAGGTTGACCTCGCAGCCGGTCTTGGGATCGCCGTCGCAGTTGGCGAAGGTGCCGCTGCAGGTCTTCACCTCGCACGAGCCCGCGTCGCATCGGGGTGTACCGTTGGTGATGGCGCAGAGCTTGCCGCAGCCGCCGCAGTGGTTGGTGTCGAGGTTGGTGTCCACCTCGCAGCCCGTTTTGTAGCCGTTGGCGGTGGCTTTGTCGCAGTCGGCGTAGCTGCCCTGGCAGGTGGTGATCACGCACTTGCCGGCTTGGCACGCGACGTTGGCGTTGTTGGCTTCGCATTTGACGCCACAGCCGCCGCAGTTGTTCACGTCGTCGGCCGTCGTGGTTTCGCAGCCGTCCACCGGGTTGCCGTTGCAATCGCCCTTACCAGCGTCGCACTTGCTTTGGCCGCAAGCGCTGTTTTGGCAATACGCGCTGTTGCCAGGATCTGCCGGGCAAGCGTGCCCACAGGTCGCGCAGTTCTTGCTGTTGGTCTTGGTGTTGATCTCGCAGCCGTTGTCGACGTTCTTGTCGCAATCCTCGAAGCCTTCTGCGCAAGTGATTTCGCACAGGCCGTCGTTACAGCTGGGGTCACCGTTCAGATCGGGGCAGACCTTGTTGCAGGCGCCGCAGTTCAGTTTGTTGACCTTCAGGTTGATTTCGCAGCCGTCGGCCGCTTC
>DATAKF010000427.1:0-28014 GCA_036261775.1 Polyangiaceae bacterium | reverse complement strand
ATGAGAGCGACGCTACGACAGCTTCTGCGATTTTGGCTGCGATTTGGCAGCCCTAATGTCACGAATGCTCCACCGCGGGGCGGCGAGCTGCGGCAAGCTCGAGGGTGCATAGAGCAATGAAACGCTACCCAGTGCGTGCAGCCAGCAGCAAAAGACAAGGAGAGCTTGATTGGTCGGCGGCGACGTGTCTGACCGATTTTGCGTTTCCGTGGGAGACGACGCCGGCGGCGCCGACCGAATTTCGGGCGTTGTGGTCGAGCGAGCGGCTGTACTTTCGCTTCGATTGCCGCGACGACGATTTGGTGTTGGGCGAAGGCGCGACCGAGAAAGCGCGCGTGCTGGGGTCGGACCGGGTGGAGATCTTTCTCGCGCCCGATCTTGGACTGGAGCCGTACTTTTGCTTGGAGATGGCGCCGAGCGGTGACTCGTACGTCTATCGCGCGCGCACCTATCGACAGTTCGACGACGCGTTCGCGATCGAGGGGCTCGAGGTGACGTCGAAAATTTCGGACGAGCGTTCGAGCTACCGGGTCGAGGGCAGCTTGCCTTTGGCGGCGCTGCGCGAGCTGGGTGTTTCGAAGGCTGGCACGCGCGAGTTTTTCGCGGGCGTGTACCGCGCTGAGTTTTCGCGCAAGCCCCAGGGCGGCGTACATTTTGGCTGGATGTCGTGGGTGGATCCGCAAACGCCAAAGCCGGATTTTCACGTTCCGAGCTCGTTCGGTGTGTTCGAGCTCTGCGATTAGCAGAGCTGACGTAGACACGACGGCTACGCTGTCGCGAAATGGCGTCGCGAGCACGCGTCGCGGCCCGCCCTCAGAAAGCGCAAAAGCCCGGCGTGCCGAGCGTGGGCAGCCAGCGCGCGCCAGCGCCGATGGAGTACGACGGCTCGAGCCATTCTTGGCGGAAGTACAGGTTGAAGATCAGGGACTCGAGCATGACGCCGGAGTGGGGTGCGACGCGGCTGTGATCCTTTTCGAGGAAGAGGCTGGCGCCGAACTCCCCGTTGATGGCGGCAAGCGAGCGCGTGCTGGTCAATTCACCCGCGATATGGGCCGCGAGGGTGAGCTCTAGACGCGAGAGCTTGACGGCAGAAATGCGCAGCACGGGGCCGAAGCCATGGCGGGCCGAGTTGTCGTTGCACTCGGAGTGATGCTCCAGGTGCCGAGTCGCAAAGCCTTCGAGCCCCCATTCGAAGCCGCCGCGCTCCCCGACCGAGTAGCCGAGGAAGGCGCCGATGCCACCGCTTTGAAATGGCTCCGCGCGAGCAACCACGGGCCAGAGCAACGCGCACAGCATGCTCGTCAACGCGAAAACTGCCCGCAACCCACGACGCGCCTCGGCTCCCATCTATGCCCGGAGCCTAGCGTAAAGCTTCGTTAATCCCATTTACTTCGGCGCGCCTGCATTTCTGGTGAGCGCTTTTCGCGAGTTGGGCCCTCCTTACAGGCGTCAGATGAGCGCAGCCCGCCAGGCACCCCCGAGGGGGAAGTGGTCGTGGTCGGGCCGTAGTGTGCCCGGAACGCGCTGGCGCAGCTTTGTCGGCGTTTTGTTAGCTGTTGCAGCGGCAACAGGCTGCGCGCAGGACGACCCGCTGCCCCAAGCCAGCGCGGACCCCGGAACGAGGCCGCTCGACCCGGCCGACTTGTGCAGGACGCCGAACCAGGGCTGCCCGTGCGGCGACTCCGGAGCATTCGTCGATTGCGGCAAGGTCGTCGAGCAGCACGACGATTACGTCACCTGTTCGGTAGGCCATCGCAGCTGCGACTCCGGAACGTGGGGCGCGTGCCTCGGTGAACGGCAGACGCAAGCCCGCGCGGCGGGCCAGCCGCCGGCAGGCTCGAGCTACCGCATTCAAGCGCTCGGCACGTCCGCTGAGTGCCCTGCAGGGTTCGATCCGTGCGACCCGTTTTGCAATCAGTTCGTGGATGCGCCGGGCGACTTTGCAGCCGGTCCCGGCTTCGTGAACGGCACCGCCGGCCTGACTCTTTCGGAGTCCGTGGCAGTGGGCTGTGATTCGCTTTCGATCACCGCGACCGACACCACGGTGCACGTCAATCAATTTTCGCCCCTCACGCTACAAGAGGGCACCGTGGGGCTCACGGCCGAGCTCTCGCCCGCCGGTTGTCGACCTTCGCCGTTCCTGACAACGTGGACGATCGACAAGTTCGACGTCGCGCAAGTGACGGGCACCAACGATCAGAACGGCGAATTCACGGTGACGAGCCCGGTTGCGGGCGACGTCGTGGTCACGGCGTATGCGGCGGGCCTCTCGGGGTCGCTCACGCTGCACGTGAAGGTCAACGTGCTCGAGGCGCCGACCACGAGCGGCGCGGCGAACCCGAATACTCCGGCCTTGGGCGGACAGATCACGGCGTTTGGCACGGTCTCGGCGCCGGCCGCCGGTAGCGGAGCAAGCACCGCGGCCTGGCTCTATCCGTACGCCAATACGTACTTTCCGCTCGGTCTGCTGCCGCCGGCGCTGATGTACAGCTACTCGGTAGCCGGTGGCGGCGCCGTGAAGGTATCGCTGCGCTATCCAGCCAACGCCTCGGCGGCCGACGCTGACTTCAACTATTCGTTGATCGTCAAGGAAACCAACGGGATCTCGCAGTCGGCCGCCATTGCCGCCAACACGCTCGACCCGCAAGTGGTGGTGCCCACCGTCGCCTGGCAGGCGTTCGAGCAAACCGCGCGCGGCGCCGACGCGGATTTGCTGGTGCAACGGCTACCGGCGTCGGGCACGCTCGAGCAAGCCACGCGGCGCCCGATTCACTTCGTGAATGGCCAGCTCAAGGGCACCGTTTACTACAACTCGTACAGCTCGCCACAGGGCGGCAACACGGGCGCGGTATTGTCGATTGCGCCTGGCGCGAGCTCACCGGAGCTCGCCGTGCAACCTTCGGGCAAGTGCACGGTGTGTCACTCGCTGAACGTGAGCGGCACCGCCCTCATCGCCAACGGCGCGCGCACGTCCAACGGCATCGCCTTCAATCAGTCACGGCGCTACGATTTGACGAACGGCGCCGCGTCCAGCCCCGACGTGCTGAACAGCTACGACTCGCCGAGCGGCGACACTGAAAACGTTCCGGGAGATCGCTTCACGTTTGGCGCGCCCCTGACCGACGGCGCGTTCTACATGACTCACGGAGGCGTCGCCCCAGGCGATCCCAACTTCCGCGCGCCGCCCGATTTTTCCAACCTTTACAGCGTCGGCGCGCCGAGCACGATCGTTCCCGTTACGGGCTGGCCCACCAACGCGCTGGCGGTCACTCCGCGCTTTGCCGTAGACGGCACCCGCTTGGCGTTCGGGTTCTGGGGCGGCGACGCGCTCGGCCAAAGTCCGTCTGGGACCTTGGCCAGCGCGACGACCGGCACGCGCCTAGCCGTCGTCGATTTCACGTGCGCGACTCCGCCCTGCGGCGCAGGCTCGAGCGGCTTTGAGGTCAAGAACGCGCGTGATCTGACTCCGAGCGTCGGCGAAAAAACAGCGTGGCCCAGCTTCACCCCAAGCGGCAACTCGGTGCTGTATCAACGCCAGTACCGTTCGGCGGGCGCCGTGGTGGGCTGGTCGCCGTCCGACATCAACACGTCGACCGGTGCCTTGGCCGAGATCTGGGCGTCCAATGTGCCGGCCAACAGCTCGACGGCGGCCACGCCCACGCGGCTCTCGCAGCTGAACGGCTTGAACGGCGCAGGCGCCTCGTACCTTCCGTCGCGTCCCCGCACGTTGGTGGACAACGCCAACCCTCTGTACCGGTTCCCGACCGTGCGCCACGAGATGTCGCAGACGGGCGCCGTGGGCGTACCAGCGGTGTATCTGACCGGCACCGCAGCCTCTAGTCAGACGGGCGCAGGGGGACCTTGGGACTTCAAGATCATGATCACCACCGCAGGGCCGCGCGGCACTGCGCGCTTCAAGTACTCGACCAACGGCGGCGTGAGCTGGCAGCCGCCCACCGGGCGGCTCACGGGCGCCGCGGTTGCCCTGAACTACGGCGATGGGACGGGGTTGACCGCGAACTTCGGCAGCGGCGCCAACTACAGCGCCTCCAGCATCTACAGCACGCTGATCAACCACGTCAGCCTGGCCGGCACACCGCAGGGAGGGCCCTGGGATTTTCGTATCAACATCGTGACCACCGGCGCGCGCGGCACCGCTACCTTTCGCTACTCGACGAACGGCGGGCTTAGCTGGAGCGGGCCTCTCACGACCGGCGCTAGCGTGCCGCTCGGCGCCACCGGCATGGTCGCGATCTTTAGCAACACCGTCACCTACGACTCGACGGCTTGGACCTGGGCGGCTCAAGTCGCCAATTATCACGACCCGAACGCTTCGTTCACCATCAACATCGCTGACAACTGTCGAGCGTCCAACACAGCCACCACCGTCAACGACTACCGGCTGAACTACTTGCCGTCGGTCAACCCAACCGAGGCCGGTGACATGGCTTGGGTGGTGTTCACGTCGCGGCGCATGTACGGCAACGTGGCGTACGACGACCCGTGGGACGCCGAGCCCGCCCACACCGACGGCGTGCCGTTCTCGTGCTACTCCGGCACGCCTCCCACCAAAAAGCTGTGGGTCTCCGCCATCGACCCCGACGCGGCGCCAGGCACCGATCCGAGCCACCCAGCTTTCTACCTGCCGGGCCAAGAGCTGAAGGCCGGCAACTCGCACGCTTACTGGGTCAGCACGCCGTGCGCCGCCACGGGCGCGAGCTGCAGCACGAGCGACGACTGCTGCGGCGGCTCCGGTACGCCTCTGACCGCGCGCTGCAACGGTAGCAGCAAGGTTTGCCAGTCCGTCGACGATTGCGAGCCCGCCAGTGGCGCCTGCGCGACCAGCGCCGATTGCTGCACGGGGCTGGTGTGCAGCGGAGCTGGGCTCTGCGAAGACCCCGTGTTTTTTTCGACCGAAACGTTCGCGCGCGAATACGTCGCCGAATGTCAGGATGGCTACAAGGTGGCTTGGCGCTCCTTCGAGTGGCAAGCCACCATTCCGGCCGGTACGTCGATCGATATCTCGGTACAAACCAAGAACGAAGACGACGCCGACTACCTGCCAGCGACTGGCGTCTTGCTCGATTCCATCACCGACTCGACGCCTGCCGCTACCTGGGTTCATGGCACCGAAACGGTCGATGAAGTGCTGAGCGACGCCGAGGTGGGGTCGCTTGCGTACTTGAAGGTGAGCATGACCTTCAACCCCAACCCCGACGGCAACAGCACGCCGACGTTGAACGCATGGCGCCAAAACTACGACTGTTTGCCTGCGGAATAGGCTGCGCGCTGGTCTTGTTCGCGGGCTGCAGCGACGACGAGCGCGCCAAGCCTTCGTTCAGCGCCGGCGGCAAAAGCAACACCGCGGGCAGCGGAAACAAGGCTGGCCAAGCCGGCAAGAGCAACGCCGCGGCGGGCGACGGCAATGTGGCGACGCCAGGCGGCGCCGCTGGCAACGACGCAGGCGAAGGGGGCGCAGCGCCGACCAGCGGGAGCCCCGGCGTCGACGGGCCGCCCAGCGTGGGTGGTGATCCGGGTCTGATGCTGGAGCCTTGCCCCAGCGACGACGCTCCGGCGCCGGCGGGTTTCTCGGGCGTTTGCTCGACGGCCCAAGCGTGGGCGAACGGCGCCGATGCGCTGGAGCTCGGGGCCGGCAGAGCACCCAGCTTCGTCGCGATCACACCGGATGAGCTCACGGTGGTGTGGAGCGAGGTCGATAGCTCGCTCCACACCTATTTATTGGCCGATCGCGCCACCTCGAGCGAGGTTTTCGGTGAAGCGCAGGAGCTCACGCTCACGGGGGTCGTTGGCTTGAGCCCAGACGGTCTGCGCGTAACGTTGGCGAATACTGGCCGACTGGCAGAAGCCGTGCGCGAGGAGCGCGGCCAAAGCTTTGGTGAGGCGGAGCCTGGCGCCTACGCCGCCCTCAACGCCGACGCTGACGCCAAGCAGCTCTCGCTCGACGACGCCGTCATCTCGCCGGACGAGAAGACGCTGTACTACACCGCTTGGTCGAGCGAAAAGTACTCTACCTACCCGCTGTTGGTCTCGACTCGCACGGGCGGCGAAGCTTGGCCGGTCGGCGTGGCGCTGCAGAGCTGCGAGCTGAAGGCCTACGGCGCTCGCGGACCACGTCCCACGGCCATTTCGAGCGACGGCCTCACGCTGTTCTTCCACGACGCCGCTCGTGCCACCGCGCGCGCGGCGTTTCGCAGTAGCTCGAGCGGCGTGTTCAGCTGGTTTACGGACCTGCCCGGGCGCCTTGGCGCGCAGCCCAACGCGGCGTGCGACACGCTGTACTACTCGCCTATTTCTGACGCTCTGCGCGTGCTGGCCGCGGCGCGCAAGCCGTAGCGCGCCGTGCGCCCGCAAGGTCACTGCCGGCTGCGGAAATGCGGTGAGCGCGCGATACCAACGTAGAAGTCGAGCAGGCTCTTGCCGCCACGCAGCTCGGAAGCGGCGTCGCTGACCAAGCAAGCGGCGCTCTCGTGATTGACGCCGAGCGTGTAGGCGGCCACGTACGACGAGACGCAGTCGCTCACCTCGGGTAGCTTGGACAGAGTCGTTGCCAGCTCCGAGGCGCCCTTGATCTTGACGTCGCCTTGGCTGGTGCCGCTCACGGTGCCGCTGTCGTCAATGGCGAAGCTGTTCTCGGTTTCGCGGTAGCGACCGGCCGAGTCGAGGTGCTCGAGCGCGAAGCCGATGTGATCCATCAAGGCGTGGCAGCCGCCGCACGACGGGTTCGCTTCGTGCACCAGCTCGTAGCGCTGGCGCGTGGTCTGCGTGGCCGTCGGCTCCGGAATTGGCCCGACGACGGCGGGGGGCGGCGGCACCACGCCGCACAAGAGCTTGGTGCGCACCAAATAGCCGCGGCGCGTGGGTGAGGTCGTGAGGCTGTTGGCCTGCACCGCCAAGAGCGAGCCCTGCGCCAAGAGGCCCACGCCCCAGTTCGCCGGGCGCGTGACGCGCGCAAAATCACCGCCGCTGGCCGCACCAAAGCCGTAGTACTGGGCCAGCGCGCTGTCGACGTAGGTGTACGGAGCCGTCAACAGGCTCTGCACGTTGCCCTTTTCTTCGAGCACGACAGCCGAAAAGAAGCGGCGCGTCTCTTCGGCCATCGACTCCTGCACGTCAGCGCTGAAGTCTGGATACAGCACGGCGTCTTTCTTCAGGTTGGACAAGCCGCCCAAGCCCAGCCACTGATTGGCAAAGTGCAGCACCACGTCGCGGAATGCCGGCTTCACGGCTTGTCCGTCGAAGACAAGAGCGCGCGCAGCAGCCTCGATCTGCTCGGGCGTCGAAAGCTGATTCGCCGCGGCCAGCTCGGTCAACGTCGCGCTGGGCGGGCCACCCGTGAACGCGTACGCAAGCTCCGTCGCGATTTCGTGGGCGGTGAGCTTGAAATGGCCGCTGCCGTCAGGCTCGCCGACTTCGCTACGGTAAATCAGGTTGGGCGACTGCAGCATGGCCGTGACGGCCCAGTACGCGAACGACTTGAAGTCTTCTTTGGCCGTGATCTTGTCGTACAGGGCCAGGTAGCGCGTCTTCTCGCTGGGGCTCAGCGGGCGCCGATACAGCTTGGTTCCGAGCGCGCTCACGAACGTTTCGGCGCACGCGCGGTCGCCTGCGCTGGCGCAGGGGGCTAGCTTGCTCAGCAGCGCGTCGCCCGAGATCTGCGTGGCCAGCTTCTTCGCGCCGTCCAGCGTGCCCTTGGCGTAGTCGGGGCTCACGGTCAGGCTGTCGACGTTGTTGGTGAAGCCGTCGTGCGAGCCGGCGTCGCTCGGCAGGTTCACGCCGGTCCAGGCCGTCGCATCCAGACCGAAGGTGGCGCGGATGGTCGCCTCGAGCTCGGCGTTGGTGAGGCGCCGCAGCGCGCGGTGCCCAATCGTCTGGGCATCGGTCGATGCGCAGGCGACCTGCGCGGTCGGCGGCTGATTCGGATCGACGACGGGCGGCGTCGTGCTGGTCGAACCAGCGCTTCCAGGCGAGTCGGGGTTCGAGCCGCTGGTCCCTCCCGGCCGCTCGGCGGTGCCGTCGATGTTGGCGGTACAACCGGCAACGGCGCTCGCTACGACCAGCAGCCAATGCAAGCGGCTCACGCCAGCACCCCCGTGATGGTCGTCGCACCAAAGTGCGCCGGATCAACCTCGAAGGCCTTCAGGATGGTCGACATCAAGGTCTTGTTGGTCGCGCCCTTGGCGTCGATGACGCCGCCCGTGCGGATCTTGCCGCCGAGCTTGCCGAGCAAGATGGCGGGCACGCCGTTGCTGGAGTGCGAGTACGGCAAGCATTCGCCGATGACGACGACCACGGTGTTGTCGAGCACGGTCGTGCCGGGCGCGAGCGGGTCGTCCACGTCCAGCGCTTCGAGCAGCCGCGCCATCTTCCCGAAGTACCAGTTCTGCAGCTTCGAGAACGTCGGCTGGTCGCCGTGCGACGTGAGGTGATGCGGGTAGCCCTGCCCGACCGGCACGATCAGGTCGTTGTCGGCGCTGCCGGCCTGCAAGGTCGCGACGCGGCTGAGCCCCGAGACGAGCACGCGCGCCATGTTGTCCACCTGGGCGTCGAAGATGTCCGAAAAGTACGAGTACTTGTAGGCCTCGCCCGTCTTGCCCTGCAGAGACGGCCGCAGCTTTTCGACCGACGCCAGCGGCCCGGTGATGACGGGCGTGGTTACGGGCGGCTTCATCGACGAGGCGCGCAGCGACGCGATCGCGTCCTTGTGCAGCTGCAGCTTGTTCAGCTCGCTTTGAGCGCCGAGCAAGCGCGCGTCGAGCTCGCCCAGCTCCGCGTCGACGATGTCGAGCGTGTCGGCGGTGAAGTCGCCGCCCATCGGCTTGGGCGGTGTGGTGTTCGCCCCGCCGAACAGGCGATCGAACGCCGTGACCGGATTCGCCTCGTAGTCGACAGGCGTGGGCGCGTAGAAGAACTTGTTACGGCCCTGCTTGTAGTACTGGATCGAATCGGCCGGGATCGCGCCGAGGTGCACCGTCTTGAGCGGCGTGGCTGCTTTGGCCGCGATGCTGTCGCCGATCAACTGGTCGACGGACTTGACCGTGGGGTCGGGCGAGTCGTAGCTCGAAACGCTGCCGCCGCTGTAGGTCGCGCGCACGGCGAAGTGATTCTCCGCACCGTCGACCTTCAGCCCCCGCACGAAGGTCGCGAGGCTTCCGTACTTGCGCAGCGGCTCGGTGATGGTGCTGAGCACCGAGGCGTCAGCACCCCCCGGGTAGAAGTATTGCGCTTCGGCGCCGTTCATGAGCGGCCAGCAGACCAAGCGCAGCGGCGCCGCCGCGGATTGGGCGACAGCCGGGCCGCCCCCGGTCAGGAACGCCGGCGCCGCCGCCGCGAGCCCAGCGGCCTGAAGCAGCCGCCGCCGCGAGATCTGGCTCCGCACAAGCTCTTCGGCGCGCAAACTGCTGAACGATCGTTTCATGAAGCTCCTGGGGGACGACGCCTGCGACGTCGAACAAGGAGCCCAAGCGGTCAGAACCTTCTCGAAGCCACTGCCTATTTGCTCGGGAGGTGTGTGCAAAACGTGGCGCGCGCCCCGGTGCCGACGGCCGAGACGCGGATTGGTTGGAATTTTCGGCCATTGTTGCTGTACGAAGATTCGGACAGGGCGTGGGGCGCAGCGGCGCAGCGGCGCAGCGGCGCAGCCCCCTTACGGCTCGCCCAGGTACGACAGCGCAGCAGCTTCGCTGAGCTCAGGCCGTCCCAGCTCGCGGTTTACCAGGTGGCGAAGCGCGCGACGATCCGCGCAGCTGAGGTGCCCCGCGACCTCGTCCCGCACTCGGCGGCGGTACGCGCCGCAGTCCCCGAGCGACGACTGCAAGAGCTCTGCCCGCTTGCTGCGGATCAGCGCCAACAGCTGGGGCGACGCCTCGCCATACGCCCGCACCTGCTCGAGCAAGAAGGCCGCCAGCGGCGCCGGTATCTCGACGTCGTCCTTCACGTCGTAGCGCGGAAACTCGTACACCTGCTTGGGCGGCTTGAACGACGTTTGATCGAAGGTGTCCTGGCAGCCCAAGAAGATCTGCGTGGTTGGGATGAGCACGACGTTGCCGCGCCGGGTCTGGTCGAGGCCTTCGGGCGCCCAGCCCGCGATCACGTGGTTCCACGTCGGGTAAAAGAGGCCTACGCCGCGCACGCCCAAACGCCGCGCCGTGACGGAAAAAAGCGCCGTGATCTCGTCGCATTCAGCAACCGCGCTGGGCGTCGCAAAGCTTTGCGCGGGCGGAGAGCGCTTCCAAGCCTTCCAAATCTGCACCGACGACGGCTCCTGATCGGTGACTTGCCAGCGCAGGCGCCACCATCCGCCGTCACGGGTCGCCTCGAACACGGCCCAAAGCCGGGTGAAGTCGCGGCGCAGGCTGACTGAGCTGCTGTCGGCTTCGTGATGCTTGGCAAACTCGGCGAACGCTGGGTCGAGCGCCGTCGTGTCGAGTCCATCGATCTGGGCGCCAAGGGCGTTCCAGAAGTCGCCCATCGTGACCCGCTCGGGCAGCGCCGCCTGCGCCGGCCCGGGCTGGTCGGCGCAGGCGTCACGCGAAGCCGTGGCAACAGCGACCGGCGCGCTCGGCGCCGTCGTCGCCTCCCTGCGCTGCGGTGCTGCGGCGGCCTCGACCTGCGGCGCCGCCGGTCCCGTACCGCGCGGCTGGCAACCGACAGTGCCCCAGACCAACAACCCTAGCGCGAGCCTTGGCATCGACATGTTCCCAAGCTCATCGTCCGAGCCGGGCCAAGCGTGACCATCGCGGTCCAACTTGTTGAAGTTGCTGGCCAAGGCTAGCCTCGGCAGTATGTCCTCGAAGGTGTGGGTGGGTGCTCTGGGCGGCTTGTCGTGCTGGCTAGTGACTGGGCTTTGCCAGGCGCAGTGCCGCATGGACACCGACTGTGGTGGGGACCAGGTGTGCGAAAGCGACAAGTGCGTCGCCCCGAGCGCGCTGCCTCCGCCTCCCCCCGTGGCTGTTGCACCGCCCGCGGCCGCGCCTCCTCCGGCAGCAGCGCCACCCGCCAGCGCACCGCTCCGCGGTTCCATCGCCGCCGAGCCACTCCGCGATCCCCCGCCCGTGGAGGGCAAGAAGCGCGGACCTCGTCACTCGACGGCCATGATGGTGGTTGGCATCATCATGACTTCAATCGGGCCCATCCCGCTCTTCATGTCGATGGCCTACTCGTTGGGCAACGTCGGCTGCGGGAACAATGACTACAACGACTACTCGTACTGCCGAAACAACGACACGGCCGTGTACGGCACGATGCTCCTCGGTCTCGGGCTGATCGGCGGCGGTGTGCCCATGATCGTGATCGGCGCCAAGCGCGATCCAGTGGCGACCGGGCGCGTCACCCCGTGGGCCTCCCCCCGCGCGGCAGGCCTCAATCTCCGGTTCGACCTCTGAGCGTTCTCCGCTGTCGCCGTGGGGGAATGACAAGCCGCCGCGGCGCGGGCCAGAGCGACCTCAACGACGTGAAAATGCTCTCGTGCCTCAACGCCAGTTGGGACGTTCAGCCTCTGTGCTCAGGGCAAGGCTGGGGCGGATTCGCGCGTCCACACGAACCCGTACGCACTCGAGCATCGGCGAGCAGCGCTGGCGGCGCCGCGTTTCGCGACAGCGCCTTAGCTGGCTCACTTCCCGTGTCAGCTAAAGTCTCACACGCGACCACCTTGCGACACTTTGGACGGATTCCAGGAACACCCCAGCTCATCCCCGCTCGCCCTGGCTCACCCTAGGTAGTTATTCACCTTCCGCCGATTAGCAGCGTGAGCCGCAACCACCTCGCGCGGTTCGCGCTAGCCTAGCGACCGGAGAATTCTTTCATGCTTCGTCAACTACGCACGGTCGCGGGACTTACGCTCGTGGGCTTGGTGGCAGTCGTGGCTTGCGGCGATGACGCCCCCAACAATTCGAACGGCAAAGGCGGCGAGCCGAGCGGCGGTGGCGAAGGCGGCGAAGCGTCCTCGAAGGGCGGCAGCAGCTCCAAAGGCGGCAGCGGCGGCAAGGGCGGCACCAGCGCCAAGGGCGGCAGCGGTGGCAAGGGCGGCACCAGTGGTAGCGCGGCTGCGGGCGACGCGGGTAGGGGCGGTGCGGGAGGTGACGGCCCTCAATGTCCGGCTTGCGAGAGCGGCTTCTGCCTGGAAGACGGCACCTGCGTCGACTGCTTGCCGAGCGATGACGCGTGTCCGACTGGCTCGTACTGTACCGATGACAACACCTGCGTCGAAGGTTGCAAGCCGAGCGGCGATGGCTGCGCCAGCGGCGTCTGCGACGAGACTCACAACTGCAGCAACTGCATCAGCGACGAAGAGTGCATCGATGATTTGGTGTGCGGCAACGGACAGTGCGGCGCAGCCTGTACGGTCGCCCAAGAGGGGCAGCAGGCCGGCTGCGGTGACGGGCTGACCTGCTGTTCGCTGCACTGCACCAACGTGGAGTACGACAGCAACCATTGCGGCGCCTGCGGGGCTACCTGCGATGACGGCCACTTCTGCGGCATCGACACCGAGACCGCAGGTCAGGGCGGCTCTGGCGGCGCTTCCGGCGCTTACGTGACCTGCCACCCCGTGACGGTCGCGAACATTTGCGCCATCGCCAACGCCATCGTCATCCTCGACACCAGCAAGAACGAGAGCGACGGCAATCGCGTGCCGGGTCGCGCGATCGGCGCCGCGCTGCACGAAAAATGCAATCCCCGGCCGGCGCTCACCGAGGCCGAGCAAGACAGCGTCGAAGCGCTCAACCTTCAGAGTGGTCGCCCCGTATCGGGCGGAAAGGAGCTGCTGGTAGTCGCGGGCGGTCCCTTCTACCAAATCGTGGAGGGCTACCTCGAAGATCAGCGCATTGCGCCGCTGTACTGGCACTTCAACGACACGCACTCCATGTACAGCAAGTCGTCGAACGACGAGGACGTCGTCAAGCTTCCCCGCGACGGCGACCACGACAGTCACGACTTTTTCATCATTCAATTCATGCGCGACCCTGCCAGCGGGTCCCTGGTCTTGAACGCGCAAGGCCTGTGGCTGAGCGGCACCAACGCCGCGGCGTATCAAGTGATCGAAGGCATGCTGCCGAACCTCGCAAGCTTCGACAAAGCTTGGTACGCCTACGAGTGGACCGACGCCGACGGCGACAAAGCGCCCGATCTGAACGAGATGGACCTCAAGGCCTCGGGCCTTTAGGCTCCGGGTCGGAGCTGCCGGTTGACGCTGCGCGCGGCCTCCGGCAGGGCTTTCGCGCGCATGAAGAAAGCCACCGTCCTCGAGCAGGTCAAGACGCCGGACGGCAGCGTTCAGGCCTTGGTCGAGCGCGACGGGCACTACATGATCTGGGTCAACGGCCGCGAGTTGATGTCGACGCGCCACGCTTTTTCGGAGGAGCAGCTGGGGGTGGTGGGCTGTCAGGGGCTCGCGCAGCGTAAGCGTGCGCGCGTCCTGATCGGTGGGCTGGGCCTCGGCTTCACGCTGCGCGCGGCGCTCGCGACGCTTGGTAAGGACGCGCAGGTCGTGGTGGCAGAGCTGATGCCGGAGGTCGTGACCTGGAATCGCAACCCGGCGTACCCGCTGGCCAGCGTCGCTCTGGCGGATCCGCGCACCACGGTGGAGCTGGGCGACGTGGCGGTGTTGATCGGCCGCAGCGTGGCGCGGTTCGACGCCATCTTGCTCGACGCCGACAACGAGACCACTGCCATGAACACAGCCGGTAACAGCAGCCTGTACAAGGCCGCCGGCTTGGCCGGCATCACGCGGGCGCTGACGCCGGGCGGCAGCGTCGTGTACTGGTCCGTCGCCGAAGATCAAGCGTTGGTCCGTCGCCTAACGCAAGCCGGCTACGCCGTGGAATCACGCCGCGTCCGCAGGCACGAGACGTCCCACAGCGGCGGGTATCATTGGCTCATCATTGCGCGGCGCTTCGGCTCGGGCGCTTGACAGCCAGAGCCCCTCGCGTATCTTGGAGGTCCGTGCGCGTTTCGTTTTGCCTTCCACTGCTCTCCGGGCTGCTTCTTAGCGGCGCGGGAGAGCTGTGAAAACGCCGCAAAACGTAGCCTAACGTAGCGTTTCACCAACTCTCTCCCGCAACCTGCTGGAGAGAGCGTCGACGCGGCGTCATGACCGTGACCTCTCCGGCCCCCACCGTCCGAGGTCCCGATGTCATTCGATTCCCAGCGATACCAAGCCCCCCAGCGTGTCCATCTGCCCGACCGGCGTTGGCCGGACCGCGCCCTCACCCAAGCCCCCAGCTGGTGCTCGGTCGACCTTCGCGACGGCAACCAAGCCTTGCCCGATCCGATGGGGCACGACCGCAAACGCCAACTGCTCGAGCTCTTGGTCAAGGTCGGCTTCAAGGAAATCGAGCTGGGTTTTCCCAGCGCGTCGCAGACCGACTTCGATTTCATCCGCTGGGCGCTGACCAGCGGGGCTTTGCCCGCGGACGTGCTGCCGCAGGTCATCACCCAAGCGCGCGAGCCGCTGATCGTGCGCACCTTCGAGTCGATCGCCGGCGCCAAGCGCGCCATCGTGCACTTGTACAACTCGACCAGCGAGCTGCAGCGCCGCGTCGTGTTCGGCAAATCCAAGCAAGAGATCTTGGAGCTGGCCGTGCAAGGCACACTGCTTTGCAAGCGTGAGGCCGAGAAAATGCCGGAAACTCAGGTAATCTTACAGTATTCGCCGGAGAGCTTCACCGGCACCGAGCTCGAGTACGCGCTCGAGGTGTGCGACGCAGTCGTCGAAGCCTGGGACGCCGGCCCCGCGCGGCCCATGATCATCAACCTGCCGACGACGGTCGAGATGACGACGCCGAACGTCTTTGCCGATCGGATCGAATGGTTCGAGCGGAACCGCAAGCGGCGCGAGCACGTCACGCTCAGCGTGCACTGCCACAACGACCGCGGCACCGGCGTCGCGACCGCCGAGCTGGCCATGCTGGCGGGCGCGACTCGTATCGAAGGCACCTTGCTGGGCAATGGCGAGCGCTCCGGCAACGTCGACATCGTGACCATCGCCATGAACCTGTACTCCCACGGAGTGAACCCCATGTTGTACTTCGCAGATTTGCCCGAGGTCGTGCGCGTCGTCGAAAGCGCGACGCGATTGCCCGTTCACCCGCGACACCCGTACGCGGGTGAGCTGGTGTTCACAGCGTTCAGCGGCTCGCACCAAGACGCCATTCACAAGGGCTTCAAGCACATGGCCAAGAGCCAGCCGGCCCACTACGAGGTGCCGTACCTGCCGATCGATCCTGCCGACGTGGGGCGCGCCTACGAGCCGGTGATCCGCATCAACAGTCAATCCGGAAAGTCGGGCGTGGCGCACGTGCTGGAGCGCGACCACGGCTACCGCGTGCCGCGCGCCTTGGCCATCGAGCTCAGCCAAGCCGTACAGGCCGTGACCGACGCGCGCGGTGAAGAGCTGTCCGCAAGCGAGGTCGGCGCGCTGTTCGAGCGTCAGTACTTCGAAGTCAGCGGCCCCTACTCGCTGGTGAGCGCGGGCGTCGAGCGGCGCCGCGAAGGCAAAGACTGCGCGGTGGTGGCACAGCTACTCGTGCAGGGCGAACGCAGAGAAGCGCGCGGCGTCGGTCAGGGACCGGTCGAAGCCTTCGTGGCGGCGCTCGGCACCTTGGGCGGCCCCGGCTTCGAGCTGATCGACTACGCCGAGCACGCGGCGACGTCGGGCGCGGGCGCCGACGCCGTTGCGTACGTGGCCGTGCGCTCGGGGCAGGTGCAGCGCTACGGCGTCGGTCGTCACCAAGACGTCGTGCTAGCAGCGTTTCGAGCGGTGGTGTGCGCGTACAACCGCGCCTGGGCGGACGCCGTGCCGCTCTCTACCCAGCGAACGGCTCCTTGAGGCCGCCGGTCGGGCGAGCGCAAGCGCCAGCGCCGGGTCCGCTCAGCGAGCGGCGACGGGACGCTCGGCGCTCTCGCTACTGACTGGCCGACACGTGCCGTTCGGCGCGCGGTAGCTCATGAAGCGCTCGTGACCGACCGGCGTAGGCCACGGCAAGCCGCCCGGGGTAGGACTCCTATCCGACACCAGATATACCTCGTAGGTGAGAAGGCAGTCGTCGGCACGACCGGTTCGCTCCGGGTAGGCCAACAGCCATTCTCCGAAGGCTTGCCGGTAGGCCGCGTAACCCGGCGTACCAATGCGGTCGGAGTACATGACGAAATATTGGCTCTGTCCCAGGTGCGCAGGCACGACGTCACCTGCCGGATAGGGCTGGTTGCTCGCGACCTCGTTGTAGGGGTCGACGCGGCGACCGCTAGCCGTGGTGGCGGCCACGTAAACCATGGTGTCGATGCGCGGCGGCTCGCTGGCAAACATGCGCCAACCCTGCAAGATGCGTGGGTATTGGATGACCGCGCGCATCCAGGCTGGCTGCTGAAAGCGCAGCGCTCGCGGGACCGGGGCGTTGTCGTTCAGCACCTCGCTCGTGATGGCCACCAGGAGCAGCGCTACGGCCACCTCGCTGGTCCAGCGGTACAGCGTCACGCGCCACGCTTTGGGAGGCGCGGGCAAGCTGGGCACACCAAAGCGGCCGAGACCAGCCGCGAACAGTTGCTCGATGCGTCGACCGAGAGGCTCCAACCGAGCGCCAAGGCGTCGTGACAAGCCGTCCCAATGCTCGGCCGTCAAGAGCAGCGGAAAGAACGACATCATGGCGGGGCTGAAGCCCCCCAAGTTCAGGCCCAGCGCGAAGCCCAGGTGCAGCGTCGGCATCAGGCACACCGCGAGCAGCCTTGCCTGGCGCACGAACACGGGCGTGATGATCAGCACAAAGCCGAGCCACTCGGTCGCCAACGTGCCCCAGGTGAGCGCGTGCAAGGCCGACATCGGTAGATGCTCGCGCATCCAGACGCCGAACCAAGTGACCAGCTTGTCTTGGTGCAGCGCGTAGTGCACCGCGTCGCCGCTGCGCCAAGCTGCGCCGTTCTTGGCGGCGGCATTGAAGTAGTAAATCGTCGCGAACTGCAGGAGCAAGCCCAAGACCGCCAGCGACGTCACCGCTTGGCGCGGCATGGCGCTCGAGCTCGCGCCCAGTTCGCTCGGCTCCGCAGGTTCGGCCGCTTTGGCTCGTACCGAAGCCGCCAACGCATCCAGCGAGAAGCGCGCGCCCAGCGGCAGCACCAGCGTGAGCACGCACAGCAGGTCCATGACCATGTCGCCGCCGTTCTCGAGCGCGGCCAGGCGGCTGTTCAGGCTCACTCGCGCCACCAGCGCGAGCAGCTGCGCCAAGCGGGTGCGGTAGCCCAGCAAGAACATGGCGTAGACCACGCCGCACAGCGCAAAGCCCAGCTGCGCCTCGAACGGCGTGGACACCGTGAAGAACAGCGAAAACGAGTGGTCCGACGGCGGGCGCCAGAGCAGCGTGTGATTCGGCAGCAGCCCGCTATTGGTGTACCAAAAGCGCAAGTCCACCCAGCGCCGCAGCAGGTCGGAGAACAGCACCAGCCCGAACGCGATCCGGAAGGCTCCCAGGCTCCGCGGATCCACGGTCAAGTACGTCACCCACAGCGATCGCCACCAAGCCCTCATCTGCCCGCTTGGCGTTTTGCAACGAGCGCGCCAAGCGCAAAGCTCCGAGAATTCGGCTGACTTCTCGCCGTTCCATGCAACGCGGGTGGCGCCGTTGGCACAGTTTGGCAGCGCGCTCGCGGCCGACCTGTCACGGCGCGACGAGCAGGTCGACGCGCTCGGGCAAGACCGGGTTCACGACCTGGTCGTGTGCCTCGACCCACCCAGTAAGGACCAAAGAATCGAGTAACCCCTACTGTCAGCGCCCGCGACGACGTTCGACCAGCGCCCGCACCCGCTCCAGCAAGTCACGCGCTTGAAACGGCTTGCGTAGAAAGAACAAACTGTCGTCGCCAATGCCGTGGCCCGCCAGAATTCCGCCCGCGTAACCCGACAGGAACAGCACGGTAAGGTCCGGCTCGATCTGCCGCGCTTGATCGGCCAGCTCTTTGCCGTTCATCTGCGGCATCACCACGTCGGTGAGCAAGAGCTCGAAACGCCGCGCGCGCAGCATTTCCAGGGCCCGTGAGGGTGAAGAGCTCTCTTCGACGTAGTGACCGCCGCGCTCCAAGATGCGCCGCGTCATCTCGCGCACCGCGGGCTCGTCTTCACACAGCAAGATGCGCGCGACGTCGCTGCGCGGCAGCGCAGGGCTGGACGCCACCTCCGCTTCCTTTCGGTTACCCTGCACGGAGGGCAAGAAGATGGTGAAGGTAGAGCCCCGGCCGGGCTCGGAATCGAGCTGAATGGCGCCGCCCGCGCCGTGCACGATGCTGTGCACCATGGCTAGGCCCAGGCCGGTGCCGCGCCCCGCCTCCTTGGTCGTGAAGAAAGGCTCGAAGATCCGCTCCGCGACCTCGGGCGCGATGCCGCTGCCGGTGTCTTGAGCGCGGATCCACACGTAGCGCCCAGGCTCGAGCTGCGCGGTGGTGACGCTGCGACTCTCGCTGAGCGTCTCTTCGCCGGTGCGCAGGGTGATCTTACCACCGCGCGGCATCGCGTCGCGCGCGTTGACGCACAGGTTCATCACCACCTGCTCGAGCCGACCTGGATCGATGCGCACCTGGCACGACGGCGCGCCCGGCACGATCACGAGCTCGACGCTTTCTTCCAGCACGCGGCGGATCAGCTGGAAGAAGGCGCGTAGCGTCTCGTCGACGTCGATCACGCGCGGGTTGTCGGACTCTCGCCGCGCGAAGGTGAGCAGCTGCCGCGTCAGGTTGGCGCCGCGCTCGGCCGCCGCTCGTACCTCCGAGTTCAGACGCTTCAGGTCGTCCGACAGGCGCTCGTCGTCCATGACGAAGCCGGCCAGATCCGTGTTGCCGACGATGATGGCCAAGATGTTGTTGAAGTCGTGAGCAACGCCGCCGGCGAGCTGCCCGAAAGCCTCCATCTTCTGCGCCTGAACCAGGTGATTTTGCAGCTCCGAGCGCTCGTCTTGCGCGCGCTTGCGCTGCTCGACCTCGGTCTGGAGCTCGCGGTTCTTCGTCTCGAGCTTGCTGTACGACAGCTCCAGCTCCGAGACCATGTGGTTGAACGCTTCGCCCAGCACCTGCACTTCGTCGCCCGACGCGACCTCCACCTTCACGTCGCGCTCCCCGCGCGCAAAGCGTTGGGCAGCGTCGGTCAGCTGCGACAGCGGGCGCGTGATGGTCTCGGCGGTGCGCCGCGCGAAGTACACACCGAACGCCACGATCACCAAAAATCCAAGGCCAAACGTGGAGAGCTCTCGCAGCACGAGCGCTTCTTGGTTCTTGCGCGCAGCCGCCACCGCTACCTCCACGCTCTTGGTCGTCAGCCCATAGCGCAGCACGCCCACCAGCTCTCCATCGGTCGCGACTGGCTCGGCAAACTCCAAGATCGACTGCCCGAACAGCGTCAGCTCGCGCACGCTGGGCGTAGCCTGGAGCGGCTCGGCGCTCGGCAGCTTCAGCGCCGCCAGCACGTGGTCGGTGTCGTACGCAGAGATGGAAGCCACGTCTGCGACCGATCTGCAGGGGCTGGCGGGCGAGCAATACGCCCAGGTGCGCCCTTCGGTGCCGAGGAAAACGCCGTACACCACGTCATCGTGCTCACCCACTGTGCGGCTGATGGTGTTCTGCATCTCGGTGACAGCCGTGTCGGCCACGAGCGTGCGGAAAACGAAGGCGTGGCTCTGCGTCAGGCTGAGACCACGCGTCGCCAGCGTCTTCTTGATCTGCGTCTCGAGGGCGGCGCGCTGGCGCTCAGCCAAGCTCAGCTCGACGATACCCACGCCAAGCAAGGCCGACGCGCCCGTGAGCGCCAAGAGCACGAAGCTGGTGCGAGCCAGCTTGCTCTTCAGGCCGGGTGGCGCGACGCGAGCTTGGCGGCGACGGGGCGCGGTGCTCATGCCTGCTAGGGCGCTCCCGTCAGCAGCACGTCTACGCGCTTTTCGCTCTCGGGGGGCGCGCCCAGCTCGCGCGCCAGAGCCACGTTCAGGTAAGTCTTCACGGCCACAGGAGGCTGCACCCCCGGCCCTTGCGCGCGCCAGCCGGATTTCTCCAAGGCGTAGATCAGGTCCGCCGTCTGCACCCCGAGACCCACGGTGTCGGGCACGGCCGCGTAGGTGCCAAACGGCACCGAGCCTTGTACCAACGCGGGTACACCGACGACGATCGGCAAGGCGGTCTTCTTCGCGAACGGAACCCAGGTGTTCGAGAGCAGCTTCTTGCTCAAGAGCACGTTGTCGTTCGACAGCCACATGGCGTCCACGCGCTCACGTTCCATGCGGCGTAGCGCCCGGCCAAGCGTCGCCACGTTCGGCTCTGCCGGAACCGCCAGCGCCACCAGCTCGATCTTCTCGCGCAGGGCCAGCTCGCGCTCACGCGCCACGAAGGCCTCGAAGCCTTCGCGGTAGACGACGCCGGCACGGCTGATGGGGCGCGCCAAAATGCTGCGCACGTCGGACAAGGTCGTGACCGCCGGCGTCTCGAACGCGATGGCCAGCGAGTTGGGCACGCTCTGCTGCAAATGCTCGACGAACGACGACATCACGATCACGCTCGGCAGCGGTTGCTTGCTGGCGTGGGCCAGCGGCGCGTAGAGCTGGACCGCCGAATTGTCGACCAGCACCACGGCCTTGGGTTGCTGTGCTGCCAAAGCCGCGCCCAAGTCGCTCGTCGTCGTATCGCGACGCAGCGCGATGACTTGCACGTCGAAATCGGCAGCCAGCTCCGAGCGCAGGGTCGTCACCAGCGGCACCACCGGCTGCGCCTCGGGCGTCACCACGCTGATTAGTGGCAGCTCGACGCGGCGCGGGCGCGGTGCAAGCTCGGTCAACGGCGGACTGGCGGGCCGGCAGCCAGAGGCCACCTGGCCCGCGGCAGCGCCCAACCCCAGCAGGGCCAGCGCAACCAGCCGCGCGCGGAGCCTGAAACGCGATTGCCCTTTGATCATTGCCAAGCCTCCGCGCCGAGCAGGCTTTGCACGCTGGCCGGCGCCTGCCGCAAAGCCAGCGAGACGACCTTGTCGAGCCGCCCGCTAGGAAAGCCGAGCGCGACGCGCCCGAGCGACGCCGACTTGGCGCGCAACGCGCGCAGCGGCAAGCGACTCTGCTGCTGAAACTCGCCTTGAAAACGCTCCGGTAACGCGACGGCCGGCGCTAGGTCCAGGTGCAAGAGCGGGAGCAGGTCACTCACCTTGAGCACGCGCCGCACGCTCGGCGGCCGGGCAAAGCCGAGCAGTCGCTGCACCAGCAGCGGCAGCTCCGAGCGGCCGACGACGTCGACGACGCCGATCGATTTGTTTGCCAGAGTGGCCAGCGTATCGGTCGGGTCTTTGGCCAAAAGCACGTACGGTTCCTTGGTCGAGCCAGCCAGCGCGCCCTGTAAGCTCACGGGAACGCCGAGCACGCGCAGCGTGTCGGCCAAGGCCAGCGCGGCCTCCGGCTTCTCGGAGGCGATCGCGGCCGAGAAGTCTGCAAACCGGCCAAACGCCGTCACGGCGACGCCTGGTAGCCCTTGCGTCAAAATTTCCCCCACCGCGCGCGGTCGCTCGATGGCAGGCACGAACGCGAACAGCCGCGGCGCGCCTCCAGCCACGGCCGCGCGCAACGACTGCCCCCAAGCTGCGCCGATCCCCACGAGCCCTGCGGCGCGCAGAAGATCCCGACGAGTCGGGCGTGGCGGTCGAGGGGCACGCTCCAAAGCTAGTCTCCGAAGGGCACCGTCTTGGAAGGTTCGATCACGAATTTTCCGCTCTTGCCGGGCACCAAGCTCCAAATGGAGTAGAGGCCGGTCGTCGGATCGCCGCGATCCGAGAACTCGATGCGGCCCGACACGCCATCGTAGTTGATGTCTTCACCAGCCAGTAGCGCGGCCTTGGCCTTCGCCCACTCCCCGGGGTGAACCGTGATTTCGTCGCCGTCTTGGCGCGAGATGGCCTGCAGCTCGAGCTTGATGTCGTCGGCCAGGCGTGAGTTGGCCTTCTGCGCAGCCGCGGCCAAGCAGAACACTGCGTCGTAGCGCGCAGCCGCGGTGTTGTCGTCGATGTTGAGCTCAGCCGCCGTCATCCAACGCTCGAAGTCTCGATAGTAGGGGTCGGCTTCGTCGGCCGTGGGCGAAATACCCTCCATGAACTGCATCACCTCCGGCGCGCCATTGACGAGCACCGTCGAGGTCACGCTGGCTTCGGTGCCGAAGAATCGCGGCGGCGCCTCCGCGTAGCGGCCGAGGTACTCGCCGACCGCGATGCGATTGGTGATCTGCGACAGCTCGTCGAAGCTGTAGAGCAAGACTACCTGCGGCTGCTCGGCGAACACGGCGTCCAGCTCTGCGTCATAGTCGTAGGCGTTCAAATCCTCGACCTGCTCGCCGCTGGCGTCGTAGTGAACGTCCGCCAACACCTCGCCCCCTCCGGCTTCGAACGCCGCCGTGAAGGCCGCGGACAGCTCTTGCCCCCAGGCGTCGTCCCGATACAAAAGCGCGACGCGCGTCAGGCCCCGCGACAGCAGCTCGTCGGAGGCGATGCTGGCTTGCACGATGTCCGAAGGAATCGTCCGCCACTGCAGATCATCGTCCGCTAGGTCGGTGATGGTCGGAGCCGTAGCGCTCGAAGAGATGAGCAGCATGTCGTAGTCACGCGCCTTCAACGACACGCCGTCCGAGTGATCAGGCTCGTCACCGAGGGCCAGCGAGGACCAGGGCGGACCGATGGTGGTCGTCACTCCAGACTCCGACAAGCGCGCCAGAGCCCGGACGGCGCCGGCCGCGTTGCTCTCGTGATCCTCGGCGCGGACGGTCAATTGATAGTCGACGCCGTCTAGCGTGAGCCCACCCGCCGCGTTGATCTGGCGCATGGCCAAGACCACGGCCCCCACCTCTTGCTGGGTGTAATACAAGCCGTCTTGCTGCACCAACATGCCGACCACGAGCTCGTGCTCGTCGGCGTCGTCGTCCGTAGCCGTGGAGCAGCCAGCGGTCACGCCGAGCGCGGCCACCCCGGCCAAGCGCCGCAGCCAACCAAGGGGCTGACCCCGACCCCAGCGTCCAATACCAGCCGTCATGGGCGATCCTTTCTGTGGATGTGCACGAGCTACAGCTCCTGCCGAAGGCTGAGCGAGAAGCTGCGCTCGAAGCCCGGGATGTCGAAGGTGTTCGTGCCCGGAAATGTGTAACGTGCGTCGAACAGGTTTCGAACCTTGGCCAAGAGCACCGTCTCGTGCCCCTTCCACGGCTCGACGCCCACCGTAGAAATGCTGAGGTCGAGCAGAGCGTAGGCCGGCAAGGCGTAGCGATCTCGCAAATAGTCGAGCGGATTCAGCAGCGCGTTGTTGTCCAGGTTGCCAAGCCGCGCGCCGACGTAGCGTCCCTCGGCGTTGGCTCGCACGAACCACGCCCGCTCCGTCCAGGTAACGCCGAACTTGAGCAAATGCCTGGGGTAGGCGTCGGTCTCGACCTGATCGCGCGACAGCGACAACGACAGCAGATCTTGCTTTGGGTAGGCGCTCGACTGCAGCGAATAGCTGGCATAGCCGTCGAAGCGCGCAGACCTGTAGTCGATTTGCGCTTCGAAGCCTTTGGACGTGATGGGCGTCGAGTTGGTCGGCCACGCGTTGGGCTGCGCCGCTGCCGGTGGCGGCGTTCGAATCTCTACGCGATCATCGATGACCGTCAGAAAGGCGTCGGCGCGCAGCGTCAGCCCGCGCAGCGGCGAGCTGCCGACCGCTAGCTCGAACGTACGAGCGCGCTCCGCCTTCAAGCTCGGGTTGCCGATATAGCCGGTCGGTACGATCAGATTCGAAAACAGCTGGGTGGACGAGGGCGCTCGAAAGGCGGTGCCAAACAGCAACTTGACGTAGTGGCGCTCGAAGAGCTCGTACACCAGCCCAGCGCGCGCGCTCCAGTTGTTGCCGTAAATGTTGTGGGTGTCTTCACGCGCGCCAGCGGCTAACCCCAATCCCGACAGGGCGCCTGCGCTGCGACGGGCGAAGGGGAAGAAGCTTGCGTGCGCGAACACCCCGATGTTGCGAAAATCGCGCTCTCCGGTCGGAGTGCCAGCCGGCGGCAAGAGCAAGCGCGCGCCGCTCGGTGTGACAGCGTAGTGTGTCAGCAGCATTTGCTGCTCGAAGTTCGCGTCGACGCCCAGCAGTGCCGCGCTCTTGCGATCGAGCCGGTAAGTGACAGTGCCGCTCAGGTCACGCCCCGTGTAGCCGAGCTCACGGGCGATGTAGCTGGAGCGCTCGGGGGCAGTGTTGAGGTGGTCGCTCGGTCCCTTCGTCCCGTGGCTGAGCGCGCCGCTCACGTCCAGCACGACCGCGCGTCCCAGCTGGGCGTTGTAGCGGAGTCGGCCGTAGCCGTTCAGCAGCTCCAGCCGGTTGTCGTGCGTCATCACGCCCCAGTCCGCGAACTCGGCCGAGCGGTCCAAGCGCTGCAAATGGCCGTCGAGCGACAGCGTGCCCAGCGTCTCGCTGTCGTAGGTGAGACGGCCGAAGGCGCTGCCGTTGGGCGTGGCCTGCGTTCGACTCGTTTCGCCGGCGCGCGGATGGCTGCGGCCCGGCAGCGGCACCAGTCGGTAGCCGTCGAGCGTGGTGGTCTCTTCGGCGGCGCCGAGCAGCAGCGAGAGGTCGCCCCACTGCTGAGCCACCACGCCTTCGCCCCAAGGGCTTTGGACTTTGGGCCCGCCTTCGTAGCCGAAGCTCAGCGAGTTACCGCTCAGACCATAACCCTTGAGCGTGATGATGTTGACGACGCCCAAGAAGGCGTTGGCGCCGTACAGCACCGACGCCGGCCCACGAATGATTTCGATGTGGTCAATCACGCCCAGCGGAATCAGCTCCAGCCCCAAGAAGTTTTCACCGCTGGGGCGAAAGCTGACGGGCTGACCGTCGATCATGACCTTGACGATGCGCGAGTAGCCGCGGGTGCCGTCCGCAACCCCGCGCACGCCCATGTTCCACTGAAAGTGATCGGAGACTAGGTCCACCCCGGCCACGCTTTGCAAGGCTTCGGCGACGCTGCGGTAGCCACGCGCCCGCAGGTCTTCCTGGGTGATGACGTCGATTACCGCCGCGGCTTCGGCCAAGCTCTGCTCGCTGAGCGACGCCGAGACGACCTCGGTGTCCAGCAACTCGACCAGCGACAAATCACTGGGGGTTGGCTCGTCGTGGTCGCGCGCGCCGGCGGTGGTTTGCGCCAGCGCCGTGATTTGCACCAAGAGCGGCAACAACGTCCCCAGCAGCCGCACGCGAACGCGCAGGCGGCCGCCGCTCGTCAACCGCCGCGCACTGGCTGGGCACACGGGGTCAGGTTACTGCACGGGCCGGCGGCAACGCTAGCGGTGAGTTTTCAGCATCTGGTCACTTTCGTAAGTGCAGCGCGATGGGCCTCAGAAAGCCGGGTTCTGATTCTCGGGCGGAATGCCGAAAGCGATGTTCAACACCTCGGGGGTGCGCATCACGCCGTTCGGCGCCGCCAAGAAGTCGTAGTGACCGCCCGCCATCGAGAAGAACTGATTGGTACCGGTCAGCACGGCCTGAGCGTTATCGAAGATGACCGGCGTGCCGATGTAGCCGGTGCGCATCATGTTGAACATGATGTCCCCGCACTGGCTGTCCGTCATGCCGACGATGCCGTAAAAGCGGTTCATCGGCGTCTTGGAAGGTTGATCGAGCCAAGCAGCGACGTCTTCGTCCGGACAGGCGGGGTCGTACGAAGGCGTGGTGATGGGAGCCGTGCACTGGCCATTGCCGGCGCCGCAAGTGTTGTCGCGCGGGCCCGAGCGCGAAACGATGCGCCACATGCGCGCGCCAATGCGGCCGGCGATGGCCGCCGTAGTGGCGCCGTGCGAAATGCCGGTAATGGCGACGTCGGACCAACGCACGCTGCCGTCGGCGTTCAAGAAGTAGCCCCAGTCTTCTTCCGGGTACTGCGCGTGCAGCGTCGTGAGCTGCTGCTTCACGCTCGCCTCGGTGGTCGCGAACTCTTGCATGCGACAATCACCGACGCGCGTACGGCTGCCGTTCAAGTCGGGGGCGGGACACGAGCCACAGGGCGCGCCCATCGAGTGGTAGCCGCGCTTGGCGAGAAACGAGCTGTAGCCGCCAGCGTTGACGCCCAAGTCGACCACGAGCTTGCCGAGCATCTTGGGCGCGCGCGCGTCCATACCGGCCTTGCCGTGAACGTGCTCACCCTTCGAAGCCATCACGTTGAGCGGGCGCACCGGCGGAGTGTCGCCCGCTTCGAGCCCGCCGCTTCCGCCCGAGCTTGCACCAGCGGCCGCGCCGCCGGCGCCAGCGGTGGCGTTGCCTCCCGTCCCGGTTCCGGCCGTCGCGCTGCCACCGCTCGCCGTTCCGGCCGTCGCGGCGCCACCCACATTGGCGCTACCGCTCGCTCCGCCTGCGTTCGAAGTCGTGCCGGCCGTCGGGGTGGTACCCGCGCCACCGACATTGGAGCCAGCGCCGGTCGAGCTACCGGACAGGCTGGGCCCGTCTTTGATAGCGCCGTCGTCGGCGGTGGAACAGGCGGCGGCTAGCGGAAAAGCCGCCAGAACCAGCACAGCGCAAGTACCCCAAGAACGCACGGCAAGGCGAGGAGCGGGGCGAGAAACAGGCATGTCCAATTGAGTGTTCCGCGCGGGCGGATCCGTTGAGATTTCCCGCCAGGATTCGGGCTTTTCGGACACGACGCCCTCACCCATGAAGGCCCGCTCCGCATCGCTCGTCCGCGCCACGCTTCCCACACTGGCGCTCGGGGTCTTGGCCGCGGTCGCCTGCAGCTCCACCGATCCTGAAGGGCCCGCAGTCGCAACCGCCGGCGCCGCCGGAGTGGGCGGCTCGGTCACGACAGCTGGCGCCAGCAATCTCGCGGGCACCGCAGATGCCAACAGCACGGCGGGCAACGCGAGTGGCGGCGTGGGCGGCTCGTCACAACCCATCGCCGGCGCGGGCGGTAACGCAGGCGGCGCGAGCGGCGGTACGACGACGGGCGGCGCTGGCGGAAGCGCTAACGGCGGCGCTGGCGGAAGCATCGCAGCGGGCGGCTCGGTGAACACCGTGCCTGCCGACTACAAGGGCACACCGTTCACGGCGCTCAAGATCCCAGGGCGCATCAACGCCGCCGACTACGATCGCGGCGGCGCAGGCGTGGCGTGGTGTCACGACGCCGGCAACTGCAGCGCAGGCACCGTCACGGGCGACTACCCGCAAAACTCCGGCGTGTATCGGCCGCCCATGCCCGCGAACGCCAAGCTGTGCAGCGGCGCCGCGTGCGACGACAACGTCGGCGTCTGCCGCATGAACCCCAGCAAGCCCGACAACACCATCACCGGGCAACCCATGCCCGCCACCGACACGTACCTTTGCTACAGCGTCGCTGGCCAGTGGACGAAATACACAGTCGTGGTGGAGCAACCTGGCACGTACTCCGTGGGCGGCATCATGGCCGTCCCGCCGTCGGGCGGCGGCGTGAACCTCTCCTTCGGCAACGACATCTCGACCGGCAATCTCACGCTCGCGGTCACGCCCAACACCAACTCGGGCTCCGGCGAAAACTTCCACTCTTGGGACGACCGCAAGAACCTGGGCACCGTCACCTTTCCCGCCGCCGGCACCTACCTCATGACCCTCACGCAGGTAGCGCGCTTCAACGCGGACGCGTTCGTATTCACAAAAAGGTAATGGGCTGCCCACCCCCGTCGGCCTACGGCCGCCGACCCCTCCCAAAGCTGTGCTCGCCTGCGGCTGCGCGCAGCAGGGAGGGGTAGTCTACCGTGACCACAAAGCCGACAAGTCGAACTCGACGGCGTCAAAGGGTTCCAGGCGAGGTTTCGCGTCGCCGTGCGAGGTTCCGAGCAGGCGATAGCCGCCGGAATCGAGACGCAGCGCTTCGACCGTTTTCAGGATGGGATCGACGAGCCACACGTGTGAGATCCCACACTGCGCGTAGATTGGCACCTTGTCCGCGCGATCCACGACCGCCGTGAAGGGAGAGAGCACTTCGCAGACCCAATCAGGCGAAAGCTCGAAAGCGCTTGCGTGAGGCATC
>DATAKF010000421.1:0-21163 GCA_036261775.1 Polyangiaceae bacterium | reverse complement strand
GGTGTAGATGATGTTCACGATCTCGCCCGTGGTGCGCAGGCCCGTCCAGGCCACGATGGTGATCGTGATGGTGTCGATGAGCTGCGAGGCAGCCGTGGAGCCCGTGGCGCGCAGCCACAAGTGCTTGTTCGTGGTCAGGCGCTTGAGCACGTGAAACACGGCGATGTCCACGAACTGCGCCACCAGGAACGCCGAGAGCGAGGCGATGATCATGCGCAGCGAGCCGAGGAACACCGTGCCGAACGCCTGCTCGGTGACGCCGGGCCAGCTGGGCGCCTTCGTGAAATCGGCAATCGGAATGGCACCAGCCAGGTAGATGATGCCGAACGACAACACGCCCATCCCGAAGCCGAGCAGCGTGATGAATCGCGCCGCGCGCTTGCCGTAAAACTCGTTGATCACGTCGGTCAGCAAGAACGTGATCGGAAACGGCACCATGCCGACCGTCGTCGTGAAGTTGAAGCCGAACATCGTCCACGACACCAGCTTGGCGCCGATGATGTCGCCCACCACGAAGCACGTCATGAAGACGGCCGTCAGCACCAAGAACAGCTTGTGGCGTTTGTCCAGAAACATGGGCGCGGCGCATCCTACACTTTCCATGCGCCAAAATGGCTGCTATGCCTGGGTCAAGTGATCGCGCTCGGCATTGACCCTGGAACTCGCCGCCTTGGTTGGGGGGTCGTGTCGCGCACGGGCAACCGCCTGCTGCACGTCGCCCACGGCGTCATCGAGCTGGACGGCTCGGAGTCCATCGCCACGCGCTTGGTCGAGCTCGAGACCCAGCTGACGCGGGTCATCGCCGATCATCGCCCCACGGTGAGCTCGGTCGAGAGCTTGTTCTTCAACAAAGACGCGCAAGCTGCGGCCAAGCTCGGGCATGCGCGCGGCGTGGTGCTGCTGTGCCTGGCGCGCGCCGGCATCCCGATCGCCGAGTACGCGCCCGCCAAGATCAAGCGGACCATCGCCGGCAACGGTCAGGCAGACAAGCGACAGGTCGCGCTCATGGTGCGAGCCTCGCTGTCGCTCGACGGTCTGCCGCCGGCAGACGCCGCCGACGCACTGGCCATCGCGATGACGCACCTGCGGCTTGGCGGCCTCCTGACCGCGCTCGAAGAGGCAGCCGGCAAGACCGGAACGGCGGCCGCGGTGGACAGCCGGGCGCGGGTTCTGCTGGCACTGCTCAGCAAAAAGCGCCCCCGCCGGGTCGTGCCGCGCCGTCGGGCCTGAGCTGACGTAGTCAAAATCATCATTAAAATCATTGTGTTGGCAAGCGTTCCTGGGCCGACCATCAGCAGGGCTTGAAACTCCCTGTAGGGGAGCAAAGCTTTGCCGCGTTACAAGCGTAGAAACAAACGGCCCGGCTAACGGGTTTTAGGGATTGCCATGAACCGTCGTTCTTTCGCCGCTTTCGCTGTCTTGGGTCTCGCTCTGCCGCTCGTCGCTGGCTCGTCGCAAGCCGCACCCGACGACAAGGCGCCGAAGACCATGAACAAGAAGCCCGCCGGCCCCGACGCCGGCCTGAGCGCGGACGAAATCGCCGATCGCGTTCAAGCCTTCTACGACAAGACCAAGACCTTCAAAGCGGGCTTCAAGCAACGCTACGTCGTCAAGGCGTACGACAAGACCAAAGACTCTGCAGGGTCCGTGATCTTCGAGAAGCCCGGCAAGATGAGCTGGCGCTACACCAGCAACGGCAATCGCGTCGTTTCCGACGGCCAGCTGATCAAGATCTACGAAAAAGAAAACAAGCAGATGTACGAGCAGCAGCTCAGCAAGACGCAGTACCCCGCGGCGCTGTCGTTCTTGACCGGGCAAGGCAAGCTCAAACAAAACTTCAAGTTCACCAAGCAGGACTCGAAGCAGATGAAGTTCGAGACCGGCTACGTGCTGGCGGGCGATCCGCTCCAGCCCACCGCCGCGTACGAGCGCGTCTTCTTCTACGTCGACGCGCAGACCTATCAAGTTCGCCGCGTGCTCATCATCGACGCGCAGGGCAACCGCAACCGCTTCGACTTCATCACCAGCGAAGTGAACACCAAGGCGCCCCAAGGCGAGTTCGCCTTCACGCCTCCGCCCGGCACTCAGGTCATTCGCCCGTGAACCCGCAGCGTCGAGGCCTCTCGACGCTGCTCAGCGGAGCGCTCGCGCTTTCGGCCACGGCCTGTGCAACTCCGGCGCAGCAGGCGCCCGCGCGGGCGCCGAGCAGCGTTGCGGCTCCGCCTCCCGCGCACGCCGCGACGCCTGCGCAGCCAGTGCTCCTGGCGGCTCCGGAGCCTGCGCCGGACGTCGCAGCGACCGGCGAGCCGAGCGCGAACGAAATCGTCGCGCGCGTGCAGGCCGTGTACGACAAGAGCAACGGCGTCAAACTGGGCTTCAAACAGCGCTACGCCCTGATGGCCTACGGCACGCAAAAGGAGTCGACGGGCTGGGTCGTCGCCAAAAAGCCCAGCCAGTCGAGCTGGCGCTACGTCAACGGCAATCGAGTCGTGGTCGGCGGTGGGCTAGTGCAAGTCTACGAGAAGGCGAACAATCAGCTCTTCGTAGTGCCGGTCAGCAAGTCGCAGTTCCCCGCGGCCATGTCGTTCACGCTCGGGGAGGGCGGGCTCGAGCGAAATTTCACGTTTACCAAGCAAGACGCGCAACGCATGAAATACCTGAGCGGCTTTGTCGTCTCGGGTGAGCCGCGCGAGCCCACGTCTGCCGTCAAGCGTGTGTTCTTCTACGTCGATGGACAAACCTACCTCGTCCGTCGCGTGCTGCTCGTCGACGCCCAAGGCAACCGCAACCGCTTCGACTTCGTAAAAACCGAGCTCGACGTCGCCGTCCCGCGTGACGAGTTCCATCTCGAGGTTCCACCCGGCACTCAAATCCTCGAGTACCAGGGTGGTAGGCCCGGTTAGCGCGGGCAGTCCGTCCCCCAATGCCCCGGCAGCTTGGTGACCTCGTCTGGTCCGTCTGTTGCTCCGGACCGCGCTGGGTGCGGGTTGGTTTTCGGCAAGCGTGAGCGCGGCCGCCATCCCCTTCAGGATTGACCCTCAACCCAAGGCGCCCAAGGGTGCCGCGGCTTGTTCTGCCTCCGCCCCGCGCTGCTCTGGCTCCCCTTCGCCGTCTGGGGGTGGTCTTCGCTCGCCCGCGCCGAAGAGCCAGTTACCATCACCGTGCAAGGCGACAAACGCCCCGAGGGGGAGCTTGCCAATGAGCCCTACGTTGCTTCGAGTCGCGTAACGCGCGAGCGCTTGGCGGCGCCGGGCGTGCGTGTGCCGGACGTGCTGCGCGGAGAAGCGGGCGTGCAGATCGCGGAGTCGGGTGGGTTGGGGGCGCCGGCGACGGCTTCGATTCGGGGCGCGACGGCGGCGCAGACGCCGGTGTACTTGGGGGGCGTGCGCCTGAACGATCAGGTGGGCGGCGTCGTAGATCTTTCGACGATCCCGCTGTGGCTGGTGGAGCGGGTCGAGCTGTACCGCGGGAATGCGCCTTTCGAAGCCGACGAGCTGGGCATTGGCGGCGCGGTCTTCTTCGAGCCGCGCCGGCCGAAGCAGCGCGAAGCAGCGGCGGGCGTCACTTTTGGCAGCTTTGGCACGCGCGCGGGCTTTGGCTATTTTTCAGTCGGCGACGACGACGCGGGTGTGCTCGTTGGGCTGTCGGGCGAGCGCGCAGACAACGATTACGAGTTCACCGACAACCGCGGCACGCTTTTTCAGACCAGCGATGACGCTCGCCGCGCGCGCTCGAACGCAGACACGCGGCTGCGCGACGCCTGGGTTTTGGGGCGCGCTCGGCCCAGTGATCGCGTGCGTCTCGATTTTACCCTGAACAACGTCGCGCGTGAGCAAGGCGTGCCCAAGCTGGCGCTCGTACCCTCGCGCTCCGCGCGCGCCGAGCTGTCGCGCACTTTGGCGGCCGTCACGGCGCGGCTCGGCCTGGGACCTGCCGGTCGCAACCTGCTCACGCTGCGCACGTCCTTGCTCGACGGCGCCACCCAGTTGCACGATCCGGAGCGCGAGCTCGGCACCTTGACGGCCGAGACGGAGCTGCACGGCCGCCGCGTCGAGCAACGCGCCGCGCTGGATCTGCCGCTTGGCGCGCGGCTGCGCTTTGCGCTCTCGACAGACGGCAGCGCCGAAACCTTGGCGCGCCGCGACGGCAGCGCCACCACCGCCGCCAAAGCGACGACGCTCGGCAGCGTGGCGCGGCTGGAGTGGAAATTCTGGCGCGAAGCCACGCTGGTCGGTGTGCTGGGCGCGCAATGTCGCAGCACGCAACCGGGCGACCGAGGCTGCGCGCATTTCGAGCCCACCGGGCGAATCGGCGCGGGCTATCGAGGCGACGGCTACACTTTGTTCGCCAACGTGAGCCGTTACCAACGAATGCCAACGCTCGGCGAGCTATATGGAGCCGCCGTGCTGGTGCGCGGCAACACCGCGCTTCGCCCCGAGCTGGGGCTCTCGGCCGACGTGGGCGCGCGCGGCTTGCTGCGAGTTGGCAGTTGGAGCCTTCACGGCGAGGCGACCGGATTCGTGCGCAGCGCCGACGACCTCGTGAGCTACGCGCGAGCCGCGCAAGGCTACGTGGTGCCGGTCAACGTCGGGCACGCGCGCGTTGCGGGGCTCGAGCTTGGAGTCGGAGCGCGAGCGTTTGGGCACTTGGAGCTCGGTTGCAATCTCAGCTTGCTCGACCCACGCGACACGACGCCGGACCGGCGCTTGCAGAACGACTTTCTACCGTTCATGTCGCGCCTGGTCCTCGCGCCCCGCGTGCTGCTCACGACCGGCGAGCTCGAGGGTGATACCCTGAAGCGCGCGGATTTGGGTGCAGACTTGAGCTATTTGTCCAACCGCTTCGCAGACCCGGCTGGCCTCGTCGTGATCCCCGAGCAAACGACGTTGGGCGTCACCGGCGCTGCCAGCTGGCTTTCAGGCGTGCTGGTTTCGCGCGTGAGAGTCGCCAACGCGACTGGCGCGCAACGCTTCGACATCGTCGGCTACCCGTTGCCGGGCCGCAGCGTGTACGCCTCACTCGAGGTCCATACACCATGAGCCGTCTGGCCTTCGGCATTGGGGCAACCGCGCTGCTGCTCGGCTGTAACGTGTCGCCTGCCAAGGTCACGGGCGGCGTCGAGCTGCCCGAGCGTGGCGACTGCCCGCGCGGACTAGCAGTGATCTCGACCGATTTTCAATCGAGTGAGATCGCGCTCTTGGCTCCGAACGGAGACGTCGAAAGCTCCGCGTTCATCTCGAGCGCCTCGACGGCGGCCGGCGGCCTGGCTGCGCCATTCTCGGGTGATCTGAGCGTGGCGACGGCGCGCAGTCGACCGGGTGAGCTGGTGGTGATCGATCGCTTCGGCACCAACGTGCTCAGCTTCGTCGACACCCAAAGCGGCGTCGTGCGAGCGCAGCTGCCCATTGGCACGGGCTTCGAAGCCAACCCGCAGGATTATTTGGAGCTGAGCGAACGGGAAGCGTTCGTGCCGCGGCTGGGCAACAACCGCTCGCCCGGGCGCGAGCCGTTCGACGCCGGCAGCGATCTCTTGATCATCGACCCGAGCCAGCCGGCCATCACGGGCGCGTTGGAAATGCCACGCCGAAAGGGTTTTTTGCCAAATCCGGTGGCGGTGACCCAGGTCGGCGGAGACGTGCTGGTCACGCTGCAGCACGCGCGCGTCGACTACAGCGGCATGGACGAGAGCGAGCTGGTCGCCGTCACCATCGAGGATCCCAAACCGCGCTACCGCTTGCCGCTCAGTGGGCTCGAAAACTGCGGCCGCGCGGAGCTCTCGCCGAGCCGCGCCGTGCTCGCCGTCGCCTGCTCGGCGTTCGTGGATCGGAAAGGTGCCGTCGCTGAGCTCGAGACGTCCGGCTTGCTCTTGCTCGACGCCACCACCGACCCACCGCAAGAATTGCGGCGCTTCCTCGCCACGGAGCTGGTGGGCGAGCCCCTGCAATCCAGTATCGAGTTCGTGACCGAGAGCGTGTTGCTGTTCAAAACCCAAACGGCGCTCGGCTCCGCGCGCGACAATCAGCTGTTTTCGCTCGATCTCGAGACCGGCAAATCGACGCTCTTGGCCAGCGCCGCGCGCGCGCAGAACGGACTCGGCTTTGGTATCGCGTTCGGTGGCATGAGCTGCCGCGCTGGCTGCGGTGATCCGTGCCTTGTCGCGGATCTCTCCCGCGGCAAATTGCTGCGCTTCGGCGTCGACTCCGGCGAGCTCGTGCCCCAAGCCGACGTCGAGATCGATGGTGCCGGCTTGCCTCCGGTAGCCGTCACGCCGTTCTGGTGAGCCAAGCGTGAGCTAAGCCGCGCGGAGGCGGATCCGAAACACCGCGCCGCGCTCGCTGGGACCCAGGCTCAAGGTGCCGCCCATGCGCGAGACCGCGTGACGCACCAACACCAGCCCGAGCCCGGTGCCGCGCTCACCCTTGGTCGTGAAGAACGGCTCGAAGATGCGCTGCCGGAGCGCTGCGGGCACGCCGGGCCCATTGTCCCGCACAGAAATACGCGCTTCGCCCGAAGCCCCGTACACCCGCACCAAGACGTGCCGTCTGTCTTGGCCCGCCGTAGCGTCGAGCGCGTTTTGCACGAGATTGGCCACGACCTGCTCCAAGAGCGCCGAGTTGCCCCAGCCGCGAATCGCCTGCTCGCCCGCGATTTCGATGCGCGTGTCGTGAGGCCTGACGGAGGCGACGGCCCGCTCGGCCACGCCCCACATGCTGATCTTCTCGAGCGTGGGCGGCGCGCCCTTCACCAGCGACGACACGGCCGTCATGACGTCTTGAATGCGCCGCAGCGCGATCACGGTGTCGTCGATCGTGCTCTTGCGATCGTCTTCGCTGAGCGGCACTGGGGCGGCTTCGCGCAGGCACTCGACGTTGGCTAGCGCGGCGGCCAGCGGATTTCTGATTTCGTGCCCAATCGTCGCCAGCACGCTCTCGATCAGCGGCGGCGGCACGCTGGGCCTGTCGCGATCGAAGACGTCGCGTGAGCGCGCCAGGTGCTCGTGCTGGGCGCGAAAGCGTTGCAAGCATGCGATCACGTCGGGCGGCGAGAGCGGGCGCTGCAACGTCAGCTGGGCACCGGCCGCGATGGCTTCGCTCTCCGAAGCGCCGCGTGGAATCGTGACGATGGCTTGCAAGGTCGGGCCGTGCGCGTTGATGCGCCGCAAAAAGTCGAGCGCCCCCGGCGCGCCGCCGTCCAACACGGCGAGTCGCGGCACGTAGCCGCTCGCTTCTGCCACGGTCGCGTCGTTGATTGGGGCGGCCGAGAAGCCTTCGTCTTCCATCGCGCGCACGAGCGGCGCCACGTCGGGGCCGGGCTGGAGCAGCAGCAGGACCGACGAATCCGAAAGTTGGAAGACACCGCTGTCCACCTCGTCACCCGGAAAGTCGTGGGGGTGGAGGGAGGCCGGGCGAAACGGCTTCGGCAAACTCTTGGGGGGGCTGTCCATCAGTGCTGCAACGGCGCTCCGGGGTACGGCCGTCGTCAGCGTTCCGATTAGGGCTCCGGATCGCTAACCCCACAGGCTGCCATTTCGCCTCAAACACCGGCCCCTGATTATGTCTCATTTTGAGACGAGGCCGCTTGCGGAGGCGCCGGTCGAATGGGGTAAATGGCGGGACCCGATGATCGACGAGAACGCGTTCGGCCTGCTGGTCTCCTACTTCAACATCGAAGACGACGAGTATTCGGGAGAGCGCGAAGAGTTCATCGAGCGTTACGCCACGTTCACCGCGCTGATTCGCGATCGCTTGACCGAGAAGGCTCCCGGCACCTCGGCGCGCGCCATCGACCTGGGCTACGCGTTTTACGTGGAGCTGCCGGATGGCGAGCAGGGGCTCGACCTGATCGGGTGGCTGCGCGAGATGCGCGCCACCCTTTCCGAGCACGAGTTCGACACCGCGGCCATGCTGACGCACGGCAGCTGCTGGGTCGACCCCGAGGATCCGCGGCCCGACATCGTCGATTGCGGCAGCGTGAAGCTGTTTCGGGCTTCGCGGCCCAGCGAGCCTCTGCGGCGCGCCCTGCTGGCCGAAGCCGCTACGCACGGCGACGAAGAGCAAGGCGTCGAAGGCTGGGGTCCGGGCCTGTACCTCGACTTGGAGGCGGTCGAGGCGCTGGGTCGCAAACCCAAGAATACCCCCACGATTCTGCGCAGCGGCGGCGCCGAGTTCTTTCGCGCCGGCTCCTGAACTATAGGCGAATCAGTGACGAGCCCGCTCCGCATCGGTGTTTTGGCGTCCCACGAGGGCACGACCCTCCAAGCCATTCTGGACGCATGCGCGGCCGGAGAGATCACGGCGCGCGTCGTGACCGTGATCAGCAACAACTCGGAGTCCGGCGCGCTGCGGCGTGCGCGCGCGGCCGGTTCGCTCGCCGTGCACCTGTCGAGCAAGACGCACCCGGGGCCTGGCGCGCTCGACCAGGCCATCATCCAAGCCTTGACCGAGCAGCAGGTGGACGTGGTGTTCTTGGCTGGGTACATGAAAAAGCTCGAGCCAGGGCTTTTGGAGCGCTACCGGGGGCGCATCTTGAACACGCACCCGGCGCTCTTACCCAAGTTTGGCGGACACGGCATGTACGGGATGAACGTGCACGAAGCCGTGCTCAAGGCGGGCGAGTCCGAGTCGGGACCAAGCGTGCACCTGGTCGACGCCGAGTACGACACGGGGCGCGTGCTGGCGCAGGCGCAGGTGCCGGTGGAGTCCGACGATACGCCAGCGACGCTGGCCGCGCGCGTGCAAGAGCGTGAACGCAAGCTCGTCGTCGCGGTGCTGGGCCAGATTGCTCAGGGCCAATACGCGCTCGAAGGCCTGGCGCCGCGCCTCCCTGCTCATGACTGATGCGATCGAAAAGCGGCCGCTGATCGGCTTTTGGCGCGGTTTTTCGGTGCTGTTCGGCGCCGCGGCGCGTCTCGTCGGTTTGCCGCGCGCTTGGCCGTTCATGATCACGCCGGCGCTCGTGTTCTTGGCGTTGGAGGCCGTGTTCATCGGCCTTGCTTGGAGCTATCTGAAGCCGTGGGCGGCGCAGTACCTGGCCACCGTGAGCTGGCTGCCCAATGCGCTTGCGATTGGCGCGTCGTGGGTCGTGACCGCGCTGGCGGTCGTGCTGGGCTGGCTCTTGGCCGTGTTCTTTGCGCCGGTCTTGAGCGCGCCGGCACTGGAGCGGATCGTCGGCATCACCGAGGTCGAGCTGAAGGCGCCGTCGCGCGAGCCGCTCGGCTTCTTTGCCGAGTTTTGGTGCGGCGCGCGCGCGCTGCTGTCGAGCCTGGCGCTCACGTTGCCCGTGGTGCTCGCGCTGTCGCTCCTGGAGCTGTTGCTCCCGCCGCTAGCGATCGTCATCACGCCCATCAAGTTGCTGCTCGGCGCGCTTGGCGTGGCGTGGGGCTTGTTCGATTACCCGCTGACCTTGCGCGGCATCGGCTCGCGGCAGCGCATGCTGTTCATGCGCCGGCACTTCGTGGTGGTGCTGGGGTTCGGTACGGCCTTTTCGCTGGTTTTCTGGCTGCCGTGCTTCGGCATCTTGATGCTGCCCGTGGGCGTTGCAGCGGCGACGCAGCTGTACTGGGAAATCGAGCGCTCGCCCGGCCAGCGAACGCCGGAGCAGCTGCCTCAGTAGTCGCTGAGCTTGCAGCCCTGCCACATCCAGCGCAGGCCGTTGGGAAAATCCATCGACGATTGGTCGGGCGGAAAGTGCCCGCCAGTGCCGCTCATGAACCGCACGGCGTAGCCCTTTTCGGTGAAGACCTTGGCCATCTCGGTGTTCGACTCGATCCATTTGCCGCGCTGGTCGGACAAGTCGTTGGTGCCGCTGGTCAGGGTCACGCGCAGCTTCATGTCGGGGCCAGTGGGCACCAGCTTGGCGTAGTCGGCGCCGTTGGCTTTGGCAGCGGGAAAGCTGGTGTTGTGGCCGATGAATTTTCGGAACAGGCCCTGCTTGTGCCACATGATGGTGAAGCTCTGCTCGGCGCCCGCCGAGAAGCCGACGGCGAGCCACGCCTCCGGATCTTGAACGATGGAGTATTTGTCCTCGATGACGCCGGGCAGGAGCTCTTCGGTGACGAAGCGCGCGTATTTGTCGGTCACGTCGTCGTACATGGCGACGCGCTCGGGCTCGCACTTTTGCATGCACGGGTCGACGAACAGCGCGATGGTGACCGGGATGGTGCCTTCGGCGATCAGGTTGTCGAGCACTTTGTCGGTGAAGAACTTGGCTTCGGTGTTTTGCCCGCCCAAGTAGTGGCTGGGGCCGTCTTCGACCAGCATGAAGGCGGCGCGCTGACCGGCCTTGTACTGAGCAGGCACGTACACGCGGTAACCAAAGGTGTGGTTGTAGATGGTGCTCTGAAACGGCGTGAGCGGCGTTAGCACGCCGGTTGGCACGCCCGCTTTGACGGTGGCTTCCGGTGGGGCGCCGTACGGGGCCGGCTGGTCGTGCGTGCCGTTGCCCTCGGCGGTTGGCGCGCAGGTGATGCCCGTACCGGCACCGGCAGCGCCAGCGGCGCCGGTGTTCGTGTTGGCACCTGCGCTACCGGCCGCGGTGCCCGCCACGCCCGAGCCTGCCGCACCGGCCGCGGTGGCTGCGCCAGCGCCGCCAGCCGTGCTGGTCGAGCCAGCGCTGGAGGTGCCGCTGCTCCCGGCGACTGCCGAGCCGGCTGAACCTGCCGCTCCCGGGGGCGCGGCTTCTTGGGGCGTGCTGCTACACGCCAAAACGAGCAAAACACTGGTGAGAAGAGGGCGAGCGGTCGACGCGGTCGGCACGACCTCCCATGTCCGGAAACTGCGCTTCGCGTCACGACTTCCACTCCGGTGGGTGGGGGGTGACGCGGGCCCGGCAGCTGGCGATGCCGGTTTTGTCGAGATCGGCTAGAAAGCCCACATTCACCTACGAGATTTGCTCGAGCTGCAGCGCCGTTGCCACGGCCCGCGGCGCCTCGCCGAGAGCGTGGGCGACGGCTTTTTGTACCTGCAAAACCCTTTCTTCCGCCGCGTGCGCGACGCTGCGCTGGGGGCCGGCTTTCGTTTCTCTCTGGCCGATCCGGGCGGCTACTACGGCTTTCCGCTGATTCACCTGGATACGATCCTGAGCCGGCGGCAGATCCCGTACCGGCCGAGCTTCACGGCGCTGAAACACCTGGAAGAGCGGCGCCCCGGGTTCTTCACGCTCGCCGATTTGCAACAGAACCGGCCGGCGCCGAACTACTTGCTGCACGAGTCGGCGCACGCGGTGGCGTTTCAGAGGTTGTTCGGTCGTCCGCGCGACGTGGCGGCCGCGCTGTCGGAGCCGCGCGCGCTGGTGAAGCTGATGTTGGGCGAGTCGTTCGCGATGACCGCGGAGTACTTTGCGGCCTGCGCCGTGCGCGGGCAGCCGCACGCCTGGTTCTTTTCGATCAGCTCGTATCGACACCGCACGCAGAAGAAAAAAGCCGTGGGAGAGCTGCTGGAGCGTCACGGCTTCGACTTCGTGGGGCGCGCGGTGCTGCTCGCATTTCTGTACAACAATTTTCTCGTCGACCGGCTCGATCGCAAGCAGCTGGCGGCGCTGGTCGATGCTGCCGACCCGCGCATTGCCCGTCGCCTGGGTCCCGCGGCGCTGCGCCAGCTGGGCGCCACCTTGAGCGGCCTGATGGTGATGAGCCCGGAGTTTCGCTATGACACGTCGCGGCTGTTCTTGAGCATGTTCGGGCGCTCACGCGACATTCGCCGTGAGCTTTCGGCCGATCCGCTGAGCCTACTTGCCCAAGACCCCATAGCCCAAGCGGCGGTGACCCAGCTCGTCGCTCTGCTGGGGAAATGACCCGGCGACGCCGCGGGTGTAATGCTTCGTCGCCTGTCGCGTCTGCTGGGAAAACATGACCGAAGTCACCAAAGACCCCGTCTGCAACATGACCGTCAACCCGGCGACGGCGCGCGGCGGCTCACACGAGCACGCCGGTCACACTTATTACTTCTGCAACCCGCGCTGCCGCGAGCGCTTCGCCGCCGACCCCGACAAGTATCTCGCGGCTCGCCCTGAAGCCGCCGCTGCCACCGCAACTGTCACTGCAACTGCAACTGCCACCGAAACTGTCGCTGCAACTGCAACCGCAACTGCAACCGCAACCGTCATCTACACCTGCCCCATGGACCCCGAGGTCCGTCAGCCTGGCCCCGGCGCCTGCCCCAAATGCGGCATGGCGCTCGAGCCCGAGACGGTGAGCCTCGACCAGCCGGAAGACGACTCCGAGCTGCGTGACATGTCGCGCCGCTTGACGGTCTGCGCGGTCTTGACGGTTCCGACGTTCGTCCTGGCGATGGCCGAGATGTTGCCGGGGCGCCCTTTGGAGGCGCTCGTGTCGCCGGCCACGGGCGTCTGGCTGCAGCTCGGGCTGTCGGCACCGGTGGTGTTGTGGGGCGGTTGGCCTTTCTTCGCGCGTGGCTGGGCCTCGCTCGTGACGCGCCAGCTGAACATGTTCACGCTCATCGCGCTCGGAACGCTGTCGGCGTTTGGCTTCAGCCTGTTCGCGACCTTCGCGCCGCACGCGCTGCCGCACGGCATGGCGCACGGCGGTGGCGTACCCGTGTACTACGAGGCCGCGGCCGTGATCATCACGCTCGTCTTGCTCGGCCAGGTGCTGGAGCTACGGGCGCGGCGCGCTACCTCGGGCGCGTTGCGCGCCTTGCTCGGCTTATCGCCCAAGACAGCGCGGCGCCTGACCAGCGACGGTCGTGAGCTCGACGTCTCGCTGCAGGAAATCGTCGTTGGCGATCGCTTGCGGGTGCGGCCGGGCGAAAAGGTGCCGCTCGACGGCGTCGTGCTGGAAGGCGCGAGCGCGGTCGATGAGTCGAGCCTCACCGGCGAGTCGTTGCCGGTCGAAAAGGCGCCAGGCGCGCAGGTCGTGGGCGGCACCTTGAACGGCCAAGGCAGCTTCGTCATGCGAGCCGAGCGTGTCGGCCAAGCGACGCTGCTAGCGCAGATCGTCAAGCTGGTCGGCGAAGCACAGCGGACGCGCGCGCCGATTCAACGCCTGGCGGACGTGGCGTCGCGCTGGTTCGTGCCTGGCGTGGTGCTTTCGTCCGTCGCAACCGCCCTGGTTTGGGGCTTTTGGGGCACGGAGCCGCGGCTCGCGTACGCGCTGGTCAACGCCGTCGCGGTCTTGATCATCGCGTGCCCCTGCGCGCTCGGTTTGGCGACGCCGATGTCGATCATGGTCGGTACGGGGCGCGGAGCGAGCCAGGGGATCTTGATTCGTCGCGCCGAGGCGCTCGAGCAGCTGGAGCAAGTCGACACTCTGGTGCTCGACAAGACCGGCACGTTGACTGAAGGCCGTCCGCGTCTCGAAGCGATCGTACCCGCCGACGGGGTCGAAGAAGCGCGCCTGTTGCAGCTCGCCGCCAGCCTCGAGCGGGCGAGCGAGCACCCCGTCGCTAGCGCGATCGTAGCCGGAGCCGAGGCGCGCGGCTTGCTGCTCCACGCCGCTAGCGATTTCGTCGCGACGAGCGGCCGAGGCATCTCCGGGCGCGTCGATGGCGACGCGGTGGTGATCGGAACCGAATCGTTCTTGTCCGAGAAGGGCGTCTTGCTGGCACCCGCGAGCGCGCGCGTTGCCGGGCTGCGCGAACAGGGCCAGACGGTCGTGCTGGTCGCCGTCAACGGCGCGTTCGCCGGCCTCTTGGGCGTCGCCGATCCGCTCAAAGCCTCGGCCCCGAGCGCGATCGCGGCGCTGCGCGCGAGCGGTTTGCGCATCGTCATGCTGACGGGTGACAACTCCGTGACGGCGCAGCACGTCGCACGGCTTCTCGGCATCGACGAGGTTCACGCCGACGCTTGGCCGGCACGCAAGCACGCCATCGTGACGGAGCTGAAGCAGCGCGGGCACAAAGTCGCGATGGCCGGCGACGGTACCAACGACGCCCCCGCGCTGGCGGCAGCTGACGTCGGCATCGCGATGGGGTCGGGCACCGACGTTGCGCTGCAGAGCGCTGGCATCACGTTGGTGAGCGGTGATTTGCACGGCGTGGTGCGTGCCCGCAAGTTGTCTGCCAGCGTGATGCGCAACGTGCGCCAAAACCTGACGTTCGCGTTCGCGTACAACGCGCTGGGCATTCCGATCGCAGCCGGGCTGCTGTATCCCTGGTTGGGACTACTGTTGAATCCCATGCTTGCCGGTCTGGCCATGGCTCTCAGTTCGGTGTCGGTGATCGGCAACGCTTTGCGGCTGCGCAAGGCCTAGTTTCCTGCTACTAAGCGCTGTGGCGTTCACCACACTCGCGCTGCTCCTCGCCCAAGTCGCCATGGTGATCTTGGTGTCGCGTGGGCTCGGTCTGATCACGCGCCTCCTGGGCCAGCCGATGGTCATTGCCGAAATGGTAGCCGGCATCGTGCTCGGTCCGTCGCTCTTCGGCTTGCTGTTTCCCCACGCTTACGCGGCGCTGTTCCCAGTCGCGTCTTTGCCCGTGCTGAAGATGCTGAGCCAGTTTGGCCTCATCTTGTTCATGTTCTTGGTGGGGCTGGAGCTGGATCCGGCGCTCTTGCGCGGTCGGCGCCGCGCGTCGGTCGCCATCAGCCACACCAGTATCGCGCTGCCGTTCGTGCTCGGCGTGGGCGGGGCTTGGTGGCTCTACGGCGCGCACGCACCCAAGGGCGTTGCGTTCTTGCCCTTCGCGCTGTTCTTGGGCACCGCCATGAGCGTCACGGCGTTCCCGGTGCTGGCTCGCATCTTGACCGAGCGTGGGCTCACTCAGTCGCGCGTCGGTGCCATCGCCATTGCCTGCGCGGCGGTCGACGATGTCACGGCATGGTGCTTGCTGGCCGTCGTGGTCGCGATCGCGCATGCGCACGCTGTCACGGAAGCGTTCTGGACCATCGGGCTTGCGGCGCTCTTTTCCGCCTTCATGTTGCTCGTGGCGCGGCCGGCGCTGCGGCTCGTGGGTGCGCGCGTGGCCAAAGTTGGGCTCGGGCCGACCTTGCTGGCCGGGGTGCTGTTGATGCTCATGGTGTCCGCCGGTATTGCCGAGGTGATCGGCATTCACGCTTTGTTCGGCGCGTTTCTGTTCGGCGCCGTGCTGCCGAAGGACGATGGGCTCGCCAAGCAGCTGGCCGAAAAGTTCGAGTCGGTCGCCGTGGTGCTACTGATGCCGTTGTTCTTCGCCTTCAGCGGCCTGCGGACGCGCATTGGTCTGGTCAGCGGTGCCGAGCAATGGCTGATCGTGGCCGCGCTGATCGGTCTGGCCACGCTCGGAAAATTCGGCGGCAGCGCAGTGGCGGCGCGCCTGACCGGCATGCGCTGGCGCGAAGCCAGCGCCATCGGCGTGCTGATGAACACGCGCGGCTTGATGGAGCTCATCGTGCTCAACGTGGGCATGGATCTGGGCGTCATCACCCCGACCCTGTTCACCATGCTGGTGCTGATGGCGCTGTTCACCACTTTCGCCACCACGCCCATCTTGCGCTGGGTGTATCCGGATCGAGAGCTTCTGCGCGAGACGGAGGGCGCAGCGGCGCTCAGCCGGACTTGAGCCCGGCCAGCACGTCGCGCGTCAGCCGTTCGCTGTACGGGTCTCGATCGAATTGCCCGGGCGCCCAGCCGAGCAAGAACCGATAGAAGTCGACCCAAGCCAGCGGAAACAGAGCACGCCATTCGCGCTCGATCGCAGCAACGTCGACGCTCGCCGCGTTCGCCCGCAGCGCGCTCGAAAGCTCGCGAAAATAGTCGTCCAAGTAGCGCGGCACGAGCGACTCGCAGTCGCGCGGCGACAAGCAGCCATTCAGAAAATACGCCACGTCTTTCACGCCCACGCCGCCGCCCACGTACTGAAAATCGACCAGCGCCACCTCGTCGTCGCGTCCAAAGCACACGTTGTCGAGCTTGGCGTCGCCGTGGACCAGCGTCTTGAAGCGCGCGCCGTTCAGCGCTGCGTCGATGCGCGGCGCCGCCTGCCGCAGCGCGTCGTGCCGCATGGCCTGAAGCTCGTCTGGCCTCGTGCCGAGGTGCCAATACGTGCCGACTTTCCACAATCCTTCGGGCGCCGTTCCGAGAAAGCGCGCGTGAAACGTCGCCAGCCAACGCAACGTCGCGCTCAGGTGTGAAGCGCCGCGGCGCCGCTCACCAAAGCCGGCAGCGTCCAGGTCTTCGAGCACGAACAGCCAGCCGCCGTCTTCGGCCAGCACCTTGTTGGGGCGCGCCACGCGGCAGCTGGGCGCCTCCGCGCAGCGCGGCGCGTAGCGCTCGTAGAACGCCTGCTCGACCTCGTACGAGCGCAGCTTGCGCACGTGGGAGCGGCTCGAGTCGTCGCGTGGCGGCCGCACCGACTTGACGACCACGTGCGAGGCGGTGGGGCCGCTGCGTAGCTCGGCGCGCCAGAGCTCGCCGTAGCCGCCCCACAAAGCTTGCAGCCGCTCGCCGAGCACCACTTCGTCGGCGCCCGTAGCGCGTCGAACCCGCCCGGCGAGCGCGCCCTGTTCGAGCGTGCGAGAACCACGAGCCTGACCGAGCGTGCGAGAACCACGAAACCGAGCGATGAAGCCCCGTACCATGTTGCGGAGCGCCCACAAATCCCTCACTCTTCGGGGAGTTTTGGCGTCCTCTTCCGCGCGTGTCGTCGTGATTGGTGCCGGGCTTTCGGGCCTCGCGGTGGCGGCGCGACTCGTCAGCGCCGGCCGAGACGTGCTGGTGCTCGAGGGCTCGGGCCGGGCTGGCGGGCAGATTCACACGTTTCGCGAAGGCAGCCTGGTCGTGGAGCTGGGCGCCGAAGGCTTCGTGGCGCGCGGCCTTGCGGTGCCGGCGCTCGCGCAGTTGCTCGGTATCCAAGGCTCGCTCGTCGAGCAACTCAGCACCGACACCTACGCGGTCGACGGCAGCGAGCTCACGCTGCTCCCGCCCGGAGAAGCCGCGCGGCGCTTGGGCTTCCAAGTGCCGGCAGAAGAGCTGGGGCGCGGCATCCGCTCCTTTGCGGGTGGCATGGGTGAGCTGGTCGAGGCGTTGCTGGCGCGCGTGGGCAGGGAGCGCCTGCGTTTGGGCACGGAGGTCTCGGGGCTTCGGCGCACGCCTGAGGGCTTGCTTGTCCAGCTGGCAGACGGGCAGCGTGAATCCGCAGGGGTCGTGGTCATGGCTGCGCCCGCTCGCGCGGCAGCCGGACTGCTCGAGCCGCTGGGGGTGGCCGAGAGCGCGCCGCTCGCCATGGCCCCGCTGATGTCCAACGTCAGCGTCAACCTGCTGTACGCGAGCGCGCAGTTTCAAACCTACCCAGCTGGCAGCGGTCTGATATTTCCGCAGAGCTTCAGCGATGTCGGGCTGCGCGCGCTCAGCTTGGTCGATCACAAATTCGCGGGACGCGTGCCTGCTGGGCAGGCCCTGTTGCGGGTCTTCTTTCGCCCGGTTGGCGATGCGCTGACGGCTTGGACCGACGAGCGCTTTGCCGCAGAAGCCGCCCAGGCGATTGGGCGTGTGCTGCCCGTGCAAGGCGCGCCTGCTCGCACCTGGGTTTCGCGCTGGGCCAATGCCTTACCGGTGTTTTCGCAGGAGCACCGCGCGCGGGCAGCGGCGCTGGACGTAGCGCTGCAGCCGCTGGGCGTTCATGTCGCCGGCTCCGGCTTTCACGGCGCCGGCATCGACGCCGCCGTGGGCTCCGCCGAAATTGTCGCGGCGCGTCTAGTGTCCTGAGTCCGCAATTCTTCTCAGAATTGCGGACCGCCGCTTCGCGGCAAGCTGCTCTGCAGCTTCAGGCCCCTAGTCTTGTCCTCGGCACACTAGGCGCGTAGCCAAGGCTGCGGCTCCTCCAGGCCTCGACACGGCGCGCCGTCCGGGACAGCATCCGCCCGATGCGTCCGAACCGCACTGCTTTCAGCTGGTCCGACCAGCGCGAGCCTCACGCCGAGCGGCGCCGGCGCATGCTGCAGCTGTACCCGCAGATCAAGGAGCTGTACGGGCCGTGCTGGCGCACCAAATACGTGTGCACCGCGCTGGTGCTGGCGCAGCTAGGCCTGGCGTATGGGCTGCGCGATGCGCCCTGGTGGCTGCTCTTGCTCGTGGCCTACGCGGTGGGCGGAGTCATCAACCAAGCCCTCTTGCTGGCGATCCACGAGCTGAGCCACAACCTGGCGTTCCGCAGACCCTGGCACAACCGCGCCTTCGCGATGTTCGTGAACCTGCCGATCGGCGTGCCGATCGCCGAGACGTTTCGCTACTACCACCTCCTGCACCACACCCATCAGGGTGACGAACGGCTCGATACGGATCTACCGACCGAATTCGAGGGCCGCATGCTGCAGCACACGTTCACCAAGCTGGTGTGGCTCGCTTGTCAGGGGCTGGCGTACGCGCTGCGCCCGCTGTTCGTGCATCCCAAGAAGCCGAGCGCCGTCGAGCTCTTGAACTTGGGCCTGCAGCTCGCGTTCAACCTGCTGATTTTCTATCTTTGGGGTGGCAAGGCGCTGGCCTACTTGCCGGTCAGCACCCTGCTGGTGATGGGCCTGCACCCGATCGCGGGGCATTTCATCTCCGAGCACTACGTGTTCCGCGACGGGCAAGAGACGTACTCGTACTACGGGCCCCTCAACGCGTTGGCGTTCAACGTTGGCTACCACAACGAGCACCACGATTTTCCGTACATCGCTGGCTCGCGCTTGGCGCGCCTGCGCGCGACAGCGCCGGAGTTCTACGACGACTTGTACGCGCACCGCTCGTGGGCCGGCACGCTGTGGCGCTTCGTGACGGAGCCGCAGCTCGGCGGCTACAGCCGCGTGAAGCGACGTCGCGGTACCACCGCCGCCGCTGCTAGCGACGCGGAGTAAGGCGCCGGCGCGCGCCGAGCAAGCCCAAGAGGCCGAGCGCGCCGAGCAGCGCGAAGGACGAACGCTGCCGTCCGAACACGACGCTGCAGCTCGAGTCTTGTTCCGCGTTCGCCGTGCCTTGGCTCAAACCATTGCCGGTGCCCGCGCTCGTCGGAGTCGTGCCTGCAGTCGCAGCCGAGGAACCGGCCGTACCGGTGCCCGCCGTGGGTAGCGGATCCGTCGAAGTCGTGCCTGCGCCGGCGCCGCCAGTGCCGGAGCCCGGCGCGCCGCCACTACCGGCCGTGGCCGTGCCTGCCGCGCCGGCTGCACCTGCCGCAGCGCTGCCGCCGCTCGCGCTGCCGCCTGCGCCGCTGCCGCCTCCACCGACCGGGCCGCCGCCGGTGTCGACGCCGCCGCCCGGCAAAACGCGGGAGAACTGCAGGTAGTCGTAGTTCAAGTGCATCGACTTGGCCGCGAACTGCAGCACCTGCACGCCGGCGTCGAGCTCGACGGTCGCAAAGTCCGGAGCCACGACCCAGTTGTGGTAGCCGCCAGTGCCGGGCAGCTTCGCGTCGGCCTCGAGCACGTCGTTGAACGACAGCTGAACCTTGATGCCGTCCGCGCCGCCCGGCTCGGACGCCCACGTGGAGCTGACCTTGTACGTGCCGGCCACTGTCACGTTGACGGTGATCTTCACCCAATCGACCGCGTGGGTGTAACCGATGTAGATCGATTGCGGCATCGCGTCGCTCGGATACTTTTGACCCATCATCGGGCCCATCGAATAGATGTCGAGCTCGTTCGGGTTCGTGTTCGTCTTGCAGAGCTGTGGGTGGATGCCATCGCGGTAGGCGTTGGCGGCGCAGCCACCTTCACCGAAGTTGCCGGTATGGTCGTCCACGCTCCACGCAACGCCCTGTCCGCCTTCGTCGAAGTCCTCGAGCTCGATGCGGCCCGGCAGTGGTCGCGGTGTGCCACCGAACGGCGTGCCCAGGTAACCGGCCGGCACAGCCGCGTACGCGTGACTGCCGAGCAATGCGACGAACAGGGCGGGGGCTAGTGCGAGCTTCTTCAAGATCCCTCGACCCCCTAAATGACCGCCGCGGGCAGCTTTCATTGCCGTTTGTTTGAAGGTCCGCGCCCTCGTCACCCATGGCAAAGGTGAAGTGGAATTTTTATTCCAAAATGGAACGGAGTGGAAAATGTGCGCCGGGTGGATCGCCGCGCTTTCGCTCGGTTGCGGCGTGCTCGGCTGCTCTTCCGACCCGCCTGGGGGCACTACGAGCGGCTCCGGCGGAGCCTCGGGCAGCGCGGCGCAGGCGAGCGGCGCGGCCGGCGCGCCTATCGTGCCGGGCGGCGGCTCTGGCAGCAGTGGGGCTACGGCAACCGGCGGCGCCAACGGCGAGACGAGTCTGGGTGGCGGCGCAGTCGCTGGAGGCAGCGCAGGTAGTGATGCAGGTGGCGTGGGCGGTGCCGTCGTCCAGATCCCGAACGAGCAAGCGTACGAGAAAGCGCTCTACGAGCTCGTCGATCTATTGCTTACCACGCAGCTCGACAGCGGCGACAACCAAGGTGGGCTCGTCAGTCCGAGCAACAATCCCGAGCCCAAGCCGATCCACTCGCGCGCCGGCGAAGCCGTCTACCCGCTGGCGGTAGCGTTCAAACACCGTCAAGACCAGAAGTACGCCAGCGCGGCCATCGAGCTTGGCAACTGGATGGTCAGCGTCCAAACCGCCGCGGGCTCGTGGTGGGAAGAGTGGCCCAAGACGACCGGTTGGGACGGCACCAGCGTCGATCAGCTGATCTCGCTCGCCAACGCCTACGTCATCCTGAAAGAGCAGCTTTCGGCTCAAGAGCGCGCAGCGTGGACGCAGGCGATCACGCGCTGCGCCGACTGGACGGTGGCCAATTTTCCGAAGGGAAACATCAACTACGTGCCCACCGGTGCGGTCGCGTTGGTGTCTGCCAGTCGCGCCATCGAGAACCCCAAGCCCGCCTGGCTCGGCAAAGCCGCCAGCTTGATGACGCTGACGACCGACGCCATCAACGCCGAAGACTTGCTGACCGGTGAGGGCAACGGCGTGGACCTCGGCTACAACATCGCGCAGTCAATCGGTTACATCGCGATGTACGGCTTGATGCTGCCGTCACCCCGTCACGTGACGCGCGCCGTCGAGCTGCTCGAGGCTCACCAGTACTTCATGTACCCAGGCGGGGCCATCGACAACTCTTGGGGTACCCGTAGCTTCAAGTGGAACCTGGAGAGCGGCACCAAGACCGCGCCGGGCGTGTTCTTCTCGTTCGCCCTGTTGGCGGACAAGGCTCCGTCGTTTCAGCGCGGCGCGCAGCTCGCGCTTTCGTACCTGCGTGAGCACGGTCAAGACGACGCCGGCTGGCTCGTCTATGGCCCGCACGCTTT
>DATAKF010000419.1:0-7057 GCA_036261775.1 Polyangiaceae bacterium | reverse complement strand
CCCCAGACGGTCACCAGGGAAACCGCGAGCGTTGCAACCGAACGAAGCAGCGGAGACATCTAGACCTGCGACTTCGATAACACGCCTCTCCCCCGCGGGCTACTTGGTTTCAGCCGTTAGCGATCGGGCGCGTTCGAGAATTTCGCTGGCCACTCGAGGGTCATCCGACACGACATCCAGGGCGAACCCGTCACCAGTCGACCTGACGGTCGTGCTAGACTGAGCGAGCTCGAACGGGCACGCCGGACTGGCCGACGAGGGAGCCGCTTCCGCTCCCATCGCTCGATCACAGTTAGCGAGGAGCTGCAGCCATTCCGCGGTCAGGCCAGCGCTGGGGCGCAGTACGACCCGCGCTCCTTGCAGCTTCGCCCTCTTCTCGGCTGCGGCTACTTTCAGTGCAGTGGGCCGTGCGACGAACGGCTTGTCCCTCAGCGGCGTTACGGAAGTGATCCCCTGCGCCTGCAGGAGTGCCTCGTGAGTCGTCGCCCGCGTGGTGCCCTCGCAGGCCGCCTGGTAGTCGGACGTTGGCGGTTTCTCGGTGGCTGCAGACGAACACGCGCCTGCCGCTGCTATCAGCGTGGCTCCGGCCAATGGAACGATTCTGCTTCTTTTCATAATGCTGCTTTCCCTGCTCACTGCGTTTCTGTTGCCACGTTCGCCTTGCTCCGGTCGGGCTAGTAGCGGCCCGATCCACCAAGGAACATGGCTAGATCGGTGGCCGAGTCGGTCAGACCCACGCGCACGCCGCCATCAAGCATGACGTCGTCCGATAGGGCGAGCACGAGCCCGGAGTTTCCGCTGAGGACGACGTCCTCGTCGGCGAAGGGGGTGACGCTCGCGATCTCGACAAACCCTCCGAGGGGTTCCCAGATTGCGTGCCCAGCAGTAGCGGTAGCGACTAGATCCATCCCGTACGCGTTGGTGCGCCGGACGGCGTCGAGCTCCAACATCGTAGCGAACTCCCAGCCGGCAGGTCCCTCTAGCCCGAGCGGGACGATGAAGCCGCCTTCAACGTAGCCGGGGCCGAGGCGGCTAGCCGGGAGTGTAATGAAAGGCATCAAGGCCAGCGCCGACGAGCCGCCGTCATTGCCCCACAAGTTGATCTTGTTGCGGAACGTGAGGTCACCAACGTCGTTCTCAGCGCCAGTGCGGTGAAAAAGATCGAAGACGATCTGGAAATCAGTCCACGAAGCGAGGCCAAGCTTGAGGTTGAGGGACCCGAACGTAGGGTCCGTCGTGCCCTGATCGCGTTCCATGTTCACCATCTCGGTCTCGAGTTGGAGGTGACCGGCATCGACAGAAATCGGGCTCTCTGTGGTATCGGGGCGGTCCGTCGCCATCTCCCGCATCAGAGCGCGCGGAGTCCGCTTGAACAGGTGATACTGGGATTTGTCGTCGGAACCGGCCGAATCGTTGGCCACGGGTTCCGGCAGGCTTGGCCGTCCGGCGTCGGCGGCCGGGCTAGCGGGTTCGCTACCGTTCGGCAGCGCCCAAGCTGAGGCAGCGAGCGAAGAGGCCAGGCACAGAGTGGCAAACGCGGCGAAATGCGAGGAACGGATCGAGTGGCGGATTTTCATGAGTTGCTTCCTTCGGAGACAGCGGGCTCGGCCAGTCCCGAACGGACAGCGACCGCGTTCCGTTTCTCCGCGGTGCAACCCGCGAGCCAACTCACAAACGCCGAAAAATAGGCGACTACACACTGACCACGTCCGACTTTCAGGATTCGTGTCCTAAATTCGAGAAGGCATAAAGCTCACCTCGGATGCTGCCGTTGATAGCGAGTCAGACGGCACCCATGCGACGATCCCAACGCACCCGATACCGGGCAGAGCGGCGCCGGGAATAGTGTGAGCGCCCTCGGCTTCGACCCGCTTTTCAACCGCCAGCCGCGGATATTTGGCCGGCCTTGCGTACTACTACGGCGCCTAGTAGGTTGTCCCCGTTGAAACCGATGTCCTTCCGACTGCGCTCTGGCAAACGCGGTGTCGCCATTCGCCTCCACGAGCTGGAGGCAGAAGTGATGGACGCGATCTGGTCGCGCAAGCTTCAACGCTTTGCCGTGAGCGAAGTGTTGGTGGTGCTCGAGAAGCGCCGGGACATCGCCTACACGACCGTGATGACGACCGTGGCTCGCTTGCACGACAAGGGCTTGCTGAAGCGAGAGCGGGAGGGCAAACGCTACCTGTACGACGTCCGTTTGACGCGCGAGGAGTTTCTGCAGCAGACGGCGCGAGAAGTGCTGCAGCAGATCGGCGAGCCCGCGGGGCGCGAATCGTTGGCGTTTCTCGTCGATACCATCACTTCGGCTGATGCGGATGCTCTCGACGAGCTCGAGCGCATCATCGAGCTCCGTCGCAAGGAGCTGGGCTCGTGAGCGAGGCCATCTTCCCGATCCTGGGGCCGCTCTTCGTGTTCGCGATCGTGCTGCCCGTTTCGGCGCTGCTGGCGCGAGTCGTACTGTGGTTTGTTTCCGTCTTGGATTCCACCTCGGGGCTTTCTTCCCATCAGTCCTTTCGCTACGCAACGTTGGTCGCGTCGAGCGCGCTGCCACTGTGTTGGTTCATTTCCGCCAGCCTGCACCAAGCGGAGTCGGGAACTAGCGCGTTGGTGTGTCTGGCCCGGCATGCTGGCGCTGATTGTGTGGAGTCGGCATATTTTTCGCTTGGCCTCGCTGGCCTGGCCCTGCTCATCGGTCTTCCACGGTTGCTTCGAGATCGCCTGGCTCTGCGAGGGTCCCATGATCAAGCAGCAACGGCGGTGAGCTTGCGTCTCAACGCCATTATCGGGGCTCGGCCGGCGCTTTCGCTCTTGGCAGGCCACGTCGTCGTGTCGAACGTGGTGAGCGCTCCGATCGTCACCGTCGGCATTTTCTCCCGGCGCATCGTGGTGCAGACGGCGTTTGCGGAGTCGATTGACGACGACGCCCTGGCCGGCGCGTTGCATCACGAGCTCGAACATTTTACCAATCACGACCCGCTGCGCTATTTCGTTGCGTGGTGGGCGCTTGCGGTGAACCCGGTCGGTGGCTGGCTACTCCGCGCCGAACATGCCCGATGGACTCTTGGACGGGAGGCGCACTGTGACCGCCAAGCGGTCGTTTCGGGGGCGTCAGCGACCGCGCTCGCCAAAGCTTTGGTGGTCGCAGCGAAAACTCCGCGGCGGACTTTGCGTCCGGCGCTGGGCTCCGGGCAGGTCGAGGCCGTGAAGCTGCGCCTGGGGCTCTTGTTGGCGTACGCCGACCGGAAACCACACCGCTGCGATCACGGTTCCACGCTACCCCTTCTGCTCGCGGCCGTAGTCGCGGCGCTCGCCCTTCCACACGGCACGCCAACTGATCCGCTCGACCTCCTGCACCAAGCGACCGAACACGGCATGGCTGTGTTCGTCGGCAAGTGAGCTCATGCCGCCCAAGCCCAAGCAGTCTCCGTCGCCCGAACCTACTAGCGTAGCTAGTAGGTCTTCGCGTCGTCCAAAGGTCGGGTCGAGCTAATGGGGCTTCTGGGTATGCGAGAGGCGTTCACGGGGCCTCCAGGTCGCGCTCGCCGCTCGGCTCCCCCGTCCAGCCCGAAGGCTCTGCCAATGAAGCGAGCCGCCGCGCGAGCCCTTTTGCTACTCGCGCTTGCCGGGTTGTCGCTTTCGTCTTTCCTGACGTACGTGCACTACCGACTCCATCGCGACCCGCAATGGCAGAGCGTGTGCAACCTGAGCGAGAGCGTCAACTGCGACGCTGTTTTGCTAAACCCGCTTGCGACGTTGGGTGGGCTACCGTTGTCGGTCCTTGGCGGGTTCCTCTACCTAGCCATCCTGGCTGCGGTCGTCGTCGAGTTGGTCGGTAACCGTGGGCAGTTCCCACGCTCTCCCGCGGTGCTGGTGCTCGTGCTCGCTTGCGTTGGCGCCGCTGCCTCGCTCGTCTTGGCGGTACTGTCGGCCAGCGTGATCGGCGCCGTGTGTCTCCTGTGCACTGCGCTACACCTCGTCAACCTGGCGTTGCTCGCCGTCGCCTGGTTCGGCGTACGCAGCACCGGCGAGCCCATACGTTTTGCTTGCAGGGCAGAGCTGACTCACTGGCGCCGTCGCTCTTCGCTGAGCGCGGTAGCTATGGCGGTTGGTGTGCTCAGTCTCGTAGTGACGCGGCACGTCTATGCTACCGGCACTGTCGCTGGGTCTGAAGTATGCGGCGCGGTTGCTGCGGTCTTACATCGGCAGGGCGGCGACCAAGGCATGACGCTGTCGGTGTTCTCCGACTTCCAATGTCGCCACTGCCGTGCCCTCGATCAATCGTTGCAGAGCTTCGCGCACGCGCGTCACATTCACGTTCTTCAGGAGCATTTCCCGCTGGAATCTGCTTGCAACAGCAGCGTCGAGACGACGGTTCATGCAGGTGCCTGCCTTCAAGCACGCGCTGTGTTGTGTGCCCACTCGTTGGGGGACGGCGCGAAGTTTGGGGCACGTCTGTTCGATAACGGGGCGACTCAACATGCGGGGCTCATCGAGTTGGCCGCAGCCAACGGCTTCGTCCCGGCCGAGTTCGAAAAATGTTTGATGGCGGATGATACCGAAGCGCAGCTGCGTGCCAGCGTCGCCAGAGGCATTGCTGCCGGCGTGCGCGGCACGCCAACGACGCTCATCAACGGGACGAAATACGTCGGACGATTCGGAGCAGCCGATTTGAGCTGCCTGTTGAAAGCCGAGGCCGCCCTTTAGCTCTTGGGGCATGGGCAGACAGGAAGTGTGTCGTGAACATGAAAACTCGAGGTCGGTATGTTGTTGCGATGGCGTAAATCTTTGACTGGCAGTGTGTCAGCCGCGGCCTTGTTCGTGCTGCTGGCGGGCTCCGCACACGCGCAGACGCCTGCCTTGACCCGACAGCGCGTGGCAGACCTCGTCAAGGTCGCGCCAGCAGCGCAGGTCAGTAAGGCAGAGGTGGGCGTCTCGCGAGCTGCGGTGACGGCTGCTGGCATCATCTCGCTCGAGAACCCGGTCGTTTCAGGGCTGGGCGGCGTGCGCTTCAACCCCGACGGCAGTCGGACCTTCAACGGCGTGGCGACCGTTTCCTGGCCTGTCGACCTCGGTGGCAAACGTGGCGCTCGTCTGGATGCCGCGAAGTCCGAGAATCGAGCGGCCGTCGGACTGGCTGAGGCCGAGCAGCGCGACCTGCTTCTGGGCGCCCTGCTTCAGCACGCAGCCGTACTGCGTGACCACCGGCACGTTGCCATTGCCACCGAGCGGCACTCGCTCACAGAGCGACTTTTTGCGGCCGCGCAGCGCCGCCGGGCGGCCGGGACCGTGCCCGAGCTCGATGTCGCGCTCGCGGCCATGCAAGAGAAACGAGACGCCTCGGCCTTGGCGACAGCTGCCGGCGACCGCGATGGCGACGAGGTCTTGCTCTTCACCATGCTCGGACTCAGCGGCACGCCGTCAGTAGAGGGCGCGCTCGTACCCGAGGGCGAACCGCAGGCTTTGGCGCTCTTGGTGAAGCAGAGTGGCCAACGCGCGGATGTCCGAGCGGCGGTGGCTTCAGTGGATGCGGCGCGGGCCAAATCAGATCGCGAGCGGGCCGCTCGTTGGCCGACGGTCAGCATTCTCGGGCAGTACTCGCGCGACGACGGTGCGAACATCGGACTCCTCGGCCTCGCAGTACCGTTGCCCGTCCTGAACGCCAATCGAACCGAGGTGCTCACCAGCACTGCGGAGCTCACCACGGCGAAAGCGAGGGTGGCTCAGAGCCGCGCTCGGGCTGATGGACAAGTAAAGGAGCTCTACGCGAGGTTTTTGGCAACCCGGGCGGCGATGGACACGCTGGCGCCCACAGCCGCCCTGGCAGGCCGCGCCGTCAATTTGGCGACCCGCGGCTACGAGCTTGGTGAGAATGATCTGGCGAGCGTTCTGCTGGTCCGGCGCGAAGCCATCGAAGTCGAAGAGAAGCTGCTCGAGACGCAGCACGCGCACGCCGTCGTCAAGATCGAGCTTTTCACCTTGGCAGGACGGATTCCCCAATGACACGCGCAATCAGAATCGAGCTGACTCTTCGGAACGTGCTGCTGCTCTTGTTGCTGCTCATCGGGCTGATGGCTGCAGTCGCGTTTGCCGTTCAGCATCTCGGTAGCCCATTTGGAACCAGCGCGAACGGCTCTGGATCGACGCCCGAGCCCGGGCACGCCGAACACGCCGAACACGCCGAACACGAGGAAGAAGGCGAAGAAGGTCACGTCAAGCTCACTCCGGAGGCGCTGAAGAACGCCGATATCGAGGTAGCAACCGCCGGGCCGGGCGACGTCAATGTCACCCTCTCACTTCCAGGCGAAGTTTCCCTCAACCTCGACGCTGTCGCCCACGTGACGCCCCGAGTTGCGGGCACCGCCCGCGAGGTGCTCAAGCGCGTCGGCGACACAGTGAAGAAGGGCGAGCTTCTCGCCACTATGGACAGTCGCGACCTTGCCGAGGCGCAGCGGGAATTTCTCGCCAGCAAGGAGCGCCTCTCGCTTGCGGAAGCCACATTCTCTCGTGCTGAGCAGCTGCAGAAGGAGAACATCTCCGCTGAGAAGGACTACCTCCAAGCCAAGCAGGGGCTGGCAGAAGCGCGCATCGAGCAGCGCAGCTCGGCACAGAAGCTCCAAGCGATTGGTGGCGGCGGCGGTGGCGGCGGCTACGCGCTCGTTGCGCCCTTCGCCGGCACGATCATCGAACGGCACGTGACGGTCGGCGAGGTCCTGACCGAGACAACTCGCGCTTTCACCATCGCGGACCTCTCCACCATCTGGGTGAACGTCACGGTGTACGCGAAGGATCTGCCGCTCGTCGCTGTTGGCCAAATCGCCGAGGTGCGGGCCGAAGGTATTGCGGAGGCCGCCCACGGCACCATCGCTTTTCTCGGGCAGGTCGTCGGCGAACAGACTCGCTCAGCCAATGCGCGCGTGGTCTTGAAGGAACCGGGGCCAGCGTGGCGACCGGGACTCTTCGCCACGGCAGAAGTCGTCGTTGATCGCGCTACTTCTCCGGTCGTCATTCCAGACGCTGCCGTCCAGTCCGTTGAAGCGAAAGACGCGGTCTTCATTCA